>NZ_JBSHAF010000019.1:0-61439 GCF_053611365.1 Streptomyces sp. NPDC054813 | reverse complement strand
GGGTAACTGCCCCCGCCGGGGGCCCTGCGGCCCCAACCCCCCCCCGCGCCACCGACACCGCCACCCCCCGGGCTACCCCCACAAACCCCCCCCCCCGGCCCCGGGCGCTGTGGCCCGGGCCCCTTCGCCGTAGGTGACGCATGCGCTCTGTGAGCGGACGGCTACCGTCAGGCGGCGGCGCCGCCGCGGCCGCCCATGAGACGCGGCAGGATACGGAAGCCGATGCCGCCGGCGATCATCGTGGCGGCACCGACGACCAGGAAGCCGGTCTGCGCGGCACCGGTCTCGGCGAGCTGGTCGCCGCCGCCCTGGGCCTGGGTGTTCGAGGTGTCCGAACCGGTGTCGGTGAGGGCGGAGGAGCCCTCCTCCTGCGCGGAGGTGCCGGAGTTGCCGTCGGTGCCGGTGTTGTTGCCGCCACCGGTGCCCGTGCCGCTGCCGTCGGTCGGGTTGTCGCTGGTCGGCTCGTCCGTCGGCTCGGTGGGCTCGTCGGTCGGCTGAGTCGGCTCGTCCGAGGGCTCCGAGGACTCGGAGGGCGGCTCGCTGGTCGGCGGCTCACTGGTCGGCGGCTCGCTCGTGGGCGGCTCGCTGGTGGCCGGGCCGGTCGGGATCCCGGTGGGGTCGTCGGTCGGGTCGTCGCCGGCGGTGTTGACAGTGGCGGTCAGACCGTCCTCGTTGGCCTCGACGCCGATGGAGAGGGCGGAGGCCGCGCCGGCAGCGGTCAGCGAGGCACCGGCGGCGATCACGGCGCAGGCGGCTATCCGCGCGACCCGGATCCGTGTCTTCTTGGTCATCTGGTTGCTACCCCCAGTAGCTGAATGTCAGGTTGGCGGCGCTGGGGCTGTGCTCTACGGGGATAGCTACGGATACGCAAGCCCCCCGGTTCTCATGCGCCCCAAAGATACGCACGCCACGCTTCACCCTTCCCATTTTTCAAAGCAACGTCAAGGCCGTTGCGGGCGCGATGTCCAGTTGCGCGCCGAATGCGGGGAGTTGAAGCCTGTGAGTGTGATGTAAAACCCAGACATAGCCCCGGCGTGGCCCGGATATACGAGAACTGGCGCCCCGGGGGCGGCAGTTCTCGTATCGGCCGACTCGCCATGGGCAAGTCGACAAAGTTACTTCTCCTGCTGCTTGCGCCAGCGAATTCCGGCCTCCAGGAAGCCGTCGATCTCGCCGTTGAAGACGGCCTCGGGGTTGCCGACCTCGTACTCCGTACGCAGGTCCTTGACCATCTGGTACGGGTGCAGGACGTACGAACGCATCTGGTTGCCCCAGGAGTTGCCGCCGTCGCCCTTGAGGGCGTCCATCCTGGCCTGCTCCTCCTGCCGGCGCCGCTCCAGGAGCTTGGCCTGGAGGACGTTCATCGCGGTCGCCTTGTTCTGGATCTGCGACCGTTCGTTCTGGCAGGAGACGACGATGCCGGTGGGGATGTGGGTGAGGCGCACCGCGGAGTCGGTGGTGTTGACGCCCTGCCCGCCGGGCCCGGAGGACCGGTACACGTCCACCCTCAGCTCGGACTCGTCGATCTCGATGTGGTCGGTCGTCTCGACGACGGGGAGGACTTCCACGCCCGCGAAGGAGGTCTGGCGCCGGCCCTGGTTGTCGTAGGGGGAGATCCGCACCAGCCGGTGGGTGCCCTGCTCGACCGAGAGCGTCCCGTAGGCGTACGGCACCTGCACGGCGAAGGTGGTCGACTTGATGCCGGCCTCTTCCGCGTACGACGTCTCGTAGACCTCGGTCTTGTAGCCCTTCTGCTCCGCCCAGCGCAGGTACATCCGCTGCAGCTTCTCGGCGAAGTCGGCGGCGTCGACGCCACCCGCTTCCGCGCGGATGTTCACGAGCGCCTCGCGGGAGTCGTACTCCCCGCTGAGCAGCGTCCGCACCTCCATCTCGTCCAGCGCCTTCTTGACGGCGGCGAGCTCGGAGTCGGCCTCGGCACGGGTGTCCGGGTCGTCCTCCTCCTCGGCCATCTCGAACAGCACCGAGAGATCGTCGATCCGCCCGCGCAGCGCCTCCGCCTTCCTGACCTCGGCCTGGAGGTGGGAGAGCTTGCTGGTGATCTTCTGCGCCTCGTCCGGGTTGTCCCACAGGGACGGCGCGGCCGCCTGCTCCTCGAGCACGGCGATGTCTGCCCTCAGCTTGTCGAGGTCCAGAACGGCCTCGATCGACTCCATGGTCGAGGAGAGGGACTTGAGCTCTTCGGATACATCGACGACTGCCACGCCTCCCAGCGTAACGGCTCCGCCAAGCACACAGCGCCCGGCCACCGGCACCCCGCCGCACCCGCCGGGTGGGGCGGGGTGCCCGGGGACCGCGGTCGCCGGGTCAGTCGGGCGGCCGGAGGGTCACGGGGTCGAGGTGCTGTGGGTGTCCTGGGGTGGGGAGTCGTCGCCGGAGCTCGCCAGCCACGCGCCGACGCCCACCGCCGCCGCCAGCACGACCCCGGCCACGCCCAGCGTCACCCTGCGCCGCCGGGCCGCCGCCTTGTGCCGGGCCGAGCCCGGTCGCGGCGCCCCGGACGCCCTCGGCACCCTGGCCGTGCCCCGCGCGCCGCCGGCCAGCTCGTCGGGACCCGGCACCCTCATCGACGTGTGCGTGTCCCGGTTGGAGTCCGGCTTGGCGCCCGGCACCAGGGAGACGGCCCCCCGTCGCCGTACCCGCTGCTCCTCCGCGGCCGGAGCGGCGGCCGTCTCCTCGGCGGCCTCCTCCGACGCCTCCGTATCCGGCTCGTCGACGTCCAGTGGCGGCATCCCCGCCAGCGTCGGCAGCTGCTCCCGCAGCCGCGCGGCCAGCTCGGACGCCCGCAGCCGGGAGGCCGGCGCCTTCGCCAGGCACTGCACGAGCAGCTGCCACAGCTCCTCGGGGATACCGGGGAGGGGGACGACGGTCTCGGTCACGTGACGGCGCAGGACCGCGCCGGGGTGGCCGCCGCCGAACGGGGTGAAGCCCGCGAGGAGCTCGTACAGGACCGTCGCCAGGGCGTAGATGTCCACCGAGGCCCGGGGCGGCAGGCCCTCGACGATCTCCGGCGCCAGGTAGTCCGGCGTACCGATGATCTTCGTGGCACGGGTCCGCTTCGGGGAGTCGATCAGCTTGGCCACGCCGAAGTCGGTCAGCAGGGCGGGGTGGGCCCCGCCGGGGCCGAGCGGGCCCTGCATGTCGAGCAGGACGTTCTCCGGCTTCACGTCCCGGTGGACCACGCCCGCGGCGTGCGCCGCCGCCAGCCCGTCCGCGACGTCCGCGACGATCGCCACGGCGGCCTCGGGCGCGAGGCGCCGCTCCCGCTCCAGGCGGGTGCGCAGATCGGTGCCCCGGACCAGGTCCATGACGAGGGCGAGGTCGTTGCCGTCGACGACGAGGTCGCGGACGGACACCACGTTGGGGTGCTCAAGGCCCAGCAGGGCCGTTCGCTCCTGCACGAAGCGGCCCACCAGCTCCTCGTCGGAAGCCAGATCCTCGCGCAGCAGCTTGATGGCGACGGGCCCTTCCGGCCCCTCGCCCAGCCACACCGTGCCGGCGCTGCCCCGCCCCAGGATCTGGTTGGCGGTGTACCGGCTGCCGATCTTCCGTGCCAAGACTGCTCCTACAGACGCGTGTTGCCGACAAAAGTACGCGTCCGATGAGCCAACCTTCACCACGGAGGCGGAAATCACCCGCCAGGTGTCGACAAATCCCCAGAGTCGCGGTCAGTTGCCGCCGCCGGAGCCGCCGCCGGAGCCGTTGCCGAGGTTGCCGATCCAGTTGCTGACCGTCTTCGTCCAGTCGCTCAGCTGGCTCCAGTAGCCCCTGCCCTCCCCCACCCACGTGTGCACCGGGGTGAGGTCCCAGATCAGCCAGCCCGCGACGAACAGGATGACGACCATGAACAGGCAGCCCTTGAGGCAGCCGAGGCCGGGGATCTTCATCGGGTTGGCGCTGCGCTGCCGCGGCTCGCGCGGAGCCCGCTGCGGCTCGGCGGGGGCGGCCGGGGGCGCATAGCGCTGCTGCGGCCGCTGGGGCTGCTGCGGCCGCTGGGGCTGCTGCGGCGGGGCGTACTGCTGCGGCTGGTGGCCGTACCCGGCGGGCTGCTGTTGCCCGTACCCGCCCTGCTGGCCGTACCCGCCGCCCTGCTGCCCGCGCGGCTGCGGCCGGCGTACCGGCTGCTGCTGCGGGGCCTGGCGCGGCGGCTGCTGCTCCGGCCGGGCCACCTGGCGCTGCGGGCGACGGCGCAGCGGGTCCTCGTTCGGGTCGAGGTATTGGACCTGCGTCTGCTCGTTGCGGTCGCGGGCCGCGCGGAGCTGGGTCTGCCAGGGGTGCGGCTGCTCCGGCTGCGGCTGGCCCGGCTGTCCCTGGGGCATCGGCGGCATGACGGCCGTCGGGTCGGCGGCGCCGGTGTTCGGCAGCACGGCGGTCGGGTCGGCGGCGCCCGTCGGGCCGCCGGTGTGCGGGAGGAAGCTGGTCACCGCGTTCGGGTCGTACGACCCGCCCGCGCCGGTGTTCGGCAGCACCTGCGTGGGGTCGGCCGACCCCGGTACGGCCGTCGGCGCCGGGTCGGGGGCCAGCAGCGCGCCTACCCCCTCGGCGGCGGCGATCTGCGCGGAGTTCGCGTGCACGCCGACGCCCTCGGCGACGACGCGCAGGCCGCGCGCGAGGTTCTGGGCGCTGGGCCGGTCGTCGGGGTTCTTGCGCAGGCAGCGCTCTATGACGGTCCACAGCGGGTCGGGAACCGTGGACGGGCGGCGCGGCTCGGCGCTGAGGTGCTGGTGGAGGACTTCGAGGGCACTGCCGCCGGAGAACGGCGGGCGGCCGGTGACCAGCTCGTACAGCAGGATGCCGGCGCCGTAGATGTCGACGGCGGAGGTCTGCGGGCGGCCCTCGGCGGACTCCGGCGCCACGTACGCGGGCGTGCCGACGAACTCGTGGGTGCGGGTCAGGCCCGGGGAGTCGGCGAGCCGGGCGATGCCGAAGTCGGTCAGCAGCGGATGCATCTGGCCGTCGTACTGCTGGAGCAGCACGTTGGCGGGCTTCAGGTCGCGGTGCACGACGCCGTCGGCGTGGCTGGCGGCGAGTGCGTCGGCGATCTGGGCGGTCAGCAGCGCGGCGGCGACCGGCGAGAAGGGGCCGTTCTCACGCAGGTAGCGGTGCAGGTCGGGGCCCTCGACGAGGTCCATGACCAGGGCCAGCAAATCACCCTCGACGACCAGGTCACGGACCCGGACGATGTTCGGGTGGGTCAGCCGGAGCAGCACGGAGCGCTCCCGCAGGAACCGCATCACGACATCGGCGTCGCTGGCGAGCTCCTCCTTGAGGACCTTGATCGCGACGGTCTCCCCGGGCTGGCCGGGCACGGCCGCCTCGGCGCCCGCGGTCTCCCGCTGGCGGGCACGCCAGACGGTACCGGTGGCGCCGCGTCCGAGCGGCTCCTCCAGGAGGTACTTGCTGCCTACCGGCCGCACGTCATCCGCTCCCTGCTGCTTGCTGGTGTGTCCGGTTCTTGTGTCCGACCCACTGTAGTGCCGTGGTCCCTGGCACCGGGCTGTCGTCCGGCTGTGCTTTCCCCCGCACGGTAGGCGGCCGATAAGTGTTCCGGACGTATCCCCATACGTAGACGTTCCCGCAGTTGTTCGATGGAAAGACGCTCGCTTCGGTCCGGTGGTTGCCGGGTCCGGACGTGACCGATCTCAAGTGATCGCCCGCGCGGTATTGGTCAGGCACTTTTGGGGGCAGAGCTGACCAATCAAGATCACTTACCATCGGGGCGTGGGCACGTTGTCAGTGGCAGGTGCGAGGATGCGTGCGACAGCAGAACTGGCCGACGTGCTCGTGGCGGTGGGGGGAATTCCGCGCCCGCGCAGAAGGGACCGCTGACGGCGATGCAGATCCGGCTGACCGTCGTAGACCCGCTGGGCCCTGCCGCGCAGCGGGGCCGGACCGTGAGCCGGGACGTGCTGGTGACGGCGCCCGCGGGCACGGATCTGGCCGCGGTGGCCTCCGCGCTGGCCTCGGCGGTCACCGGTGACAGCGGCCCGGGCGGCCGGGAGACGAGCGGCGCCCCGGTGGTGCTGTACGCGGGGGCCGAGCGGCTGGACGCCCGCCGCCGGACCCTGGGCGAGCCCCCGCTGGTCGACGGCGCCGTGCTGTCCCTGGGCGCGCCGGCCGCCCCCGAGCCGCATCCCGAGCTGGACGACGCCCCGACCCAGCTCCATGTGATCGCCGGGCCCGACGCGGGCGGGGTCCATCTCCTGCACGGCGGCCAGATCACCATCGGCCGCTCCGCCGACGCCGACGTCCCGCTCGACGACCCGGACGTCTCACGGCTGCACTGCGCCGTCACGGTCGCAGCCGACGGCCGCGTCTCGGTCGCCGACCTGCACTCCACGAACGGCACGGCCCTGGACGGCACCCGCGTCACCGACCGCCCGGTCCGTCTCGCCGCGGGAGCGCTCCTGCGCATCGGGGAATCGGCACTGCGGCTTACGCCGTCCGGGGGACCGGGAGCCCGGGTGGACACGGCACCGGACGGGGAGGGCTGCGTACGGGTGCTGCTCGGCGGTGAGGGCGCGGACGCGGACGACGGAAGCGGCGGCTTCGCGGCCGGCGGGGCTGCCGGCGGTATCGCGGGCTCCGCGCGCGGGGCGGCTGCGGCCGACGGCCCGAACGGCCCCGCGGGCCGCACCCATCACACCTACGGCACGGCGGGCTGGGGAGCCGCGGGCGGAGCGGCGGGGGGCCAGGAGCACGGGCCGGTGGAGTCACCGGTCGTACCCGCGCAGGGGGAAGCGCCGAGGATCGAGAGCCGGGGTGGGCTGCCGACGGCCGGCCAGGGCGGCGGCTCGCCGCAGGCCGGGTGGGGCGGCGGGACCCCGGCGACCGGGGCCGGACAGGCCGGCGGGACCCCCGCGGGCGCCGGGCGCGGGGACGCACCGCAGACGGCCGGGCGCGGAGACGGGTCACCGGCCGCCGGGCCCAGGCACGAGCCCCCGTCGGCCGGACGCGGAGACGGACCGCAGCCGACCGGATCCAGGCACGAACCGTCCCCGGCCGGACGCTGGGACGGAGCGCAGGCGACCGCATCCGGGCACGAGCCGCCCTTGTCCGCCGGACGCGGGTACGAGCCCTCGTCGACCGGGCGCGGGTACGACCCCGCGGCGGCCGGAGGTCGCGGCGGGCTGCCCGGCCCACGCGGTGGTGCCGCCCCCGCGCAACGCTCCGGTGACCCACAACGCCCCGCCGCCGCGGAAGGCTCCACCGTCACGGACCGCCCCACCCCCACGGACCGCTTCACCGCCACGGGCCGGTCCGCCCCCACGCAACGCTCCGGCGACACCCACGCCGGCCGCTCCGGAGTTCTCGGCGGGCCCGGTGCCCCAAGCGGCTCCCACGGGCCCGCGTCCGGCCCCGGCGCCCGAAGCGGCGGCCCTGCCGGGCCCGCAGCCCCCGGTCATCCGGCGGCAGCGCACCACCGCCCGTCCCCGGACGGCGCCTCACCGGCCGACGACGCCTCCGACGGCCCCGCCCCCTCGGCGAGGCGCAAAGGCACCCCCCTCCGCGGCACCGACGCCCCCGCCCTGCCCGGCGCCCGCAGGCGCGGCGGGCTCGGGGCCTGGGCCCGGCGGCTGGCCGGCGGGCGTGGTGAGGTCCCGTCGGCCGCCGACGGCGAGCCCGCGGCCGAGGTCGGCGGCCCGGCAGCGGCCGATGTCCCCGCTCAGCCCGAGACCTGGCCGGATCCCGCCGCCCTGCTGCTGACCGCGCTCGGCCCCGGCCCCCGTCTCTGGGAGCGCGGGCCCGGCCACCCGGAGACGCTCACGGTCCGGCTCGGCACCGCGGACCGCCCGGCGCCCGACGCCCCGGGGCTGCTCCCCGCCGTGCCGGTCACCGCCGACCTGCGCGAGGCCGGCGCCCTCGGCCTCGCGGGCCCGCGCACCCGCCTCGCCGGCCTCGCCCGCGCGGTCCTGGCCCAGCTCGCCGCGCTGCACTCCCCCGACCTGCTGGAGATCGTGCTGATCAGCGCGGACCGGGCCCGCCCCCTGGAGGAGCGCACGGCCGAGTGGTCCTGGCTCGGCTGGCTCCCGCACGTCCGCCCCGGACACGGCCAGGACTGCCGCCTCCTGCTCGCCTACGACCGCGAACAGGCCGCCGCCCGCGTGGAGGAACTGCTCCGCAGGGTGGAGGACCTGTCCGCGCCCCGACGACCGGCCACCGTCGCCGACCGCCCGAACCTGGCCGGTACGACCACGGACGCCCCGCCCGCCGAGGCCGCCCACCGCCCCTCCTGGGCCCGCGACGACCTCACCGCCGAAGACGGCGACGGCTGGGGCGGCTTCCCGGGGCCGTACACGGTCGTCGTCGTGGACGGCGATCCCGGCGGCTCCGCGCTGCGGGACGCGGTGGCGCGGCTGACCGTCGCCGGGCCGCGCGCCGGAGTGCATGTGATCTGCCTGGCGGAGACGGCGCCCACCTCGCCCACCTCACCGGTCACCCAGACCTACGAGGCGGCGTGCGCGGTGACGCCGACGTTCCGGGAGTGCGGGGCCGTGGCCCTGCTCAGCGGGGACGTGGCGACCGCACTGCATCTGCTGCGGGTGGCCCGCACCGACGCGGCGGGCCCCCTCGGTCCCGGCACCCTGGCCGCGGTGGACGCGGTCTCACCCGCCTGGGCCGAGCGGTTCGCGAGGGCGATGGCCCCGCTGCGCCCCGACGGGCCGGCCGGCGACCGGCACACCCGCGTGGCCACCCCGCTCCCCCAGTCCGCCCGTCTGCTGGACGAGTTGGGGCTGGCCCGGGCCACCCCGGCCTCGCTGATGGCCCGTTGGGCGGACGCGGCCGACGACGCGGAGTCGCTGGGCGGCCGGGCCCGGGCGGTGCTCGGCGCCGGCCCGCGCGGCCCGCTCGGCGCCGACCTGGTGACCGAGGGACCGCATCTGCTGATCGAGGGCCCGCCCGGCAGCGGCCGTACCGAGCTGCTGAGGGCGATGGTCGCCTCGCTGGCCGCCGCCGAGCGCCCCGACCGGCTCGGAATCGTCCTGATCGACGGCCGCGACGGCGTCGGCACCGGTTCCGGCGCGGGACTCGGCGAGGGCCTGCGGGTGTGCACCGACATACCGCATGTGACGACCCACCTCTCCGTCAACGACCCGGTCCGGATGCGGGAGTTGGCGCAGTCGCTGAGCGCCGAGCTGAAGCGTCGGGCCGAGCTGCTGGGCCGTTCCGACTTCACCGACTGGCACGCCCAGCGGGAGATCTCGGGCCGTATCGTCGCCCAGCGCGGCCGCCCCGCCGCGTCGGGCGCCGCCGACATAGAGGCACCGCCGAGCTCGACGCTCCGGCTGCGCCCGTCGGCCGGGGCCGCCGCCCGCCGGCGCACCGAGGCGCCGCCGCCGTTGCCGCGCCTGGTCGTCGTGGTCGACGATCTGGACGCCCTGGTCTCCCCCGCCCTCGGCTCACCGGGCCGGCCGGCCGCCGGTTCCGTGATGCGGGCTCTGGAGGCGGTGGCGAAGGAGGGCGACCGGCTCGGCGTCCACCTGATCGTGGCGGCCGGCACCGGCGGTCGTACGGCGGAGACGGAACCGGCCCGGCGGGCCACCTTGCGCGTCACCCTGGACCCACCGGCCGCGGGACCCGACGAACCGGCGCCGGGCCGCGGCCGCCTGACCACGCCGGACGGCCGTGTCACGGCGTTCCAGGCGGGCCGCGTCACCGGCCGCATCCCCCGCACGGCGACCCAGCGCCCCACGGTCGTCCCCCTCGACTGGCCCCGCATGGGCGACCCCCCGACCCGTCGCCCGGTAAGGGAGTTGGGCAACGGCCCGACGGACCTGGCGCTGCTGGCGAGCGCGGTGGAGAGAGCGGCGAAAGAGGTCTCGGCGGCGGAGGTTCCCTCGCTGCTGTGAGCGAGGGCGAACCCGGGTCACTGATCACGAGGCGATCACGATCTCCGGCCCTCACCTGTACGCACCCTTGCCGCACAGGCGAACCCCCGCGTACACCGGAGCGCACGGAACAGAGTTCTGACGTTCAACGAAGAACGACGAACGGGGAAGTGATGCGCGCCATGAGCAACACCATCCGGACAGACAGGGCCCTCACGACACTCACCGCACTCCTTGCGGGAGCCCTCGTGCTCACCGCGTGCGGAGGCAGTGACGACAAGAAGGACGACAACGGCTCGGGGAGCAGCGCCAGTACGTCCGGTTCCACCCTCACCCTCCCGAAGCTGGACGGCACCACACTCGAGGTGGCCGCCGTCTGGACCGGGCAGGAGCAGAAGAACTTCAAGCAGGTGCTCGCGGAGTTCGAGAAGCGCACCGGTGCGAAGGTCACCTTCGTGCCCGCCCAGGATCCGATCATCAACTTCCTCGGGTCGAAGATCGCGGGTGGTCAGCCGCCGGACATCGCGCTGCTGCCGCAGCCCGGCGCGATCAAACAGGCCGTGCAGAAGGGCTGGGCGAAGCCGCTCGGCGCGGACGCGCTCAAGGAAGTGCAGAAGAACTACTCGCAGGGCTGGCAGGACATCGGCAAGGTCGGCGGCAAGCAGTACGGCGTCTACTACAAGGCCGCCAACAAGTCGCTGATCTGGTACAACACCACGGTCTTCGAGAACGCGGGCGCCAAGGAGCCCAAGACCTGGAAGGACCTGCTGACCACCTCGCAGGCGGTGTACGACTCGGGTGTCACCCCGTTCTCGGTGGCCGGCGCGGACGGCTGGCCGCTGACCGACTGGTTCGAGAACGTGTATCTCTCCCAGGCGGGCCCGGAGAAGTACGACCAGCTGACCCAGCACAAGATCAAGTGGACAGACCCGTCGGTGAAGCAGGCGCTGACCACGCTCGCCGAGATCTGGGGCAACAAGAACTATCTGGCGGGCGGCCAGAACGGCGCGCTGCAGACGGAGTTCACCACCTCGGTCACCCAGACCTTCACGGGCGGCGACCAGCCGAAGTCGGCGATGGTCTACGAGGGCGACTTCGTGCAGGTCAACATCGGTCAGACCAAGGCGAAGGTGGGCACGGACGCCAAGGTGTTCCCGTTCCCGGCGGTCGGCTCCACCGCGCCCGTGGTCTCCGGCGGTGACGCGGCCGTCATCTTCAAGGACTCCAAGGGCGCCCAGGCTCTCGCGACCTTCCTGGCCTCCCCGGACGCGGCCACGATCCAGGCGAAGCTCGGCGGCTATCTCTCGCCGAACAAGAGCGTGCCGAACTCGGCGTATCCGAACGAGGTGCAGCGCACCATCGCCAAGGCCCTGATCGCGTCCGGTGACGACTTCCGCTTCGACATGTCCGACCAGGCCCCGCAGGCGTTCGGCGGTACCCCGGGCAAGGGCGAGTGGAAGGACCTCCAGGACTTCCTGAAGAACCCGAAGGACGTCGCGGGCACCCAGGCGAAGCTGGAGAAGGACGCGGCGGCCGCCTACGGCAGCGGAAGCTGACCGGGCGATGGCCGCACCCGCGACCACGGCCCCCGCTCCTCCGGGCCGCCGCAAGAGCGTGACCGGCACCCGCAGGACCGTGGCGTTCCTCTTTCTCCTCCCCGCCCTGGTGCTGCTCGGCGCGCTCGTGGTCTACCCGATCGGGTACTCGCTGATCCGCAGCTTCTACAACGCGAACGGCGACGGTTTCGCCGGCTTCGACAACTACAAAGCGATCTTCACGGACGACGGCATCCGCACCGCCCTGAAGAACAACATCATCTGGGTGGTGTTCGCGCCGACGGTCTCCACCGCCCTCGGTCTGATCTTCGCGGTGCTGACCGAACGGATCCGCTGGGGCACGGCGTTCAAGCTGGTCGTCTTCATGCCGATGGCGATCTCGATGCTGGCCGCCGGGATCATCTTCCGTCTCGTCTACGACCAGGACCCGGACAAGGGCGTCGCCAACGCGGTCTGGGTCGGGGTCCACGACACCTTCGCCCAGTCCTCCGCGTTCCCGAACGCCCACCCGGGCCGGGAGTCGCCGCTGAAGCCGGACCAGGGCGGCTTCGTCACCACGGCCACCGTCCACACCGGGCAGACCATCGCTCTCCCCCTGGTCGGCGTCGCCCCGGACCAGATGCCCGACGGTGCGAAGAAGGCCGTGGCGGCGAAGCCCGACCCCGGGAAGATCACCGGCACCACCTGGCAGGACTTCACCCGTGGCAAGGGCGTCGGCAGGCTCGGCGCCCCCGACCCGTCCGAGGTCGGCTACGACGGGATGCGCATCGAGGCGGTGAAGGACGGCAAGGTGGTGGCCTCGGCCAAGGCCGCCGCCGACGGCACCTTCACCCTCCCCGCCGCCGCCGACGGAGCCCGGCTCAGGCTGCCGGCGAGCAACTTCAAGCAGCCCTACAACGGCGTCGACTGGCTCGGCCCGTCCCTGGCCACGCCGGCCATCATCGGGTCGTACATCTGGATGTGGGCGGGCTTCGCGATGGTGCTGATCGCGGCCGGACTGGCCGGTGTCCCCCGGGAACTCCTCGAGGCGGCCCGGGTCGACGGGGCGACCGAGTGGCAGGTGTTCCGCAAGGTCACCGTGCCGCTGCTCGCGCCGGTCCTCGCGGTGGTCACCGTCACCCTGATGATCAACGTGCTGAAGGTCTTCGACCTCGTGTACATCATCGCGCCGGGCTCCTCGCAGGACGACGCGAACGTGCTCGCCCTGGAGCTGTACCGCAAGGGCTTCGCGGAGGACCAGCCGGGCATCGCGAGCGCGATCGCGGTGTTCCTGCTGCTCCTCGTGATCCCGGTGATGTGGTTCAACGTGCGTCGGCTGCGACGGGAGGAGCGGCGATGAGCTGGCTGCTGGAGAAGATCAACGGTGGTCTGGTCCGCGTCTTCCTGATCGTCGTCGCCCTGTTCTGGCTGGTGCCGACGATCGGGCTGCTCGCCTCCTCCCTGCGTTCCCCGGAGGACATGAGCGCGAGCGGCTGGTGGAACGTGTTCGCCAAGCCGTCCCAGCTCACCTTCGACAGCTACCAGAACCTCCTTGAGAACAGCGACATCACCAACTCGCTGTGGAACACGGTCCTGATCACGGTTCCGGCGACGGTCCTGGTGGTGATCATCGGGGCGCTGGCCGGCTACGCGTTCGCGTGGATGGAGTTCCCGGGCCGGGACTGGTGGTTCCTGATCGTGGTCAGCCTGCTGGTGGTCCCGGTCCAGGTCGCGCTGATCCCGATCGCCGAACTCTTCGGCAAGATCGGCCTGTTCGGGACGATCCTCGGGGTGGTCCTCTTCCATGTCGGCTTCGGCCTGCCGTTCGCGGTGTTCCTGCTGCGGAACTTCTTCGCGGAGATCCCGCGGGAGCTGCTGGAGGCGGCCCGTCTCGACGGCGCCGGTGAACTGCGCCTGTTCACCCGGGTGGTGATGCCGCTCGGCGGGCCGGCGATCGCGAGTCTGGGCATCTTCCAGTTCCTGTGGGTGTGGAACGACATGCTGGTCGCGCTGGTGTTCACGAAGTCGGGCACCCAGCCGATCACGGTGGCGCTCCAGACCCAGGTCCGCCAGTTCGGCAACAACGTCGACGTCCTGGCCCCCGGCGCCTTCATCTCGATGGTGATCCCGCTGGCGGTGTTCTTCGCGTTCCAGCGGCAGTTCGTGACGGGAGTGATGGCGGGCGCGGTCAAATAACCGCACAAGACGCTTCGAGGAAGGGCGAGTCGGCCATCGGCTCGTCCTTCGCCGGGGGCTGGGGGTGTCCCCGGAAAGCACAGCACGGAACGTAACCCACATGACGTAGGGAACCGTAACCAAATCACTCCATTGGCCGTTCCCGGGCAGAACGCCCGCGCCGACCGACCCATGGATGCCCCTTGCCCAGGTTCAGTGTCATTGTCCCCGCGTACAAGGTCCAGGCGTATCTGCCCGAGTGCCTGGACTCGGTGCTCTCGCAGTCGTATCCCGATCTGGAACTGATCGCCGTCGACGACCGCTCACCGGACGCCTGCGGCGCGATCATCGACGAGTACGCGGCCCGCGACGCGCGTGTACGGCCCGTGCACCTGCCGGAGAACCAGGGCCTGGGCGGTGCCCGCAACGCCGGGATGGAGCAGGCGTGCGGCGACTACCTGCTCTTCCTGGACAGCGACGACACGCTCACCCCCGACGCGCTGCGGGCGATCGCCGACCGGATCAAGGAGACCGGCGAACCGGACGTGCTGGTCTACGACTACGCGCGGACCTTCTGGACGGGCCGGGCGGAACGCAACAAGGCCGCGCCGCAACTGACCGAGCAGGGCCCGGCGCCCTTCCGGCTGGAGGACCGGCCGGGCCTCCTCCGCGTCCTCATGGTGGCCTGGAACAAGGCGTACCGGCGGGAGTTCGTGGCGGAGCACGACTTCGTCTTCCCGCCCGGCTACTACGAGGACACCCCCTGGACCTACCCGGTCCTGATGACCGCCGGGTCGATCGCGACCCTGGACCGGGTCTGTGTGCACTACCGGCAGCGACGGCAGGGCAGCATCCTCTCCACCGCCAGCCGCGGCCACTTCGACATCTTCGACCAGTACGACCGGGTCTTCGCGTTCCTCGACGAGCGGCCCGAACTGGCCCGCTGGCGGCCGGTGCTGTTCCGGCGGATGATCGACCACCTGTCGACGGTGTTCACCAAGCGGGAGCGGCTGCCCCGCGGCACCCGCGCCGAGTTCCTGCGCAGGGCCCGTGCCCACTACCGCCGTCACCGGGCCGAGGGCACCCCGGTCCCGTGGCCCACCCGGCTGCGCCACGGCCTCGTCCACTACGGTCTGCACCGCACCTACCGTGCCCTCCAGCTGGCCCGGTTCGCGGGCCGCCGCACGGTGAAGGCCGGCGTCAAGTCCCTCCGGGGCCTGCGCTCAGCCCTCCTCCAGCTGCACTACCGCGTCCAGCTGCGGCTGCCGCTGCGCGCCGACCGCGCGGTCTTCGCCGCCTACTGGAACCGCGGCCACAGCTGCAACCCGGGCGCGCTGGAGGCGGCGTTCCGCAGCCACGCCCCGCACATCCGCACCGCCTGGATCGCCCACCCCGAGCACCAGCACGCCGTCCCGCCGGGCCCGCGCCGGCTGCGCCCGGGCACCTTCGGCTACTGGACCGCACTGGCCCGCTCCAAGTACCTGGTGAACAACGTCAACTTCGACCGGCGGCTGAAGAAGCGCCCCGGCCAGGTGTTCGTGCAGACCCAGCACGGCACCCCGCTCAAGCACATGGGCCTCGACCTCCAGGAACACCCGGCGGCCGGCGCCGACATGGACTTCGAGGAGCTCCTGCGGGGCGTCGACAAGTGGGACTACCTCCTGTCCGCCAACCGCCACACCACCCTGACCTGGGAGCGCGTCTACCCCGGCGGCTACACCACCCTCGAATACGGCTATCCGCGCAACGACGTCTTCCAGCAGGCCACCTCGGCCGACGTGACCCGGATCCGCGAGTCGCTCGGTGTCCCCGAGGGCACGGTCGCGCTGCTGTACGCGCCCACCCACCGCGACTACCGGCGCACCCAGCGCCCCGCGCTGGACCTGGACCGGATCGTGCGCCGGCTCGGCCCGCGCTTCGTGATCCTGGCCCGCGCCCACTACTGGCACGGCGGCCCGCTCGCGGCCGGGGCGCGGGTGATCGACGTCAGCGACCACCCGAGCGTGGAGTCGCTCTGCCTCGCCTCGGACGCGCTGATCACCGACTACTCGTCGATCATGTTCGACTACGCCAACCTGGACCGCCCGATCGTCGTGCACACCGAGGACTGGGACGCCTACCACGCGGCCCGCGGCACCTACTTCGACCTGCGCTCCACCCCGCCGGGCGCGGTCGCCCGCAGCGAGGACGAGCTGATCGACATCTTCGCCAGCGGCCACTGGCGCGGCTCCCGCTCCGCGCAGCTGCGCGCCGCCTTCCGCGAGCGGTTCTGCCGGTACGACGACGGACGCGCCGCCGAGCGGGTCGTACGGCATGTGGTGCTCGGTGAGACGGCCGGACTGCCGGAGTTCATCCCCCTGGACGAGCGACACCCTGTTCCGTCGGCGGCCTCGGGGCTCGCCCACTCCCCCCTGGCCACCGTTCCGCAACCTTCTGGCCACCTGCCCGTCACCGAGAGCCGCTGACCGCCGTTTGCCTTCCAGGGAGTTCCTTCATGCCCCCCAACACCTCGCGGCCCACTCCGTCCCGGCCGTCCACCTGGCGCCCCACGGGGAGGCCGGGCCGCATGGACACCTGAGAAAGAGCAGCATGCCCCGCTTCAGCATCATCGTCCCGTCCCACGGGGTCGCCGGCCGGCTGTCCCAGGCGCTGGACTCGGTCCTCGCCCAGTCCTTCGGCGACCTGGAGCTGATCCCGGTCTGCGACGCGCCCGACGCCCCGGCCGCCGCGGTCGCCGCCGGATACGCCGAGCGGGACTCCCGGGTGGCCCCGGTGCACTCGCCGCCGTCCGCCGGGCTGAGCGGGGCCCGCAACACCGGGATGCGGGCGGCGAAGGGCATGTACCTGCTGTTCCTCGACGGCGACGACGTCCTGGTCCCGGGGGCGCTGGCGCGGCTGGCGGCACGGCTTTCCGAGACCGGTGACGTGGACGTGCTGTACTTCGAGCACGAGCGGGCGCCCTGGTGGGAGGGCGAGCCGGCCAACCCGGCGGCGACGCTGCCGGCGGGCACCCCGCAGGGCGCCTTCGCCCCGGCCGAGGCACCCGCGCTGACCGGCGTGACACTGCCGGCGTGGAGCGCGGCCTACCGCGGCGCCTTCCTCACGGACCGTCGGCTCCGCTTCCCCGACGGCCACTTCACGGACCTCGGCTGGGGCGGCCGGACCACCGTCGCCGCCGACCTGGTCGCGGTGCTGCGTTCGGTGGTCGTACGCCACCGGCTGCGCCGGCAGGGCAGTCGGCTGAACCTGCCGGGTGCGCATCAGCACGAACTCCTCGACCAGGTCGAGCTGGTGCTGGCGGGGGCGTTCGCGGCGGAGCTCCCGGGCGAGCGGGCGCGGCCGCTGTTCGAGCAGCTCTTCGAGGTCGTGCTGAGGACGGCCGCCCGCCCCCAGCGGCTGCCGTCCGGGCACCGGGCGTTCTTCCGGCGGGCGGGGTGGCTGTACCGCACGTACCGGCCGGCCGGGTTCAGGATGCCGGGCGGCAGTCTCGGGGTGCAGCACCGGCTCCTCGCGGCGGGCGCGTACACCGCGTTCCGGGCGCTGCGCGGGGCCAACCGGGCGGTGGTCCGGGCGGCCGCACGGCTGCCCCGCCCACGGCTGCCGCTCACCCGGCTGCGCTACGCCCTCGATCTGCGCCGCCCGCTGGACGAGAGCCTCGCCGTGTACTGCGCCTACTGGGGACGCGGTTACGCGTGCAACCCGGCCGCGATCCACGCCACGGCCCGCCAGCTCGCCCCGCGGCTGCGCTCGGTGTTCCTGGTCGAGGCCGGCCAGGAACACACCATGCCCCCGGACGTCGAGTACGCGGTGATCGGCAGCCGCCGCTACTGGCAGGTGCTGGCCCGCGCCAAGTACCTCGTCAACAACGCCAACTTCGCGGAGGGCGTCGTCAAGCGGCCCGGCAGCGTGCATCTCCAGACACAGCACGGCACCCCGCTGAAGAAGATGGGCGTCGACCAGTCGACGTACCCGGTGGTCGCCGCGCAGACCGGCAGCTTCACCAAGCTGCTCGGCCGCGTCGACCGCTGGGACTTCAACCTCTCCGCCAACCGCCACTCCACCCAGACCTGGGAGCGCGCCTTCCCCGGCTCGTACGAGGCGCTGGAGTACGGCTATCCGCGCAACGACGTCTACTACACGGCGTCCGCCCACGACGTGGTCCGGGCCCGCCGCAGCCTGGGCGTCCCGGACGGCAGGACGGCCGTGCTGTACGCCCCCACCCACCGCGACCACCACACCGGCTTCGAGCCCGGCCTCGACCTGGAGGCGTTCTGCGAGGCCGCCGGCGAGAACGTCGTCGTCCTCCTGCGCGCCCACTACTTCTACGACCGGGGCGCCTTCGCAGGCACCGGCCGGGTCATCGACGTCACCGCGCACCGCTCCGCCGAGGACGTGTGTCTCGCGGCGGACGCGCTGATCACCGACTACTCCTCCATCATGTTCGACTACGCCAACCTGGACCGGCCGATCGTCGTCTACGCCGACGACTGGGAGGTCTACCGGGAGACCCGGGGCGTCTACTTCGACCTGATGGCCGAGCCGCCGGGCCCGGTCGCGCGCACCCCCGAGGAACTGGCCCGGATCTTCCGCGAGGGTTCCCACCGGAGTCCGGAGTCCAAGCGGCTGCGGGCCGAGTTCCGGGCCCGCTTCTGCCAGTTCGACGACGGTCTGGCCGCCGAACGGGTGGTACGCCGGGTGTTCCTCGGCCAGCCTCCGGAGTCGCTCCCGCCGCTGATCCCCCTCGCGGAACGCCTGCCCGCGCCGGCCACCACCGCCTTCGTGAGGAGCTGACCGTGCCCCGACTCAGTCTGATCGTGCCCTGTTTCAAGGTGCAGGGCTTTCTGCGCGAGTGCCTCGACTCGATCCTGGAACAGTCCTTCCACGACATCGAGGTGATCGCCGTCGACGACCGCTCCCCGGACGGCTGCGGCGCGATCCTCGACGAGTACGCGGCCCGCGACCCGCGAGTTCGGGCCCTGCACCTGCCCGAGAACGTCGGCCTCGGCCTGGCCCGCAACGCCGGACTCCCCCACGCCACCGGCGACTTCCTGCTCTTCCTCGACAGCGACGACACCCTCACCCCGGGCGCGCTGCACGCGATCGCCGACCGGCTGACGGAGACCGGCGACCCGGACGTCCTCGTCTTCGACTACGCCCGCACCTACTGGTGGGGCGGGACCCGGCGCAACGCCCTCGCCGAGGTGCTGAGTTCGACCGACGGCGTCTTCACCGCGGCCGAACACCCGGAGATCCTCGACCTGTTGATGGTGGTGTGGAACAAGGCCTACCGGCGTGAGTTCGTCACGGAGAACGACTTCCGGTTCCCGCCGGGCTACTACGAGGACACCCCCTGGACCTTCCCGGTCCTGCTCGGCGCCGGCCGGATCGCCACCCTCGACCGGATCTGCCTGAACTACCGCCAGCGCCGCCAGGGCAACATCCTCTCCACCACCAGCCGCAAGCACTTCGACGTCCACGACCAGTACCGGAGGGTGTTCGAGTTCGTCGACTCGCGCCCGGAGCTGGCGGGTTGGCGGCCGTATCTGCACCGGAAGATGGGCGAGCACTGCCTGGACATCCTCGCCAAGCCGGACCGGCTGCCGCCCGCCGCCAAGGGCGAGTTCTTCCGGCGCACGGCGGAGCTGTACCGGGCGTACCGGCCGGAGGGTGCCGACCTCGGGGTGCTGGGCGGCTCGTACGCGTCGTACCTGCTGCGGCAGCAGGCCGGGCGGGCCGGCCGGGAGAGCGGACGGCAGGTGCTGCGGGTGCGGCGGGCGGCGGGCGCCCGGGCCCGGCGCGCACTGACCGCGCTGGGCGGCCACCGTGCGCTGGACGAGCGGCTGGTCCTCTACTCGGCGTCCTCGCACCAGGGCCTGCGGGGCGACCCGGCGGCCGTCTACCGCAAGGCCCGGGAGATCGCGCCGGGACTGCGGGGTGTCTGGGTGGTGAAGGACGCGGAGGTGGCGGCGGAGCTGCCCGCGGACGTGGAGCACGTACTGCTGGACTCCCCGGAGTACCGGCGGCTCACCGCCCGCGCGAAGTTCCTCGTGAACGACGTCAACTGGCCCGGCGCGCTGGTCAAGCGGCCCGGCAGCGTGCACATCCACACCCATCGGGGCACCCCGCTGAAGTACCTGGGCGCCGACCTGCTGGGCAAGCCCGGCGCCCGGCTCGGTCTCGACGTGCCGCAGATGCTGCGCCGCGCCGACCGCTGGGACCACAGTCTGGTCGCCAACCGCCACTCCGAGCTGGTGTGGGAGCGGGCCTACCCCTGCCACTTCACGTCGGCCCGGACGGGCAGCCCGCGCAACGACGTCCTGGTCCAGGGTGGTCCCACGGACTTCCGGGCCCGGTACGGCATTCCCGCCGACCACACGGTCGTGCTCTACGCCCCCACCCGCCGGGACTACGTCCGAGGCGGTCATGTCGAGCGGATCGACCTGGCCCGGTTCGCCGCCGACCTCGGCGCCGGCCACACCCTGGTGGTCCGGCTGCATCCGGCGCTGGCGACCGGTCCGGCGCGCGGGATGGGCCTGGCCGAGCTGCACCGGCGCGGGATCGTGGTCGACGCGACCGGCGAGCCGCACGGGGAGCAGGTGCTGCTGGCGTCGGACGCGCTGGTCACCGACTACTCCTCCGTCATGTTCGACTACGCCAACCTGGACCGGCCGATCGTCGTGCACGCCGACGACTGGGCCGCGTACACCGCGAGCCGGGGCGCCTATCTCGACATCACCGCCGAGGCCCCGGGACATGTCTCGCACTCCTACCGGGAGTTGACGTGGCTGTTCGCCTCGGGCGGCTGGCGGGACGAGGAGTCGGCACGGCTGCGGGCCGACTTCCGTTCCCGTTTCTGCGAGTTCGACGACGGCAGGGCCGCCGAACGGGTCGTACGGACGCTGCTGCTCGGCGAGTCGATGCCGGCCGCCGACGTGCGGGTGCCGGAACCGGCCCCGGATCACGATCTGCTGGCGTCGACGTGAGACCGCGCACCTGGGTGCTGGTCCTGGCCGCCGTGTTCGCGGTGCTGCAACTCGCCGACGTCACCGGCCGGGACACCCCCGACTCCAAGAACTACGTGTCCTACGCGCTGGCCCTGGGCGGGGCGGACCAACGGGCGGCGGCGGCCCGGACGGTCGACTGGGCGTGCGCCGGCCAGGCCTCCGAGGCGGCCCGCGCGCAGAGCGTGAACGTCGTGCACTTCCATGCGCCGAGCCCGGCGGGGCGGGTCTTCGCCGAGTGCCGGGAGGACGAACTGCGGCGTGTGGAGACCCGGTTGGCGGCCGGACAGACGGACGGCCACATCGTGCCCTTCGTGGGCCCCCGGCTGCGGGCGATCTTCGAGGTGCGGCCCGGCTATCCGGTGTTCCTGCTGCCGTTCGTCACCGTGTTCGGGGTGACCTGGGGGGTGTGGCTGGCGGGTGTACTGGTCACGGTCGCGGGCGGGGTGCTGGCCTTCCTGGTCCTGCGGACGCTGTCGGTACCGGTACCGCTCGCGCTGACCGGGCAGGCCCTGTACTACGTCCTGCCGGTGGGCACGACCGCGATGCGGCCGATGACCGAGGGCCTGATGCTGGCGCTGACCCTGACGGCGGTGTGGGGCTGCGCGCTGGCCCTCACCGGGCGGCCCCGGGCGGGAACGGCGCTGGTGGCGGGCGCGCTGTCGGCACTGTTCGCCGTGAAGCACGCACAGGCGCTGTTCCTCGGGATGTGCCTGGCCGGGGCGGGAGCGGCGGTCGCCCTCGGGCGGCGGCGGCACGGCCGGGCGGCCGGGCACGGAGTGGCGGCGATCGCGGCGGCGGGCTGCGTGGCGGTCGCCGGCACCCTGCTGCTGGCCCGGCTGCTGCACTATCCCTCCGAGGCGGAGAGCATGCAGGACCTGCTGACCGACCACTACAGCCATCCGGACCGGGTGCGGCCCTGGCCGGAGTTCCTCCATCTGGAGTGGGACTTCTGGGTGGAGTGGCTGCGCCGGCAGCTGCCGGCCCCACTGTTCCCGGCGGCGCTGGCGGCCGGGGCATGGGGAGCGCGGCGGCGGCCGGCCTTCGGGGCCTTCCTGCTGGCGGCCGCGGGCACCGGGATCCTGACTCAGGCCGGGCATCCGGACATCACCATCGGGGGCGACCGGCTGATCGTGCTGGCCTGGCTGCTGCCGGTGGTGGGCATGCCACTGCTCCTCGAACGGCTGGCGCACCGGGTGATTCCGGTTCCCCTGCAGGGGCCACTCCACGAGGTGAACGGTGCGGGCCTGCCGAAGGCTCACTCGCCGAAGTGAGCGGCGGGGGCCTCCCGAGGGCTCACTCGATGACGTACGCGGTGCGGGCCTGCCGCAGGCTCACTCGATGACGTACGCGATGTGGGCCTGCCGGAAGCTCACTCGATGAGGTGACGGGCGGCAGAGCGGCCGGGATGCCGGCGGGGCGGGCGGGAACACTCGGCAAATGGTCCGCCCTGTCCGTTCTCTCCGGTGAGCACCGGCGCCCTGGTGCGGCGCGCCGCGCGCGGCTCCACCGCCCTGCGCGGCGGCCGTGTCCGGAGACTCACCCCGTACCAGGTCTTCGGCCTGCTGTTCTGGCTGGTGATGACCCTGGCGTACTGGCGGGTACCGCCGTGCTGCGAGGCCGGACAGCACGCGGCGGCGGTGGAGCGGCTGCTGCGGGCGGGCCCGGCGGGCACCGCCGCCTCCCCGTACGTGCTCGCGCAGGACGCGCTGGCGCGGCTGACCGGGCTCAGCGGGTGGCAGTTGCTGCGGGTGTGCGGCCCGCTGAACCTACTGGTGCTGCTGACCGGGCTCGGCCGGCTGGTCCGCGTCCTCACCCCGCGCCCCTGGGCGCCGGTGCTGGCGCTGGCCTTCGTGTCCGTGCTGTGGGGCACCCGGCCGGGGTGGGGCGGCGGCTCGCTGGCCCTGCTGCCCCTGACCGGCAGCCTCGGCTACCCCTCCACGTTCGCCCTCGGCCTCACCCTCTGGGCCTGGGCCCTGACCGGCGCCCGGGCCCGCGATCTGCGCCGGGTGCGCTATGTCGGCCCGAGCGGCCTGCGCAGCCTCTCCGGATACGCGGCGCTCGGGGTGCTGTACGGGGTGGTGGCGCTGGTCGACCCGCTGCTCGGCGTGGCGACGGCGGCCGGGGCGGTGGCGTTCGTGGCGGGGTGGCAGCGGGGGTGGCAGGGCGCGGTGTGGGGGCGGTGGGGGCTGATGGGCGCGGTGGCGGCCGGGGTGATCGCCTGCGGCACCCACGCACGCGTGCTGCCGCAGGCGCACGGGCTGGACGGGGCGTACGGGGCCTACGGCGGGGTGGTCGGGCAGTGCTGGCTGGCGCTGCTCGGCGTGCCTGCGCTGTGGCTGCGAACGCGGGACGCGGCATCGGCCCCGGAAGGGGCCGCAGGATCGGCCCCGGAAGGGGCCGCGGGATCGGCTGCAAGGCAGGACGCGGGACGGTCCGTAGGTTGGCGTGATCCGCTCGTACTGCTGTTCGCCGTGGGGGCCCTGTTGGCCGGGTACGGCGTCCGCCACGGTTTCGGCGAGCTGCTCGGCCCCGCCCTCCTGGCGCCGCAGTGCGCGCTCGCGGTGGAGCTGGCGGCCGAGCGGCCCTGGCCGGTCCGGCGGCGGGCGCTCGGCTGGGCCGTGGCCGGCGGGGTCTGCCTGGGCTTCCTGACGGCGCAGGCCGGAGCGGTCGTGCCGCGGTCACTGGACCCGGTCGGCTTCGTCCAGCCGCCGCGCTGGCCGTCGTACGACTGGGCGGCCCGGCACATCGGCCCCGGGGAACCGGTGGTCACGCACGCCTACTACGCCGTACGCCTGCTCCCCGGATACGGCATCGAGCTGGCCGACGCCCCCGACCACCGCCCCCGGGTGCGCTGGCTGCTGCTGACGCGGCGCGAGCGGCTGCCCGGGGATGCGGTGGTCGTGGACTGGAGCTGGCGGACCGGGGAGGTGCTCGCACGGCTCACCCGGACGAAGGACGTACCGGTGGCCGCTCGGCCGACTGCTCGGGTGACTACGCGGGTGACTACTCGACGATGAGCTCGACCGGGATGTTGCCCCGGGTGGCCTTGGAGTAGGGGCAGTACTCGTGGGCCTGGTGGACGAGCTTCTCGCCGGTCTCGTTGGAGAGCTCCTCGGGGAGCTCGACGCGCAGCGTGACCTTGAGCGCGAAGCCGCCGTCGGACTCGTCCTTGCCGATGCCGACCTCGGCGGTGACGGAGATCTCGCCGGTGTCCACCTTGGCCTGACGGCCGATGGCGCCGAGCGCGCTGGCGAAACAGGCGGCGTAACCGGCGGCGAAGAGCTGCTCGGGGTTGGTGCCCTGTCCGTTGCCGCCGAGAGCCGGCGGGAACGCCAGCGCGAGGTCCAGCTGCCCGTCCGAGCTGACCGCCCGTCCCTCCCGGCCGGTGGCGGTGGCGGCTGCGGTGTAGAGCGCGTCCATGGAAGACCATCCCTCTCGAAGTTTCTGTGTTCCGGCGGCTCCGTTCCTGCCGCCCTCACGACGACAAGTAGAGCACACAATTCAATTGCACACAACTAAATGACTCACAAGAGGTACGATGGAGCCATGACCGCGACGACCCCGACCCCCGCCCCCGAGACAGAGTGGCTCCGCCTGGACCGCCAGATCTGCTTCTCCCTGCACGCCGCGTCCCGCGCCTTCAACAGCGTCTACCGCGTGATCCTCAAGGACCTCGGGCTCACCTACCCGCAGTACCTGGTGATGCTGGTGCTGTGGGAACAGGGCGACCTGCCGGTCAAGAAGCTCGGCGAACACCTGCGCCTGGACTCCGGCACGCTGTCGCCCCTGCTCAAGCGCCTGGAGGCGGCGGGTCTGGTCCACCGGGAGCGCAGCGCCCGCGACGAACGCTCGGTGGAGGTACGGCTGACGGAGCAGGGCGCGGAGCTGCGGGAGCGGGCGTTCGAGGTACCGCGCAGGATCATGTCCGCGACCGGCTTCGACGTGGACGAGATAAGGGATCTGAAGGCACGCCTGGACCAGCTGACGGGGGCGTTGGACACGGCGGCTTCGGAGGACGGGGCGCGCTGAGCCTCCCGTCAGCCCAGCCCGCCCCGAATCGGCCGCACATACAGCCGCAGCGCCATCCGGTCGATCACCATCTCCTCCCGCAGCACGAACTGCTGGTTCAGCACGGCGAGTTTGGCGCGCTCCGTGGCGAGCCGCGGCCGGTAGCCGCTCACCAGCGCGTACTTCTCCATCACCGCCCACACCTCGTCCACTCCGGCCAGCCGCCGCCGCAGCGTCCCCGCCCCCACCTCGCGCCCGTACAACGTCGCGGACGCCGAAGCCGGTTCGGCCAGTGCGACGTCCCGCGCGCCCTTGAAGTCGTCGGGGTAGGCCAGCTCCGTCCCCCGCGCGTGGGCCGGCAGGTACAGCACGGGATCGCCGGGCCGCAACACCCGCGCCGCCGCCGCCGCGACCGCGCCGAGGTCGTCGGGCCGGGTGGTCGGCACACGGTCGTGCCGCAGCAGCGGCACCTGGTGGCTGAAGGCGAGCACGAGCGCCAGGACCCCCGCCAGGGTGAGCGCGGGCGACCTCGGCGTGGTCGCCGTGGCGTGCGACCAGAGCCGACCGAGCGCCCCGGCGACCCGGTCCGCGCCGAGCGCCACCAGCAGGGGCGCCCCGGCGAGCGCGTACAGCACATACCGGTCGACGTACAGCGGCGTGAGCTGCGACGCCAGCATCAACGCCACCGGTGGCAGCACCGCGAGCGGCAACGCCACCGCAGCGAGGGTCACCTCACCGCGCCGGCCCACCAGCCGGGTCAGCCCCAGCAGACCGAGCGCGAGGCACGTCCAGTACACCCCGTCGGTCGGTCCGAGGTACTGGCGCAGCAGCACCTGCGCGGTCTCCAGGTCCGGCTCCCACAACCACGCCAGCTGGGCCGACTGCGCGTGCGAGACAACGGCCATCGGAGTAAGGGACACCGCCACACCCGCGGCCGCGCAGCCCCACCCCCGCCACACCCTTCCCGACGATCGGGCCAGCGCCAGAGTTCCCGCGTGCGCGAGCAGCAGCAGGACCGCGAACTCGTGCAGCCAGCAGGTGACTCCGAGGACCGCGCCGTACCACCACCAGGCCTGCCACCGCCCTCCGGCCACCGCTTCGGCCTCCGCTTCGGTCTCTCCTCCGGCCACCGCTTCGGCCTCTCCTCCGGCCACCGCTTCGCTCTCTCCCCCGGCCTCCCTTTCGGTCGCCGCCCGTACGAACAGGAGGGTCGCGCCGGTCGCGCCCGCGGCGACCAGGGCGTAGGAGCGGCCCTCCTGCGCGTAGTGCCCGACCAGCGGGGTGACCGCGTACATCAGTCCGGCCCACAGACCGACGCGCGGCCGGGCCAGGCGGGTGCCGAGGGCGGCCACCAGGCCCGCGGTGACGGCCGCCGCGCACACCGAGGGCAGCCGGAGGTCGACCTCGCCCGGCCGGCCGGGTGCGACGGCGAGGACGACGTGCATCAGCAGGTAGTACAGGCCGTGCACCGCGTCCACACCGTGCAGCAGCCGCCAGATCTGCGGCACCGTGCGCCGGGCGACCTGGTAGGTGACGGCCTCGTCACGCCACATCCCGCCGCGGTGCAGCCCCCAGAGGCCGACCGCGAGCATCACCGCGGCCGGGACGGCCACGACGACGGCACGGCGCGCGCGGCCCGGCGGACCGTCGGGCGGTCCCCCCAACGGCTTCGGCCGACTCGACGGAGTCGGCCGGCCGGTTGCTGTCCTTCGCGTTGTCCGCGGATGCGCTTTTACGAGAGGCCCGATACTCACCACGTCCCGATCTTTTGCGATTAGCCAACCTTTGCCGGGTATTGACGGCGTATCGGCATGGATACACCATCCGCGCGGCTTACGCTCGCGGTTGATGAATCGCCGCTCTTTCTTCCCGCTCCCACCCGCCCCGTTCGCCCCGCCTGTTCGACTCCCGCGCCTGCGGCGCCCCGCGCGTACCGCACGCCCCCCGCGCTCGCCGCGCCTCGCGCGCCCCCTCTGCCTCGCCGGTGTCTGGCTCGGCACACGCGCGCTGATGCTGTGGCTCCTCGCCCACAACAACGAGCGACTCCTGGGACACGGAGCGGTCGCGCGCGAAGTGTGGCGGCTCTACTTCCACTGGTACGGCGTCCTGTCGCACGGCGCGTTCCCGGCGCACGACACGTTGTGGCAGTACCCGCCGGGCGCCGGCGCGGTGTTGCTCGCGCCGGGGCTGGTGCCCGGGCTGAGCTACTTCCAGGCGTTCGTGGCGCTCACCCTGGCGACCGACGCGCTGATCACGGCGGCGCTCATGCGCGCGGGCACGCGCCCCGGGCGCACGCTGCTGGGGGCCGCCCTGTGGACCGGCGCCCTCCCCCTCCTGCTGCACCTCCCGCTCGCCCGCTACGACGTGGCGGTCACCGCCTTCGCCGTGCTCTCCCTGCTGGTGCTGGAGCGCACCACGCGCGCGTGCGGGGCGCTCGCGGCGCTGGGCGCGCTGGTGAAGGTGTGGCCCGCGCTGGTGCTGCTGGGCGTCGAGCGCGGGCGCACGACGCGCACGGCGTGGACCTGGGCGGCCATGACCGGGGCCGCGACCCTCACCGCGTTCCTGCTCTTCTTCCGCAACCCGCTCACCTTCCTCCGTCAGCAGGGCGGCCGAGGTGTGCAGGTCGAGTCCCTCGGCGGCACCGCGCTCAGCCTCGCCCGGCACGCCGGCTGGCGGGGCACGACCCGCTACCAGTACGGCGCGATGGAGCTGGTCGGCCCGCATGTGCACGCGGTCGCGACCGCCTCCCTCGCGCTCACCGCCGTCGCCTTCGCGCTCCTGCTGCTGTGGCGGGTGCGGGCCCGGCGCTGGACCGAGGCCACCCCGTACGACGCGGCGCTGAGCGCGGTGCTCCTCTTCACCGTCACCAGCCGGGTGATCAGTCCCCAGTACCTGATCTGGCTGCTCGGCCTGACCGCCGTCTGCCTGACCAGCCGGCACACCACCCAGCGCCCGGTCGCCGCGCTGGTCGTGACGGCGACCGCGCTCAGTGCCGTCGCCTATCCCACGTTCTACGCCGAGGTCGTGCACGGCACTTGGTCCGGCTGTCTGCTGATGCTCGCCCGCAACGGCCTGCTGGCCACCGCAGCCGTCCTCTCCCTCACCCGCCTGTGGCGCGCCACGCGCCGCCCGCAGGCCGTCGCGCCCCCCTCCGTGAGCGCGGGACGTCACCTCGGCCGTCCGCTGACGTCAGCGGCACCTGCTTCACTGAAGAGTGACCGCGGCTGACGAACACCACGGGCCAAATGACGGAGGGGACGGGCATACATGACCTGGCTCATCACCGGCGGCGCCGGTTACATCGGGGCGCATGTCGTACGCGCGATGACCGAGGCGGGCGAGCGGACGGTGGTGTACGACGACCTGTCCACCGGCGTCGCCGAGCGCGTGCCGGAGGATGTCCCGCTGGTGGTGGGCTCCACGCTGGACGGCGAGAAGATGGCGCGCGCCCTGGCCGAGCACGAGGTGACCGGGGTCGTCCACCTGGCGGCGAAGAAGCAGGTGGGCGAGTCGGTGGAGCGCCCCCTGCACTACTACCGGGAGAACATCGAAGGTCTGCGTGTCCTGCTCCAGGCGGTGACGGAGGCGGGGGTCCCGTCCTTCGTGTTCTCCTCCTCGGCGGCGGTCTACGGCATGCCGGACGTCGAGCTGGTGACGGAGGAGACGCCGTGCGTGCCGATGTCGCCGTACGGCGAGACGAAGCTCGCGGGTGAGTGGCTGGTCCGCGCGACGGGCCGGGCCACAGGTCTCTCCACAGCCTCGCTCCGCTACTTCAACGTGGCCGGCGCGGCCCGCCCCGAACTCGCCGACGTGGGCGTCTTCAACCTCGTCCCGATGGTCTTCGAGAAGCTCACGGAGGACGCGCCGCCGCGCGTCTTCGGCGACGACTACCCGACGCCCGACGGCACCTGCGTCCGCGACTACATCCACGTGGTGGACCTGGCCGAGGCCCATGTGGCGGCGGCCCGCGCCCTCCAGGCCGAGCCGGGCCGCGAACTGACCCTCAACATCGGGCGCGGGGAGGGCGTCTCGGTCCGCGAGATGATCGACCGCATCAACGCGGTCACCGGCTACGACCGCCCCCCGGCCGTCACCCCGCGCCGCCCCGGCGACCCGGCCCGCGTGGTCGCCTCCGCCGACCGCATCGCCACAGAACTGGGCTGGAAGGCCAAACACGACGTCCAGGACATGATCACCTCAGCCTGGCAAGGCTGGCTCCGCCACCACCCAGAAGCAGCCCGAACCTGACCCACGGCCCCACCGCCCCGCCGCTTCACCAGCCCCCGCACCCGGCGGCCGGGGGCGGTGCGGGATGGTCAGTCCCCGGGGTGGCGGGCTCGTTTGAGTTGCTCCGAGATGGCCCAGGCGTCGGCCACCGGGCCCATGTGGGCGAGTTTGTCGGGGTTGAGGACCAGGCGGATCGTCTGGATCCGGCCGTCGAGGATGTCCAGGGAGAAGGTCTGGAGGATCCTGCCGTCGCGGTCGTGGAAGATCGCGCCCGGCTGGCCGTTCACCTCGTGCTGCTCGCAGCTCACCTCGACCCGGTCCAGCACCGGGAAGACGGCCGCGAGCAGGCGGGCCACGTTCTGGGCGCCGGCGATCGTCCGGGCCAGCTGCGGGGCCTTGCCGCCGCCGTCGCCGACCAGGGACACGTCGGCGGCGAGCAGGTCCTGGAGGCCGGCCAGGTCGCCTTCGTGGAGGGCCTCGAAGAAGCGTGCCGCCAGTTCGTCGCGATCCCTGCGGTCCGCCTCGAAACGGGGGCGGCCCTCGGCCATGTGGCGCCGGGCCCGTACGGCGAGCTGACGGCACGCGGCCTCGGAGCGGCCCACCGCCGACGCGACCTCGGGGAAGCCGAAGTCGAACACCTCGCGCAGCACGAAGACGGCCCGCTCCAGCGGACTGAGCCGCTCCAGGAGCAGCAGGGCCGCCATCGACACCGAGTCGGCCAGCTCCGCCGACCGCGCCGGATCCTCGTAGGGGTCGGCGAGCAGCGGTTCGGGGAACCACGGGCCGACGTACTCCTCGCGCCGGACGCGGGCCGAGCGCAGTACGTCGATCGAGATCCGGGTGACCGCGGCCGACAGGAACGCCTTCGGCGACCTGACCTCCGTCGGCGAGCCCTCGAACCGCAGCCAGCCCTCCTGGACCGCGTCCTCCGCCTCGCTGACGCTGCCCAGGATCCGGTACGCGATCGAGAACAGCAGCGGTCGCAGCTCCTGGAACTCCTCGGTCCTGTTCATGCCCACTCCCCCATTTCCCCCTTCTCCCCCGACTTCCCCTGCGACACCCATGAACCGGCCGCTCAGAACGACGCGGGGCCGAACCGGCCCACCGCGACGACCAGCGCGAGCACGAGGTAGACCAGGTTCAGCGCCACGAACGCGGTCTCGCCGCGCCGGCCGTGGGTGATCATCGCACCGGCCATCAGCAGGACCCAGGCGGCGGCCGTCACGGGCACCAGAACCGGTGCGACACCCACGACCGCGGGCAGCACCAGACCCGCCGCGGCCAGGAGCTCCAGCACTCCGAGCGTCTTGACGAAGCCGGTGCCCGCCTCACCGGTCCAGCCTCCGCCGTGGGCCGTGGCCAGCTTCTCCCGGGGTACGAACGTCTTGCTGATCCCACCGGTCAGGGCCACCGCGGCGAGCAGTCCGGCGGCGATCCACAGGGCGAGGTTCATCGTCCACTCCTTGGTCGAGGATGCCTGCGCCCTCTACGACGAGACGGCGGCCCCGCCTGTGACATCCCCCGGCGGAGTGGTTCACAGCGCCTTGAGCGCCTCCGCGGTGCCACGGGCCAGCGCCGCCAGATACCCCTTCGGCAGCTTCGGGGTACGGATCACCACCGAACGCCAGTACAGCGGGCCGGAGATCAGGTCCATGGCCAGGTCGTCGTCGAGGCTCGCGGCGAGTTCACCGCGTCGCTGGGCCGCCTCGATGATCTTGCTGGCGACGCCGTCCTGGCCCTCGCGCAGCGTCTTCTGCATGGCCTCGGCGATCTCCGGGTTGCGGGCCGCCTCGGCCTGGAGGTCCGGGATGATCTGCGAGGCGACCGGGTGGCGCAGCGCACGGGAGGTGACCTCGTACAGGAGCCGCAGGTCGCCCTCCAGGGAGCCGGTGTCGGGCACCGGCAGGCCCAGCACCGCCAGGGCCGAGACGACGTCGAGGACGAGGTGCAGCTTGGAGCGCCAGCGGCGGTAGACGGCGGTCTTGCCGACGCCCGCGCGGCGCGCGATGCCCTCGATGGACATACGGGCGTACCCGACCGCCGCGAGTTCCTCGAAGACGGCGGCCCGGATGGCCTCGGTCACGTCCTCGCGGAGGACGGCCGCCCCTGCGGGGGCTCGTCGGCGCGGACGCGTCTGGGACTCCTCGGCGTTCGTCGTCATGTCCCCCAGCATAGGGGCGTAACGACGAAACGGTTGCGTCCCGACGAGGCCCACCACCCGATCGTCGCAACGCAGCCGCGCTGAACGAGTCCCAGCTCACCGCCGTACCGAACACGAGCGCGGCTCGTCCCCCGGCAACGAATCGGTCGCGTCCCGACCTCGGAAGTGTTACGGCGCACACCAGTCCGTGACGACGAAACGGTTGCGTTCCGACGCCAACTCCGCCTACGCTCCCCGTTGCGACGATACGGTCCCGTCCCGACGTAAGAAAACGTGAAGAGAAGCGTAAAGAAACGCCGGATGACGGGCCGGTGCCCAGCCGGACGCCGCACCCCCACCCCCCGAGTGAAAGCAGCGGATGTGACCCAGGTTCTCCACACACCGCCCCCGACCCCGGTCACGGCCGAGGACGACCTCGCGGCACTCGCCGCCCGGCACGGACTCTCGGTCAGCGGCGCCCGTCCCACTCTGCCGCAGTACGTGCGCCAGCTGTGGGCGCGACGGCACTTCATCACCGCGTTCGCCACCGCCAAGCTCACCGCCCAGTACGCCCAGGCGAAGCTCGGCCAGGTCTGGCAGGTCATGACCCCGCTGCTGAACGCCGCGGTGTACTACTTCATCTTCGGCATCCTGCTGGGCACCAAGAGGGGCGTCCCGGACTACATCCCGTTCCTGGTCACGGGCGTGTTCATCTGGACGTTCACGTCGAGCTCGATCATGACCGGCACCCGCGCGATCGCCGGCAACCTCGGCCTCGTCCGCGCCCTGCACTTCCCCCGCGCCGCGCTGCCCATCTCCTTCTGCCTCCAGCAGCTCCAGCAGCTGCTGTTCTCGATGGCCGCCCTGGTCGTCATCCTGCTCTGCTTCGGCGTTCCGGTGGCCGCCTCCTGGCTGCTGGCGATCCCGGTGCTGATCCTCCAGTTCACCTTCAACACCGGCATGTCGCTGATCATGGCCCGCTGGGGCGCCAAGACTCCGGACATCTCCCAGCTGATGCCGTTCGTGCTGCGCACCTGGATGTACATCTCGGGCGTCATGTGGAACATCGACAAGCTGACCAAGAACCACCACGGTCTGCCGAGCTGGGTGAACCCGGTACTCAAGGACAATCCGGCCGCGGTCTACATCGACCTGATGCGCTACGCGTTGATCGACAGCTTCCACTCCAGCCAGCTGCCGCCGCACGTGTGGATCGTCGCGACCGGCTGGGCCCTGGTCATGGGCGTCGGCGGCTTCATCTACTTCTGGAAGGCTGAGGAGACGTACGGCCGTGGCTGAGAATGTGAGCGACACCCCCATCGTGCGCGACACCCGCAGCGTGAGCGACACCCCCATCCCCACCGTCGTCGCCGACCGCGTCGACATCGTCTACCGGGTCAACGGCACCGGCGCCGGCCGCGGCTCCGCCACCGCCGCCCTCAACCGCATGCTGCGCCGCAAGCACGCCGAGCAGGCGGCGGGCGTCCGCAAGGTGCACGCCGTCAAGAACGTGTCCTTCGTCGCCTACAAGGGCGAGGCCATCGGCCTGATCGGCACCAACGGCTCCGGCAAGTCCACCCTCCTCAAGGCGGTCGCCGGCCTGCTGCCCGTGGAGAACGGCGCCATCTACACCGACGGCCAGCCCTCCCTCCTCGGCGTCAACGCGGCCCTGATGGGCGACCTGACCGGCGAGAAGAACGTCTACCTCGGCGGCCTCGCCATGGGCATGTCCCGCGAGGAGATCAAGGAGCGCTACCAGGACATCGTCGACTTCTCCGGCATCAACGAGAAGGGCGACTTCATCACCCTCCCGATGCGCACCTACTCCTCCGGCATGGGAGCCCGGCTGCGGTTCTCCATCGCCGCCGCCAAGGACCACGACGTCCTGCTCATCGACGAGGCCCTGGCCACCGGTGACGCGTCCTTCCGCATGCGGTCCGAGGAGCGCATCCGCGAGCTGCGCCAGCACGCGGGCACGGTGTTCCTGGTCAGCCACAACAACAAGTCCATCCGCGACACCTGCGAGCGGGTGCTGTGGCTGGAGCGCGGTGTGCTGCGCATGGACGGGCCGACCGAGGAGGTCCTCGCGGAGTACGAGGCCTTCACCGGCGACAAGGCGAAGCCCAGGGCCAAGCCGAAGCCGAAGGCCGCGCCGCCGAAGCAGGCCGACGCTCCGAAGGTCACTCAGCCCTCCTGAAGCAGATGTGTACGACCCGAGCCGCGCCGTCCCCACACGGCGCGGCTCGGGTCTGTCCGGAACACCCGTGTCGGCGCGAACCGTCACCGCCGAGAAAGAAGCCGAGAAAGAAAGGCGCCCCGAGCCGTCACCGGCCCGGGGCGCCTTTCATGTCGCACGACTGCGACTGCGCCTACGAGTGCGTGCGCAGCAGCGTCCGCATCGTCCGCATGGCCACCGACAGGTTGGCCAGGTCGAAGGAGTCCGAGCTGCGGATCTCCTCCAGCGTGGCCCGGGCCCGGCCCAGGATGGCGGCGTTCTTCTGCTCCCAGGCCTCGTAGCGCTGCTCGGGCGTCGACGTGCCGTTGCCCGCGGCGAGCACGTCGGCGGTGAGCATCGCGTGGGCCGAGTACAGGTCCTCGCGGATGGAGGCACGGGCCATCGACTGCCAGCGGTCGGCGCGCGGGAGCTCGATGATCCGGTCCATCAGCTGGGAGACCCCGAGACGGTCGGCGAGGTCGTAGTAGACCTCGGCGACGTCCAGCGGCTCCTTGCCCGTGCGGTCGGCCACCGAGACGATGTCCAACGCCGGGAAGGCCGAGGAGAAGCCGGCCACCCGGGTCGCCACTTCGTCCGGGACACCGGCCGCGGACAGCTCGTCGTACACGTGCTGGTACCACTCCAGGTCCGCGCCGCGCAGCAGCTTGGGCAGCTGCTGCCAGACCTGTTCGACCCGCTCGGAGAAGAAGTCGACGTTCTCGATCAGCTCCAGCGGCTGCGGCCGGTTGTTGAGCAGCCAGCGGGTGCCGCGCTCCACCAGACGGCGGGAGTGCAGCCGGATCCGGGTCTGGACGGCCGCGTCGACCTTGTTGTCCAGCTCCTCGACCGCGTCCCAGACCGGGGCGGAGCGGAAGATCGCACGCGCCGCGGTCTGCGCCCGGACGATCTCCTCCAGGGAGGCCCCGGTCTCCTCGCGCAGCCGGTGCAGATAGGTCGTACCACCGGTGTTGACCGTGTCGTTGACCAGGACCGTGGTCGTGATCTCACGGCGCAGCGGATGGGTGGCGAGCGCGGCGGCGAACCGCTCGCGCAGGGCCGTCGGGAAGTAGGCGTGCAGCAGGCCGCTCAGATACGGGTCGTCCGGCAGCGAGGTCGCCAGCAGCTCGTCGGCGACAGTGATCTTCGTGTACGCCATCAGGACGGCCGTCTCCGGGCTGGTCAGTCCCTGGCCGGAGCCGAGCCGCTCGCGGATCTGGCGGTCGGTGGGCAGGAACTCCAGCGCCCGGTCGAGGTGGCCCTCCCTGACCAGGTGGCGGATGAACCGCTGCTGGGCGTGGAGCATGTCCTTGGACTGCGCCAGCGCGTTGGCGATCGCCACGTTCTGCGCGTAGTTGTTGCGCAGCACCAGGGCGCCGACCTCGTCGGTCATCTCGGCGAGCAGTTTGTTGCGCTGCTTGACCGTCATGTCGCCGTCCGCGACCACGCCGTTGAGCAGGATCTTGATGTTCACCTCGTGGTCGGAGGTGTCCACGCCGGCGCTGTTGTCGATGGCATCGGTGTTGATCTTGCCGCCCTGGCGGGCGAACTCGATCCGGCCGAGCTGGGTCAGGCCCAGGTTGCCGCCCTCACCGACGACCTTGACGCGCAGGTCGGCGCCGTCGACGCGGATGGCGTCGTTGGCCTTGTCGCCGACGTCCGCGTTCGATTCGGTCGACGCCTTGACGTAGGTGCCGATACCGCCGTTCCACAGCAGGTCGACCGGCGCTTCCAGGATCGCCTTCATCAGCTCGGCCGGGGTCAGCTTGGCGACCTTCGCCTCGATGCCGAGCGCCTCGCGGATATGGCTGTTGACCTGGATCGCCTTGGCGCTGCGCGGGAAGATCCCGCCGCCCGCCGAGAGCAGTTCGGTGTTGTAGTCGCCCCAGCTGGAGCGGGGCAGGTCGAACAGACGGCGGCGCTCGGCGTAGCCGGTGGCCGCGTCCGGGGTGGGGTCGATGAAGATGTGCCGGTGGTCGAAGGCGGCGACCAAGCGGATGTGCTCGCTGAGCAGCATGCCGTTGCCGAACACGTCACCGGACATGTCACCGATGCCGACGACGGTGAAGTCCTCGGTCTGCGTGTCGACGCCCAGCTCCCGGAAGTGCCGCTTCACGGACTCCCAGGCGCCGCGCGCGGTGATGCCCATGCCCTTGTGGTCGTAGCCCGCGGAGCCGCCGGAGGCGAAGGCGTCGCCGAGCCAGAAGTTGTAGCTCCCGGCGACCTCGTTGGCGATGTCGGAGAACGTCGCCGTACCCTTGTCGGCCGCGACCACCAGGTAGGTGTCGTCCTCGTCGTGCCGGACCACGTCCTGCGGGGGCACGACCTCGCCGGCCACCATGTTGTCGGTGATGTCGAGCAGCGCCGAGATGAACGTCTTGTAGCTGGCGATGCCCTCGGCCAGCCACGCGTCCCGGTCCTTCGCCGGGTCCGGCAGCTGCTTGGCGACGAACCCGCCCTTGGCGCCGACCGGCACGATGACGGTGTTCTTGACCATCTGCGCCTTGACCAGGCCGAGGATCTCGGTCCGGAAGTCCTCACGCCGGTCGGACCAGCGCAGACCGCCGCGCGCGACCTTGCCGAAGCGCAGGTGCACACCCTCGACGCGCGGCGAGTACACCCAGATCTCGAACGCCGGGCGCGGCGCCGGGAGGTCCGGGATGGCCTGCGGGTCGAACTTCATCGAGACGTACGAGTGCGGGGTCCCCTCCACCGTCTCCTGGAAGAAGTTGGTGCGCAGCGTCGCCTTGATGACGGTCAGGAAGGAGCGCAGGATGCGGTCCTCGTCGAGACTCGCCACCTGGTCGAGGGCGGCGTCCAGCTCCTCGTGGAGGGCGTCGGTGATCTCCAGGCCGGCCTTCTGCCGGTCCGGCGACATCCGCGCCTCGAAGAGCGAGACAAGCAGCCGGGTGGTGTGGACGTTGTGACGGAGAGTGGTCTCCATGTAGTCCTGGCTGAACGTGGAACCGGCCTGCCGCAGGTACTTGGCGTACGCCCGCAGCACCATCGCCTGCCGCCAGCTCAGCCCGGCGCTCAGCACCAGCGCGTTGAAGCCGTCGTTCTCGGCCAGGCCGGTCCAGGTCGCCGCGAAGGCGTCCTGGAACCGCTCACGGCCGTCGTCGCCCAGGTAGTCGCCGTTGCCGCCGCCCGCCGTCCTCGGCATCCGCATCCCGAAGTCGTAGATCCACGCGGTCGTCCGGTCCGAGCAGCGCAGCTCGTACGGCCGCTCGTCGATCACCTCGACGCCCAGCCGGTTCAGGACCGGCAGCACCGCCGACAGGGAGATCGCGGCGCCCTTACGGTAGATCTTGAAGCGGCGCTCGTCGGGGGCGGCGCCCACCGGCTCGTAGAGGCTGAGCGCGAAGTCGTTGCCCGCTTCCTCGGTGAGCCGCTCCAGGTGGACCAGGTCGGCGACCGCCGCACGCGGGGTGTGGTCGGCCTTGTAGCCCTCGGGGAAGGAGTTGATGTAGCGGCGCTGCAGCTCGGCCGCGCGCTCCTCGCCGCACTCGGCGTTGAGCGCCTCGCCGAAGCTGTCGGCCCAGGAGCGGGCCGCCTCGACCAGGCGGGCCTCGATACGGTCCTTGTCGGCGTCGGACAGCTCGGGCAGCTCGGTGCCCTGCGGGACCCGGACGACGAAGTGCAGCCGGGAGAGGATCGACTCGGTGTTCCAGGCCGTGAAGTCGACGCTGATGCCGCCGAGCTCCTCCTTCAGGATGTCGATGATCCGCAGCCGGACACCGGTCGTGTAGCGGTCGCGGGGGAGGTAGACGAGGGCCGAGTAGTAGCGGCCGTACTCGTCCTGGCGCAGGTAGAGCCGGAGCCGTCGGCGTTCCTGGAGGTAGAGGACGCTCGTGACGATCGACTCCAGCTCCGGGACCGGGGTCTGGAACAGCTCGTCGCGCGGGAAGGTCTCCATGATCTGGAGCAGGTCGCGGCCGTCGTGGCTGTTGGGCGAGAAGCCGGCCCGCTCGAGCACCGCGTCTACTTTGCGGCGGATCACGGGCACCCGGCGCACCGACTCGGTGTACGCGGCGGACGAGAACAGGCCCAGGAAGCGGCGCTCACCGACGACGTTGCCGTCCGCGTCGAACTTCTTGACCCCGATGTAGTCCAGGTAGGACGGCCGGTGCACGGTCGCCCGGCTGTTCGCCTTGGTCAGGACGAGGAGCTTGTGCTCGCGGGCCTTGGCGCGCGCGTCGGCCGGGAGCCGCTCGAAGGAGGGGCTGACCGGGTGGCCCTCCTCACCGGCGTGGGGCGGGTCGGAGCGCAGGATGCCGAGGCCGGTGCCGGGCACGGCGCCCAGCGAGTCGTCCTCGCGCAGCTGGTACTCGCGGAAGCCGAGGAAGGTGAAGTGGTCGGCGGCCAGCCAGCGCAGCAGCTCGCGGGCCTCCTCGACCTCGGGGCGGGGCAGGTCGCCGGGGACCGGCTCGGCGCCGAGGTCCTCGGCGATACGGACCGCCGCCTCCCGCATCTTCTCCCAGTCCTCGACGGCCTCGCGGACGTCGGACAGCACCCGCAGCAGATCGACGGTGATCTGCTTGAGGTCGGCGCGGTCGGTCTCGCGGTCGATCTCGACGTGGATCCAGGACTCGATGTGCGCGTCGTGCGGCAGTTCCCCGCCGGCGGCCGGGATGGGCAGCATCTCGATGAGCTTGCCGGTGAGGTCGCGGCGGACCACGAACTGCGGGTGGATCACGACATGGATGCCCCGTCCCTGCCGGGTCAGCTCGTTGGTGACCGAGTCGACGAGGAAGGGCATGTCGTCGGTGACGACCTCCACCACGGTGTGGCTGCAGGTCCACCCGTTCTCCTCGACGGTCGGGGTGTGGACCCGGACGTTCGCGGTGCCCTGCGGACGGGTCTCGGCGAGACGGAAGTGCGAGACGGCTGCGCCGAAGACGTCGACCGGGTCGCGGTCGGCGAGGTCCTCTGGCGCGGTGTGCAGGTAGTAGCGCTGAAGGAACGTGAACACGGACTCCTGGTCCGCCGTCCCCGTCGTCCCAGTCGGTAGGTGCCCCCCTGCCGGGCTGTTCTCAGCTACCCGGGCGGCCCGATCGAGCAGCTCGGCCTTGGCTTCGTCCAGCTTGGTCTGCATTGTCCTCTGGCTCCTGTCGCGCGCCATTGCGTGACGTAGAAGGAAGTACGGGCTCTTCCCCCTGCGGCTCGACGCCACGGCCGGGGTCTCCGGTCTGCTCCGACGCTATGCCGCAGGGTGAGACGAGCGGGGGGTATTCGGCCATTCTCGACATGCCCCGAGGGTGTGACGTCGCTCTCGGCGACGCCGCTACCAGGGCCGTTTCGGGTGCCCTCCGCCCGCGAAGACCAGCGACCGCCGCCCGGTCACGGAGGTGTTCCGTGCTCACCGGGCGCAGGGCAGGGGCGCCGACGCCCCCGCGAACTATCGCGCTGATCACGCCACCAAGGCTATCGCTCCTCACCCGGGGGCCGTCATGAGCCGTATGTGTACAAAAGAGGGGGTGGAACTTTGACGTTCTGCACAGCGACGCGGCGCTCGCTTGGCCGCGGGCGGGGTGGGCGGGGCCGGAATTTCGGCTGCGGGTGAGTGGGGGCCGGTCGCGCAGTTCCCCGCGCCCCTAAAAGGGCCGCTCCCCCGCCGCCTCCTGCATAGCCTGCGGACAGTCGTGCCGCTGGGGCGATGGGGGCCCCCGCTCGAGCGAAGCCGAGAGTGGGGGAGGGTGGGCGCTGGGGGTACCCCCTCTGGGGGAGGCACCCTGCAAGCGCCGGTGAACGACCCCACCCTCACCCGAGCCCCCACCGCACCCTCACCCGCACCCGCACCCGCAGCCAACCGGTCACGCCACGAGCCGCTGTGCCTCCTCGACCGCCTCCGCCAGTGAGTCCACGACCGGCACGCCGACCTCCTCCAGGCTCGCCCTGCCGTGCGACCCCCCGGTGTACAGCACCGCCTTCGCGCCCACGGCCCGCGCGGCCACCGCGTCGTCCGCCGCGTCCCCGATCACCACGGTCCGCCCGGGCTGCACCTCCCCCAGCGACCGCAGATGCCGCACCATGTGCTCGGCCTTGCTGCCCCCGGACGGCCCGACCCGCCCCTCGACCCGTATGAAGTGCGGCTCGATCCCGAATCCCCGCACCAACGGCACGAGCTCGTCATGCACGTACATGCTCAGCAGCGACTGGCTGCCCCCAGCCGAACGCCACCCGGCCAGCAGCTCGACCGCCCCGTCGGTCAGCCCGCACAAGCCGCGGTGCTCGGCGTAGTACCGGTGGAAGATCTCGTCCATGGCCTCCCACTCGGCCTCGGTCGGCAGCCGCCCCATCAGCCGCTCGTAGAACTTCGGCACCGGCACGCAGTACAGCGACCGGTACTGGTCCAGCGTGATCGGCGCCAGGCCCAGCTCGGCCGATGCCGCGTTCGTCGCCCCGATGATCGCGTCGTTGTCGTGGAACAGGGTCCCGTTCCAGTCCCAGACGATGTGCGCGCTTCCGTGCTTCCCCATGCCAAAAACGCTACCCGCCAGCACTGACAATCAAGACCGGCGACGCATCGCCGCAGGTCACAGGCGTTCGAATGGGCCCTGTTGGCCCCGCTCAGCCGCCGAGCCCCACCAGGTTCGGGATCTCCTGCGTGGCGTACCAGAGCAGCTCGTGGTCCTCCGCCCCGTCCACGACGAACTGCGCGTCGTCGTCCCCGCCGTCCGCCGCCGGAAGAGCCCCGGCCGCCGCGGTCACGTCCTCCTCCGCGTCGTCGGAGTCGACGTGCACGGAGGCCGCCTTGGCCAGCGCGACCGTCCCGGTGACCCGCACCTCGCCCAGCGCCGCCGGGTCGAGCCCGCGGTCCGGGTCGGCCGCCGCCGTGCCGTCGGGGACGTCCACGGCGACCACGACCCGGCGCCGCGGCGCGCCCTGGTCGGCGGCCAGCAGCCGCAGGGAGGCGAGCGCGGCCCGGTTGAGCGCGGCGTACTCCAGTTCCTCTATGTCGTCGGTGAGGTACCACTCGCGCAGCGCGGGCGTGACGGCGTAGGCGGCGAACGGACCGGTCCCCAGCTCGCCCGTCTTGTGCGCCTCGGCGAGCCCGGAGAGGGTCAGGGGGACGTAGACGCGCATGGGTGGCCGCTCTCTTCCGGACTCTTCGACTCTCTGCGTCTCCGGAAGGTCCTGGCGCCTCCCGGAGGGCCTTCAGGATACGTGCGGGCGTCCCCTTTCGGGTCCCGGGCGGTGACGTCGGGGACGTCAACCCGGTGCCCGGCGATTCACCCGGCACCGCCGCCCGCCCAGTGGGTTTCCCGCACCCCCGATCACTCGGATAGGTGAACCCTTCCAGGCCCTCGACACGGGCCGTCACCGCCTTGCTGTCGCCGGCCCGGCCCCCGTACAAGATCCTCAACCGCAAGTTACCGCCTGGTACCCGCCAGGCCCGCCGAACGGGGATCCCCATGAACAAGGTCATGACCAGGACCGCCCAGCTCCGCCCGGGCACCCGCCCGCCCGGCCGCCGTGACTCCCGTCGCCCCGGCGCGTCCTCCCGCAGGCCTCTGACGCCTCCGGCGGCTCCGCCGAACCCACGCCCCACCGACCTCTTCGCGGAGCGCCTGCTGGCCGTCCTGAGCGGCCGCCGTCCCGTCCACTGGATGCTGCGGCACACGGCGGGCCCCGCCTACGACGACCTCGCCCGCCTCGCCGAACGCGGCCCCCTGCGCACCCGCGGCACCGACCCGGTCGTCCGCGACATCGGCTACTACGTGCCCCGCGCCGGCGCCCTGGAGGTCTTCGCCCGCGTCGCTGCCGGCGACCAGCTGCGCGCCATGGCCTTCCGCCTGGAACAGGGCCAGGACCTGCGCTGGCGCTGCACAGCGGTGGAACTGGGCGGCCCCCGCACACCGCACGGCGGCTAGTCCTGGCTCAGCGCGCCGGGGGAAGCGTTCTGCCGGCAGGACGCTTCCCCGGCGCTGTGAGGACCCCGTCCCCCGCGCCACAGGCCGAAGAACTGCCGGACCAACGTCACGAGCCGAAGTCCGCCCCCGGGCACATACCGAAAGCCGCCGCCCTCAGGCCTCGAGCCTCAAGCCGAAGGCCCACCGCTCCCTGGCCACGAGCCGAAGTCCGCCGAACTCCCGGCCACAAACCCAAGGCCCACCAGCCCCGGCCACAGACCGAAGGGCCGGCCCCCCTTGCGGGGTGGCCGGCCCTGGTGGAGCGCTGTCGGTGCTGCCGTTACTTCCTGCGACCGCGGCGGCTCTTCGCCTGCTTGCGGCGCTCGGCGCGGGTGAGACCGTCCGCCTCGGAACGCGCCGGCTCCTCGTCGTCGTAGTCGAAGTCGCCCTCGACGATGCCGCCCTCGCCGTCCACGGTGGCCGCGGAGAAGTGCATGCCCCGCCGCTGCGGCGCCTCCAGGCCCTTCGCACGGATCTCGGGACGGGAGCCCGCCTGGGCCGGCACCGCGTCCTGGACACCCTCCGGGACCGCCGCGGCGTCCTCGACCGGGACCTCCTCGACCTGCTGCTCGACCTGGACCTCCAGGTTGAACAGGTAGCCGACGGACTCCTCCTTGATGCCGTCCATCATCGCGGTGAACATGTCGAAGCCCTCGCGCTGGTACTCGACCAGGGGGTCCTTCTGGGCCATCGCGCGCAGGCCGATGCCCTCCTGGAGGTAGTCCATCTCGTAGAGGTGCTCGCGCCACTTGCGGTCCAGGACCGAGAGCACGACCCGGCGCTCCAGCTCACGCATGATCTCGGAGCCGAGCTGCGCCTCGCGCGACGCGTACTGCTCGTGGATGTCGTCCTTGATGGACTCGGAGATGTACTCGGCGGTCAGACCGGCCCGGTCGCCGGCCGCCTCCTCCAGCTCGTCGATGGTCACCTTGACCGGGTAGAGCTGCTTGAAGGCGCCCCACAGACGGTCGAGGTCCCAGTCCTCCGGGAAGCCCTCGGCGGTCTCCGCACCGACGTACGCGTCGATCGTGTCGTCCATGAAGTGCTGGATCTGCTCCTGCAGGTCCTCGCCCTCCAGGACGCGGCGGCGCTCGCCGTAGATGACCTCACGCTGGCGGTTGAGCACCTCGTCGTACTTCAGAACGTTCTTACGGGTCTCGAAGTTCTGCTGCTCGACCTGCGACTGCGCGGACGCGATCGCGCGGGTGACCATCTTGTTCTCGATCGGCACGTCGTCCGGCACGTTGGCCATGGACATCACGCGCTCCACCATCTGGGCCTTGAACAGGCGCATCAGGTCGTCGCCGAGGGAGAGGTAGAAGCGGGACTCACCGGGGTCGCCCTGACGGCCGGAACGACCGCGCAGCTGGTTGTCGATCCGGCGCGACTCGTGCCGCTCGGTACCGAGGACATAGAGGCCGCCGAGCTCCTTGACCTCTTCGAACTCGGCCTTCACCGCGCGCTCGGCCTTCTCCAGAGCCGAGGGCAGCGCCTGCGCCCACTCCTCGATGTGCTCCTCGGGGTCGAGGCCGCGCTGGCGCAGCTCCGCCTCGGCGAGGTCGTCCGGGTTGCCGCCGAGCTTGATGTCGGTACCACGGCCGGCCATGTTGGTGGCCACCGTCACGGCACCCTTGCGGCCCGCCTGCGCGACGATCGACGCCTCCCGCTCGTGGTGCTTGGCGTTGAGCACCTCGTGCTGGACGCCGCGCTTGGAGAGCTGCTGCGAGAGGTACTCCGACTTCTCGACGGAGGTCGTGCCGACGAGGATCGGCTGGCCCTTCTCGTGCTTCTCCGCGATGTCGTCGACGACCGCCTCGAACTTGGCGACCTCGGTGCGGTAGATCAGGTCCGACTGGTCCTTGCGGACCATGGGCCTGTTCGTCGGGATCGGGACCACGCCGAGCTTGTAGATCTGGTGGAACTCGGCGGCCTCGGTCATGGCCGTACCGGTCATGCCGGACAGGCCGGCCTGTTCCTTGCCGTTGTGGTCGTGGCGCTTGTAGAGGCGGAAGAAGTTCTGCAGGGTGATCGTGGCGAGGGTCTGGTTCTCGTCCTTGATGTCCACCCCTTCCTTCGCCTCGATCGCCTGGTGCATGCCCTCGTTGTAGCGGCGGCCGGCGAGGATACGACCGGTGTGCTCGTCGACGATCATGACCTCGCCGTCCATGACGACGTAGTCCTTGTCCTTCTTGAAGAGCTCCTTCGCCTTGATGGCGTTGTTCAGGTAGCCCACCAGAGGCGTGTTCACCGACTCGTAGAGGTTGTCGATGCCCAGCCAGTCCTCGACCTTGGAGACGCCGGACTCGTGGATCGCGACCGTGCGCTTCTTCTCGTCGACCTCGTAGTCGCCGGTCTCCTCGATGCCCTTGAGCGGGTTGCCGGCCTCGCCCTTCTTCAGGCGCAGGACCAGCTTGGCGAAGTCGCCGTACCACTTGGTGGCCTGGTCGGCCGGGCCGGAGATGATCAGCGGCGTACGGGCCTCGTCGACCAGGATGGAGTCGACCTCGTCGACGATGGCGTAGTTGTGGCCGCGCTGGACGAGCTCGTCCTGGGACCATGCCATGTTGTCGCGCAGGTAGTCGAAGCCGAACTCGTTGTTCGTGCCGTACGTGATGTCCGCCGCGTACTGCTCGCGGCGCTGGGCCGGCGACATGTTGGCCAGGATGCAGCCGACGTTCAGGCCCAGGAACTTGTGGACGCGGCCCATCATCTCGGAGTCGCGTTCGGCCAGGTAGTCGTTGACCGTGATGAGGTGGACGCCCTTGCCCGACAGCGCGTTGAGGTACGCGGGGAGGGTGCCGACGAGGGTCTTGCCCTCACCGGTCTTCATCTCGGCCACGTAGCCGAGGTGGAGGGCGGCGCCACCCATGATCTGCACGTCGTAGTGGCGCTGGCCGAGGGCGCGCTTGGCGGCCTCGCGGACGGTGGCGAACGCCTCGGGGAGCAAATCGTCGAGGCTCTCTCCGTCGGCGTAGCGCTGCTTGTACTCATCGGTGAGGGCCCGCAGCTCGGCGTCGGAGAGGTCGACGAAGTCCTCTTCGATGGAGTTGACCTGGTCCGCGATGCGGTGCAGCTTGCGCAGGATCTTGCCTTCGCCTGCACGCATGATCTTCGAGAGGACGGACACGGGGGTTTGTCTCCTTGCCGGTCGGGCCTGGGACGGTCGGTTTCCATTGGACGTACTGAGCAACGGCCATCGTATGCGAGGACCCGGCCGCGCCGGGAGGCCTGGCGGCCCGACGGCCGTCCGCTGCTTTCCCGAGGGCTCCCCGAGCCCCCTTCGTGTGACTCCTCCGGGTGGGTATTCGGTTGTGCTCGGTGGTGTCGCCAGGTTGTTTTCCGCTTCATCGCCGCTTCACAGGGGACAACGGCCGGTGCATGCGGATAGTGCCGCATCCGCCGAGGAATTGCGCGATCCGTGATCACCCGGTCACGGAACGCGAAATGGATGGCGTGCCAGGCGCCGGGCCGAGCAGAATCGGCCGATGGAACCCGTCACGCTCGCCACCCCCCGCCTGCTGCTGCGCACGGTCGGCCCGCAGGACACCGAAGCGGTGTACACGGCCGTCCAGGACCCGGACATCCAGCGCTGGACGACGATTCCCTCGCCCTATCTCCCGGAACACGCCCGGAGCTTCACGGAGCAGCTGGTCCCCGACGGCTGGTCCGAGGGTTCGATGTTCACCTTCGGCGTCTTCCTGCCGACGGGGGACTTGGCCGGGATGCTCGGCCTGACCATGCGCTCCCTGGGGACGGCCGAGGTGGGTTTCTGGGCCGCCAAGGAGTACCGCAGCCGCGGCTACATCACCGAGGCCACCCTCACGGCCGCCCGCTGGGGGTTCACGCAGCTGGCGATCGACCGGGTCGAGTGGCGTGCCGAGGTCGGCAACCACGGCTCCCGCGCGGTCGCGGAACGCGCCGGTTTCACCATCGAGGGCACCCTTCGCTCCGCCCTCAACAACAAGGGTGTGCGACGCGACTGCTGGGTGGGCTCCCTGCTGCCGTCGGACCTGGGCCTGCCCTCGGCCGCGCCCTACCTGCCGGGCCCTTCGCAGGGATGAAACCCCATGTCGTACGGGACTGTCAGTGCCACCCTCTATCGTCCGAGCCATGACGACCCTTCCGCGCCCCACCGCCGCCCTCTCGGCGGACGAAGCCCGCCGAATCGCCCTGAGGGCACAGGGCTTCCTCGGCGCCCCCGACCGCCGCTCGGGCGTGCGGGGCGTGCTCCGCCACCTCGGCGCGGTCCAGCTCGACACCATCTCGGTCCTCGCCCGCTCCCACGAGCTCATCCCGTACGCCCGCCTCGGCGCCGTCGGCCGCAAGGCGGTCGAGGCCGCCTACTGGACGACGGGATCTTTCGGCGCGTCTCCGGCACGACCCCACGCGTTCGAGTACTGGTCGCACGCGGCCTGCATCCTGCCGATCGAGGAGTGGCCGCACTTCGCCTTCCGCCGCCGCGCCTACCGCGACCGCCCGCACTGGAGCCACGAGCTCCCCGACGGCGCGTACGACCAGGTCATCAAGCAGCTGCGAACCGAAGGCCCGCTGACCGCCACGGAGTTGGGCGGCGCGAAGAAGACCAGCGAGTGGTGGGACTGGTCCGGCACCAAGGTCGCCGTGGAGCGCGCGCTGATGTACGGCGAGGTGGTGTGCGTCCAGCGACGCGGCTGGAAGCGGGTGTACGACCTCGCCGAGCGCGCGGTCCCGGACACGTTGCTGCACGACGATCTGGACGACACCGAGTGCCTGCGCCGCCTGGTCCGGCTGGCCGGTCAGTCGCTGGGCGTCGGCACGCGCGCGGACATCGCCGACTACCACCGGCTCAAGGGCGAGCAGGTCGACGCGGTGATCGCCGAATCGGGCCTGGTCCCTGTGGAGGTGGAGGGCTGGTCCAAGGTCGCCTGGGCGGACCCGGCGGCCCTGGCCACAGCTCCGCGCGGCCGGCACCGTACGACGCTGCTCTCCCCCTTCGACTCCCTGATCTGGGACCGGGCACGCACCGAGCGGATCTTCGGCTTCACCCACCGCCTGGAGGCGTACGTCCCGAAGCCCAAGCGGGTGTACGGCTACTACGCGATGCCGGTGCTGGCCGGCGGCCGCCTGGTGGGCCGGGTCGACCCGGCGCGTGAGGCCGGCGGCATCCTGGTGGCACGCCAGGTCACACTGGACGGCCCGAAGGCGGTTCCGGCGGTGGCCGAGGCGCTCGTCGAAGCGGCGAGCTGGGTGAACTGCACCACGGTGCGCGTGGAGCGGGTGGACACCCCGGAACTGCGCGAGCCGCTCGTCCGGGACGTCACCCGCGCGCTGACGACCGCGCTGCGCTGACCGACGTCGGCGGACTCAGCGGATCTCCAGGATCTTCTCCCGCATCGCGTAGACCACCGCCTCCATCCTGGAGTGCAGCTGCAGCTTCTCCAGGATGTTGCGCACATGGTTCTTCACGGTGTTCTCGGAGATGAACAACTCCTTCGCGATATCGCGGTTGTTCATGCCCGTGGCGACGAGTTTGAGTACTTCGAGTTCTCGGTCGGTGAGCCGTGGCGCCGGCACCAGCCGGCGCTCGTCGGTGCGCTGGATCATCGACTTGAACTCGGTAAGGAGTTTCGACGCCATGGAAGGGCTGATCTGCGACTGTCCGTCGGCCACCGCGCGAATGGCCGTGGCCACCTCGTCCGTCGAGATCTCCTTGAGGAGATATCCGGTCGCGCCCGCCTTGATCGCCTCGTAGAGATCGGCCTCTTCGTCACTGATCGTCAACATGATGATCTTCGCGCTGGGCGCGACCTCCTTGATGGAGGTGCACGCCTCGATACCACCGCGTTTGGGCATCCGGACATCCATCAGCACGATGTCCGGCAGCAGGTCGGCGGCCTTGTCGACGGCCTCGGCGCCGTCACCCGCCTCCCCGACGACCTGGATGTCCTCCTCGGCGGCGAGCACGATCTCCAGACCGCGGCGGAAGAGGGCATGGTCGTCCACGACAAGGACTCTGATCGGTTCCTTGCGCGAAGTGGCCCCCGCGTCCGGGCCCAGGCCGACGACGCCGTCGTCGGCATCGTCCTGCAGCGGTCCGAAGCTGTCCGCCATCGTTCCTCCCCCTGAAGGCTGTGGCCTGTGGTGCTGTGCCATCGCCAACCCAAGGCAGCGATCCACCGGTTGGACCGTTGCGGCCATGATTCCATGCCCGGGCGACAACGCGGAGACAGAGCGGGGCGCGAAGTGGTCGCACACCGGTGCCCCCGGGGGCGCACACACGCTTCCAGGGGCACAGGCTCAGCTGCCGGGCGGGCGGGTCAGCCGCCCAGCGTGCCTCCCGCCGCCGGGGGTTGCGCCTGGGCGACCATCGGGTCCGTGCTGAGGTGGATGACGCCGTAGTCGTACGCGTGCCGCCGGTAGACGACGCTCGGCTCCTTGGTCTCGGAGTCGACGAACAGGTAGAAGTCGTGTCCGACCAGTTCCATCTCGTAGAGGGCCTGGTCGAGGCTCATCGGGGAAGCGACGTGGGTCTTCTCGCGGACGATGAGGGGGCCTTCACCCTTCACCTCCAGGGAACCGATCTTCTTGGTGGGCACACCGTCGGGCTCTTCCGCCCGGACGGGGCTGCCGTCGCCGTTGAGCGTCGCCGCGTCCGGGACGTGGTCGGGGACCTCGGCGGCCGAGATCCGCTGTGCGCCACGGCGCGAGAACCGCTTGTCGTGCTGCTTGCGCAGCCGCGCGTCCAGCTTCTCCGCCGCCAGGTCGAGTGCCGCGTACGGGTCGCTGGCCGCTGCCTCCGCCCGGATCACCGGACCGCGGGAGCGGAGCGTGATCTCCACTCGGTCGCAACGGTCGGCCTGTCGGGGGTTGGGCTCCTTGGACACCTCGACGTCGAGGCTGATCACCTTGCCGTCGAGCTTCTGGATCTTCTCCAGCTTCAGCTTCTCGGCCACGTGCTTGCGGAACCGCTCGGGCACCTCGGTCTTGCGGCCCTTGACGACGATGTCCACGCAGAACTCCGTTCCCGGAGCACTCCGCTTCACTGGCGGAGCATCTCCCTTTTTGCACCCGACTCCGGTGAACCCCGGAGCCTCGGACTCGACGACGTCACCTCCTCCTCCCCCATGGGCAAGATCTGCACCCCAGCACCGCGATGATTACGGAAAACCCGCGGCACGGCATTCGGATACGGGAGGCACGGCCTGCGGCTTTCTCCCTCACAACCGAACATATCTCGCCCGGACGGATGTCGTCACCCTCTACTGATGCGTACCTCCATTCAGGTGAATTGATCCGGTCACTACCTGCAACGATGAGCGCTCACAGTCAGTTCCGGTTCATTTCGAAAGAATCCGGTACGGCCGCGACCACAGCCGCACGGATCGGCCATGCGAGGGAGTTCCCCTCGGCCATTCCCGGTGCGTCCCGTGTCCACCTCGCTCGTTCTTCCCTCGGTCCGGCCGTCCGTTCTTCCCTTCCTTCCCAAGCCGCGCGCCGATACACAGCCGTTGTCTCCTCCTCTGCCCCTCCAGGCCCCGTCGACTCCCGTACCGCACGCGCCGCCTCCGCGAGGGTTGCGCCGGTCGTGACGAGGTCGTCGACGAGGACGACACGGCCGCCCGCGAGCAGCCGGGCGCCGCCGGCCGTCACCTCCAGTGCGCCGTCGAGGTTCACCAGCCGCTGCCGTGAGTTGAGCCCCGACTGGTCGGCCACGACCCGCCGCTGCCGCAGCACCGGGGCGACCCGGGCCGAGACCCCGGTGCGGCGCAGCTCCATGGCCGCCGCGAGGGCGATCCGGCGCACCGGATCGTGTCCCCGCGCCCGCACGGCCCACGGCGCGGAGGGCACCGGCACGAGCAGCACGGGCCCACCGGCCCGGGCACCGCCGCTCCCGTCACCGGCCCAGGCCGTCCGGCTCTCCCGGAGTCCGGCCCGTACCGCTCCCGCCAGAGCCGCGCCCAGGGCCCCGGCGAGCGCCAACGCGCCCCGTTCCTTGTGGGCGAGGAGAGCCGCCCGTACCTCGTCCGCGTAATGCGCCGCCGCGTACACCGCCGGCAGCCCGGGCGGCTTCGGCACCGGGCGCACCCGGCGCGGTACGGCCCCGTTCAGGGCGGCACGGCACTCGGCACAGAGCACCGTGCGAGGCGTACCGCAGCCTCCGCACTCGGCCGGGAGTACCAGGTCGGTGAGGTCCTGCCACCACCCCCGCATGTGCCCACTGTGCCAATGACCGGCCACACCGGCCACCCCTGTGGACAACTGCCTGTGGACAACTCCGTGCGACCCATACAACGCGTCACCCACACGGGTGAGGAGACCGGTGTTCCACCCGAGAACGGTCGCCCTGGGCACACAGCCCCCGGGCGCTCCGTACAAGGTCGTCCCGGCCGCACGGACAACGGGCGCCCCGCCCGAACAAGACGGCCGCCCCGCCGGCTCCGCGCCGGACCGGGACGGCCGGTCTCACGCCACCTCCGGGCTCAGCCCGGATAGACCGGCGCCGAACCGTCCTTGACCACCTTCTGCCACTGCGCCCCGGACGGCAGCCGGACGATCCCGTCGTCCTGCGAGTCGGCCACCAGCGGCACCCGGTCGTCCTCGGACGCGGCGATTGCCAGGACACCCGTGAGGGCCGCGGGCGCCAGCCCGTCCGGCGTGGAGCCGTCGACCTGGACGTACCGCGTCTGCTGCACGCCGCCCTGCTCGCGCCCGACCACCACGAGCCGGCTGTCCCCGGCCCAGGACATCGCGGTGACCTCCTCGGAGCCAGGAGTCGCGGAACGCAGTTCGAGGACCGAAACCTCCTGCTGGTCATCGGACTTGGTGCGCTCGATCCGCCCCACGAGCAGCGACTGCTTGCCGTCCTTCTCCACGACGAGCGCGATCCGCACCCCGTCGGCGGCGACCCGCACGTCCTTGATACGGCCGTCCAGCTCGGGGATCTGCACCGCCAGCGGCTGACCGACGCCCTGCGCCAGCATGTACAGCTGCGGCTTGGCGGGATCCCGGTCGGCCACCCACAGGTCACCGCGGGCGTCCCAGCTCGGCGCCGTCAGCCGGTCGTCCTCGGTCGCTCCGTGGCTGGTCAGCACGGCATCGCCCAGCGAACCGTCCGACGCGAGCGAGGTGACGTACAGCGACTTGGCGTCGCCGGTGACCCCGGCCGCGGTCCGCTCGTCGCGGGCGACCGCCACCGACCGCAGCGACTTGGTGCCCGCGCCGAACGGGCCCGGCACGGCGACCGCGCTGGTGCCGGTACCGCCGGTCGTCATCCGCACCAGCCGGTGCTTGCTGTCGAGGAAGTACAGGTAGTCGGGCCGCTTGGCGGACGGGCGCCAGGCGGTGGCCTCGGCCTGATCTTCGGTGACGTCGCACATCCGGCCGCCGTTGACGGACCGCAGCGCGACCGAGTCCACGGTGGGCGTCAGGCTCCGCAGCGTGAACAGCAACTGGGTCGCCATCTCGGTGCACTTGGCCGACCCGATCCGGGACGCCTTGACGTTCAGCGGCACGGTGACCTGGTTCTGGTCGTCCGGCGTCAGCCCGGACACACCCTTCTTCAGCGCCGTACCCGTCGGGAAGCTCGACCGGACCACCGGGCCGAGCCACGTGGTGGGGCCCTTGATCAGCGAACGCACCAGCTGGGTCGTCGGATCCACCGGGCTGCGGACGAACACCGGATCGGCGACCGCCACCGGCTGCCCGGTCTCTCCGGCCGAGGTGTCCGAGGCGAAGTAGTACTTGTTGACGGACGTGTAGTTGCGCTGGAAGTCGGACTTGCCCATCACGACGCCCTGCGGCAGCGCGTCGATCCGCCACTGCCCGCTCTTGGCGTCCTTCGTCAGATGCACCGTCCGCTGGTACGCCCCGGCGACAGGCGTGTACGCCTGCTGCGCGTCGACCGTGGCCACCCGGCTGCCCTGCAGCGAGTAGGTGATGCTGTCCGTGCCGTCCCGGCCGGCCGGGCGCGGGTCGGTCTGGATGCTCGGCCCGTTCGCCAGCACCGTCGCCTGCGACTCCGGCCGCCAGGTCTTCGCGGCGGCCGTGCTCAGATACTTGCGCGCCGTGTCATAGCGCGGATCGTCGCTGGTCAGAGCCTCCAGGAAGCCCTGGACGATCTCGGTGGAGGAGGCGTCCTGCTGGGGCGGCATGGCGAACACCCGCACCTGCGTGTCCTGCCGGGGCGTGGATTCGACATCCCGCAGGTCGCCGCTGTCCGGCATGGAGGCACAGCCCGCCAGCAGTACGGCCCCGCAGGCGGCGTACGCCACCGCGCGCACCGGTCCGGGCCGCGCGCTCCCCTCGCGGTCAGCGACCACGAAATGCCTCCCCTGGCTTGTTCGACTCGTCCTGCCCGCCGACGCTCCCGTCGTCCGCCGGGCCGGTCCCGGGCGTGCCCTCCTGGCGCCTCGCGCCCCCGCTGGGCCTGGGTACCACCCGCGCACCGTTGCCGGGCAGCGCGGTCGGGTCGGCGGTCGGGGCCACGGTGGCCATCCGCTGTGCCATGGAAGCGAGCGCCGCCCCCTGTCCGCCGCCGGACTGCACCGGCACGGTGGCCCGCTTGTCCTCGCCGCTCGGCAGACCGGCGTCACTGAGACCCCGGTTGCGCCGGGAATCCTTGGGCTCCAGGGGTATCGGCGAGCCCCGCAGCGGCTCGTCAGCGGTCCTCGGCAGCGTCAGCCGGAACTGCGAACCGCCGCCCGGTTCCCCCCACGCCTGCAGCCAGCCGCCGTGCAGCCGCGCGTCCTCCAGAGCGATCGACAGCCCCAGGCCCGTACCGCCGGTGGTACGCGCGCGTGCCGGGTCCGCCCGCCAGAAGCGGCTGAAGACCCGGGTCGCCTCGCCGGGCTTGAGCCCGACGCCGTAGTCGCGCACCGCGATCGCGACCGCCCCGCCCGCCGAGGCCAGCTTGACGACTACATCCTTGCCCTCGCCGTGCTCCACGGCGTTGACCACCAGGTTGCGCAGCACCCGCTCCACGCGCCGGGCGTCCGCCTCGGCGACCACGGGCTGCAGGTCGCCGAGCACACGTATGTGCGTGCCCTTGCGCTCCGCGAGCGGCACAGCCCCGCTGACCACCCGCCGTACGACCTCTCTGAGGTCTATCGGCTCGGCCTCCAGCGCCGCCGCGCCCGCGTCGAAGCGGCTGATCTCCAGCAGGTCGGCGAGGAGCGACTCGAACCGGTCCAGCTGGTCGGCGAGGAGCTCCGCGGATCGTGCGGTCACCGGGTCGAAGTCCTCGCGCGCCTCGTGGATGACGTCGGCGGCCATCCGCACGGTCGTCAACGGCGTACGCAGCTCGTGCGACACGTCCGACACGAACCGGCGCTGCATCCGCGACAGGTCCTCCAGCTGCTGGATCTTCAACTGGAGGTTCTGCGCCATCTTGTTGAAGGCCTCGCCGAGCCGCGCGATGTCGTCCTCGCCGGTGACCTTCATCCGCTCCTGGAGCCGCCCGGCGGACAGCCGCTCGGCGATCCCGGCCGCCATCCGCACCGGCGTGACGACCTGCCGCACCACCAGCCAGGCGATGGCCCCGAGCAGTACGACGACGAAGAGCCCGGCGGTCGCGAGCGTGCCCTTGACCAGACTGAGGGACTTCTCCTCCTGGGTGAGCGGGAAGAGGTAGTACAGCTCGTACGGGTCACTGTTCGGGTCGTTGACCTGCTTGCCGATGACCAGGGCGGGCTGCGACTCCTTGTCGCTGTCCTTGTAGACAATCCGCGTGTAGCTCTGCGCGGCCGTCATGCTGCTGTTGATCCGCGTGCGCAGGTCGTCGGGCACGCTGGACGTCGGGTCGACCTGGCCGGAGGCACGCGGTCCGCGCCCGCCGCCGCTGTTGTCACCCGCGGGCAGCGTCACCACGTCGAAGGCGCCCTGACCACCGCTGGAGAGGGACTCGACGAGATCACTCATCCACGGGGTGAGGTTCTGCGACTGCCGGCCGTCCGCCGACACAGCGGTGTCACCGGTGCCGGCCGCGGCCTCGTCGGCTTTCTGTTTGGCCACCGCGAAACCCCCGGTGGCCTGGCTCTGCGAGGCCTTCACCTTGGCGTCCAGCAGGCCGTTGCGCACCTGCCCGATGACGACGAATCCGAGCAGCAGAACGACGCCCAGCGACATCAGCAGGGTGGTGACGACGACCTTGAGCTGGATGTTGCGCCGCCACAGCCGCATGACCGGCAGCAACGGCCGCCGCACCCAGCGCATGAACAGCCGCAGCACCGGGCTGCCCTGGACCCCGCCCTGCAGCAGGCCGCCCTCGAAGAGCATCGCCCAGCGCGAACGGGGCCTCTTTCCGCCGACAGGCCGCTCCGGACGGTCCCCGGACCGGCCGGGGGCCGAAGCAGCACTGTCCTCGGACATGTCAGCTCGGTCCGGCCTTGTATCCGACACCACGGACGGTCACCACGATCTCCGGCCGCTCCGGGTCCTTCTCGACCTTGGAGCGCAGCCGCTGGACGTGAACGTTGACAAGACGGGTGTCCGCCGCGTGCCGGTAGCCCCAGACCTGTTCCAGGAGCACCTCACGCGTGAACACCTGCCACGGCTTGCGGGCGAGCGCGACCAGCAGGTCGAACTCCAGCGGGGTCAGCGCGATCGACTGCCCGTCCCGCTTCACCGAGTGCCCGGCCACGTCGATGACCAGGTCACCTATGGCGAGCTGCTCCGGCGCCGGCTCCTCGGACCTCCGCAGCCTGGCCCGGATCCGGGCGACCAGCTCCTTCGGCTTGAACGGCTTCACGATGTAGTCGTCCGCGCCCGACTCCAGGCCCACGACCACATCGACGGTGTCGCTCTTCGCCGTGAGCATCACGATCGGCACCCCGGACTCCGCCCTGATCAGGCGGCACACCTCGATACCGTCCCGACCGGGCAGCATCAGGTCCAGCAGCACCAGGTCGGGCTTGGTCTCACGGAAAGCGGCCAGCGCCTTGTCACCGTCGGCTACGAAAGACGGCTCAAAACCTTCACCACGCAACACAATGCCGAGCATCTCGGCCAGTGCGGTGTCGTCGTCGACGACAAGGACTCGTCCCTTCATAAACGACATCATCCCATTCTCATAACAGTGAAGGTTGCGCAGGTGACCAGGGTCACCGGCCAGTGACGATAGCCGCAGGGAGCCGTCACTGTCTGCCCCCGTCCCCCGACGTCCATGTCAGTGATGGATGTCGGCCCGTTCACACGGGCAACCGGGTGCTGGGGCTCCCCACGGATGTCACCCTCTGATGTCACGGCCCCTTCGTCTGCGAATCGCCGCAGGTCGAGGGGCCGTCACCGTCGATCGAGCCGCCATCGTCCGATTAGCTGATCGCTACCTGGCGTGACCTGGCACACAGCTCGGCAAGAGCCTCAGCCGTCACGGGCGAAACGGCGCCTTCCTCGGTGACGATCGCCGTCACCAGGTCGGGCGGCGTCACGTCGAACGCCGGGTTGTACGCCTGGGTCCCCAGAGGTGCCACCGGAATCCCGCCTCCCGCTCCCGTCACCGGCACATGCGGCGCTGTGACCTCGGTCACCTCATATCCGGGGCGCTGTTCGACCTCGATGGACGCACCGTCCGGCGTCTCCAGATCCACTGTCGTCACCGGCGCCACCACGATGAACGGCACATGGTGGTAGCGCGCGAGCACCGCGAGCGGATAGCTCCCCACCTTGTTCGCCACCGATCCGTCGGCCGCGATCCGGTCCGCCCCGATCAGCACCGCGTCCACCTCCCCCGCCGCGAACAGCGAACCTGCCGCGTTGTCGGTGAGCAAGGTGTACGCCATGCCGCTGCGAGCCGCCTCGTACGCCGTCAGGCGAGCGCCTTGCAGCAACGGACGCGTTTCGTCCACCCAGAGCCGCCGCAGCCGCCCCACGCGATGCGCCTGGAGGGCCACCGCGAACGCCGTTCCCTCACCTCCCGACACCAGCGACCCGGTGTTGCAGTGCGTCAGGATCCGGTGCCCTCCGCCCGGCAGCAACTCGTCCAACAGCGCCAGCCCGTGCCCGGCCATCCGGGCGCTGGCCTCGGCGTCCTCCCGGTGCAGCGCCCGCGCCGCAACCAGTGCCGCCACGGCCGCAGCCCCGCTGTCACCGCCCTTGGCCAGAGCCGACCGGTAGGCCGAAACGGCCCTGCCCACCCCGACGGAAAGATTCACGGCCGTCGGCCGGGCACCCGCCAGCGCCACCGCGGCCTCGTCCACGTCGAAACCCCGCACGGCGGCGAGCGCGACGCCGTACGCCCCCGCTATCCCGAGCAGCGGCGCCCCGCGCACCGCGAGCGTCCGGATCGCCTCCACCAGCGCGGACGCATCCGTGCACACCAGCTCGACCTCCTCGGCCGGCAGTCTGGTCTGGTCAAGAAGGACCACTACGGGGCCCTCGGGCGGCTCCTCCCACCGGATCACGGGCATTCCTGTCGGCCGCTTGTCCTCGCCGGTTTGCGCGTACTGATCAGCCATGCCGTCAGTCTGCCCCGTATCCGGCGGACAATTGAAGGTGCGGAGCCTGTACCGCGGCAGGTCACTGGGTGACCACCCCATGGCACGATGGCAGCCAACCTGCCACCGCGACCGCGGACGGGCACCGTGAAGGAGCTTCGATGAACGACACTCCGGGCTGGGCCTCGCCCGGATCCGCCCCGTCCGACGGGCGGGAACCCGGCGCGTCCGCCCCTGCCGACCGCCCCGTCCCCGCAGGCCCTGCCGAGCAGCCCACCGATCAGCCGGAAACGGACCCACAGGGCTCCGGCTCGAAGTGGTCCAAGGACCAGCCACCACCCGGCCAGTGGTCCGCGCCCACGGGCGCCCCGGCACCAGGCCAGGCACCGCCGCCCCCACCGCCCGGCCCCGGCTGGGGCAGCCAGCCCCCTGGCGGCGGCTACGGAGGCTACGGCGGCCCCGGTGGGCCCGGCGGTCCGGGCGGCGGCTACGGCCCGCCCGGCGGATACGGAGCCTGGGGCGGCGGCTGGGGCGGCCCCCCGCCCGCCGCCAAGCCCGGTGTGATCCCGCTGCGCCCGCTCGGCGTCGGCGAGATCCTCGACGGCGCAGTCTCCACCATGCGCACCTACTGGCGCACGGTCCTCGGCATCTCGCTGACGGTCGCCGTCGTCACCCAGGTCGCGGTGATCCTCCTCCAGGGCCTCGTCCTGAACGACACCGAGACCACCGACACCCTCAACGACCCGAGCGCCTCCTTCAGCGAGGTGTCCCGCGCCGCGGGCGAGGTCATGGCCAGCTCGGGCGCCGTCCTGCTGATCACGCTGGTCGGCACCATCATCGCGACGGCCCTGCTGACCACCGTCACCAGCCGCGCCGTGCTCGGCAAGTCCGTGACCACCCGCGAGGCCTGGCGCGACGCGCGCCCGCAGGTCGTCAAGCTGTTCGGCCTCATCGTCCTGATGGGACTCATCGCGGTCGGCATCCTGCTCGTCGGCGCACTGCCCGGCATCGTCGTCGCGATCGCCGGCGGCCCCGGCGGCGCCATCGCCGCACTGCTCGTCCTGGGCATCCTCGCGGGCGGCGTGGTCACCCTGTGGCTGATGATCCGCTTCTCCCTGGCCTCCCCCGCCCTGATGCTGGAGAAGCAGGGCATCACGAAGTCGCTGGGGCGCTCCATCAAGCTGGTCCGCGGCTCCTGGTGGCGGGTCTTCGGCATCCAGATCCTGGCGACGATCATCGCCAACATCGTCTCCTCGATCGCCGTCATCCCCTTCGCCGTTGGCGCCGCCATCCTCAGCGGCGACGGTTTCTCCGGCTTCCTCGAGAGCACCAACGCCAACGTCGGCTGGACGTTCCTCATCGTCAGCGGCATCGGCTCGGTGATCGGCTCCATGCTCACCTTCCCGATCAACGCGGGCGTCACCGTGCTCCTCTACATCGACCAGCGCATCCGCCGCGAGGCCCTCGACCTCGAACTGGCCCGCGCCGCCGGTGTCGAGAACTACGGCGCCAGCACCCCCGGCACCGTCCCGGGGAGCTGATGCGGTGAGTCCGACGGGGGGAGTTCTCACAGCGGTGCCCGCCGCCCTGCCGCGCGCCGCCGAAGAGGCCGTACACGGCCTGCTACGGGCCCGGGCCACGGCCCTGCTGTCGCTGGGCTCGGGCGACGAACCGCCCGTGACGATCCCGCGCGACCCCGCACGGGAGGCGGCACGGCATGAGCTGTCCAAGCGGATGTACCACGAGAACGACCCCGGGCTGTTCCAGCGTGCCCTGAACGCCTTCCTGGACTGGGTCGGCCGCATGCTCTCCGCCGCCGCGTCCGCGACGCCCGGGGGCACGCTGGGCCTCGTCGTCGTGGTCCTGGCAATCGTCGCCGTCCTCGGCGCCCTGTGGTGGCGCCTGGGCACCCCACGCCGCCGACCCGTTTCCGCCGCCGCCCTGTTCGACGACCGCCCCCGCAGCGCCGCCGAACACCGCGCGGCCGCCGAGGCACACGCCGCCCAGGGCCACTGGAACCAGGCCCTCCAGGAACGCATGCGCGCCGTCGTCCGCGCCCTGGAGGAACGCGCCCTGCTCGACGTCCGCCCGGGCCGCACCGCAGACGAAGCCGCCGCCGAAGCCGGCCGCGTCCTGCCCGCCCACACGGACCGGCTGCGCGCGGCCGCCCGGGACTTCGACGACGTGACGTACGGAGGCCGCAGGGCGACCCAGGCGTCGTACGAGCGCATCGCCGAACTCGACCGCGACCTGGAACGCACCAAGCCGATACTCGCCAGCAGTACCCCGAGCACGGCCCACAACACCCGCCAGGGGGCCGCCGAATGACCACCGGCGTAGCCCTTCCGCCCACCTCCACCGCGCCCACCACCCGCCAGGTGTGGACCCGGACCCGGGGCATCGTCCTCGCCGTGGTGCTCCTGCTGGCCGGTGCCGTGGCCATCGCAGTCGTCCGTTCCGACAGCAGGCACGGAGCCCTCGACCCGCGCTCCGCCGACCCCCACGGAAGCCGCGCCGTCGCCGAACTCCTCGCCGACCGGGGCGTGTCCACCCGTGTGGTCACCACCCTGGCGGAAGCCCGGGCCGCGGCCGGCCGCGACACCACCCTGCTCGTCGCCGTCCCCGACCTGCTCACGCCGGGGCAGCAGTCCCAGCTGCGGGTGTCGACCGCCGGATCGGGCGGCCGCACGATCCTGGTCGCCGCCGGCAGCACGTCCGTGGAACGGCTCGCCCCCGGCGTCACCGCCGACCCCGCCACCAGCCTGAAGTCCACGCTCGACCCCCACTGCAGCCTGGCCGAGGCCCGCCGCGCCGGCAGCGCCGACACCGGTGGCATCCGCTACACCACCACCCACCTCGACGCCGACTCGTGCTACCCCAGCCAGCGTCTGGCCACGCTGATCCGCGTCCCCGCGGTCTCCGGAGGCGGCGACACCATCGTCCTCGGCGCGCCCGACATCCTGCTCAACGACCGGCTCGACGAACAGGGCAACGCCTCGCTCGCCCTCCAACTCCTCGGCTCCCGCCACCATCTGGTCTGGTACCTCCCCTCGCTCTCCGACGCCTCGGCCACCGGCACGGGCGACCAGAAGTCCCTGTTCGACCTGCTCCCCTCCGGCTGGCTCTGGGGCACACTCCAGCTCTTCTTCGCCGCGGTCCTGGCTGCCTTCTGGCGGGCACGCCGACTCGGCCCCCTGGTAGTCGAGAAACTCCCCGTGGCGATCCGCGCCTCCGAAACCGTCGAAGGCCGCGCCCGCCTCTACCGCAAAGCCAACGCCCGCGACCGCGCGGCTGCCGCTCTTCGCTCCACCGCTCGCACCCGCCTCGCCCCCCTCGTCGGCGTCTCCGTCTCCCAGGCGGACGCTCCCGAGGCCCTGCTCCCCGCCCTTTCCGCCCACCTCCACGGCGACGGCCAGGCCCTGCACTCCCTCCTCTTCGGACCGCCGCCCGGCGATGACACGGACCTCATCGCCCTCACCGACCAACTCGACGCCCTCGAAAGAGAGGTACGCCGTCCATGATGGACCCGACCACCGACAACGCCGGGAACACCGGGAACCCGGCCGACGCCCGAGCCTCCCTGGAGGCCCTGCGCGCCGAGATCGCCAAAGCCGTGGTCGGCCAGGACCCCGCCGTGACCGGTCTCGTCGTCGCTCTCCTCTGCCGCGGACACGTGCTACTTGAAGGAGTCCCCGGAGTCGCGAAAACGTTGCTCGTGCGCGCCCTCGCCTCCGCACTCGAACTGGACACCAAACGCGTCCAGTTCACCCCCGACCTCATGCCGAGCGACATCACGGGCTCCCTCGTCTACGACACCCGCACCGCCGAGTTCTCCTTCCAGGCCGGCCCCGTCTTCACCAACCTCCTCCTCGCGGACGAGATCAACCGCACCCCTCCCAAGACCCAGTCGTCCCTCCTCGAAGCGATGGAGGAACGCCAGGTCACGGTGGACGGCACACCGCGCCCGCTCCCAGACCCGTTCCTGGTCGCCGCGACCCAGAACCCGGTCGAGTACGAGGGCACGTACCCCCTCCCTGAAGCCCAACTCGACCGCTTCCTCCTCAAACTGACGATCCCTCTCCCCTCCCGCCAGGACGAGATCGACGTCCTCACCCGCCACGCCGAGGGCTTCAACCCGCGCGACCTGCGCGCCGCCGGCGTACGCCCCGTGGCCGGCCCCGCCGACCTCGAAGCCGCCCGTGCCGCGGTCGCCAAGACGACCATCTCCCCCGAGATCACCGCCTACGTGGTGGACATCTGCCGTGCCACCCGAGAGTCGCCGTCCCTCACCCTCGGCGTCTCCCCGCGCGGCGCCACCGCACTTCTTGCCACCTCGCGCGCCTGGGCGTGGCTGACCGGCCGCGACTACGTCATCCCCGACGACGTCAAGGCCCTCGCCCTGCCCACCCTCCGCCACCGCGTCCAACTCCGCCCCGAGGCCGAGATGGAGGGCGTGACGGCCGACTCCGTCATCAACGCGATCCTCGCCCACGTCCCGGTCCCCCGCTGATGCCCCTCACCGGACGCGCCGCCCTCCTCGCGGCCATCGGATCGATCCCCATCGGCATCTGGGAACCGAGCTGGACGGGCTTCCTCGCCGTCAACGGCCCGCTCGCCCTGGCCTGCGCCTGTGACTTCACTCTGGCTGCTCCGGTACGGCGCCTCGTGCTATCCCGCTCCGGCGACACGTCCGCGCGCCTCGGCGAGACCGCCGACATCGCCCTCACCGTGACCAACCCGTCCGGACGCACCCTCCGGGCCCGCCTCAGGGACGGCTGGCCGCCGAGCAGTTGGCAGCCCGGCACGGAGATCGACGCTTCACGCCACCACCTCACCGTCCCACCGGGCGAACGCCGACACGTGACGACCCGCCTGCGCCCCACCCGCCGTGGCGACCGCGAGGCAGACCGCGTCACGATCCGCTCCTACGGCCCCCTGGGTCTGTTCTCCCGCCAGGGCGGCCACAAAGTGCCCTGGACCGTACGGGTTCTGCCCCCGTTCACCAGCCGCAAGCACCTGCCGTCGAAACTCGCCCGATTGCGTGAACTCGACGGCCGCACCAGCGTCCTGACCCGCGGCGAAGGCACGGAATTCGACAGCCTGCGCGAGTACGTTCCCGGCGACGACACCCGTTCCATCGACTGGCGAGCCACGGCCCGGCAGTCTGCGGTCGCCGTACGCACCTGGCGTCCCGAACGTGACCGGCACATCCTCCTGGTCCTCGACACCGGCCGCACCTCCGCCGGCCGCGTCGGCGACGCCCCACGCCTGGACGCCTCGATGGACGCGGCACTCCTCCTCGGCGCTCTCGCCTCCCGCGCGGGCGACCGCGTGAATCTGCTCGCCTACGACCGCCGGGTCCGTGCCCTCGTCCAGGGCCGTGCCGCAGGCGATGTCCTCCCGTCCCTGGTCAACGCGATGGCCATGCTGGAGCCGGAGCTCGTCGAAACGGACGCGCGCGGACTCACGGCCACGGCGCTCCGTACGGCTCCACGCCGTTCCCTGATCGTCCTTCTGACGACGCTCGACGCGGCACCGGTCGAACAGGGTCTGCTTCCCGTGCTCTCCCAACTGACCCAACGCCATACGGTGCTGCTCGCTTCTGTGGCCGACCCGCATATCGCCCGAATGGCGACGGCACGCGGAAACGCCGACGCGGTGTACGAGGCGGCGGCAGCAGCACAGGCGCAGAGCGAACGGCACCGCACGGCGGAGCAACTCCGTCGGCACGGTGTGACGGTTGTGGACGCGACGCCTGAAGATCTCGCTCCCGCACTGGCCGACGCGTACCTGGCCTTGAAAGCGGCGGGCCGGCTCTGAAACTCGGTGGCAGGCTCCCTGTGGGCCTGCCAATTCCCCCGCGAATACAAAAACGCCCGTAAACGCAGAAAGGCCCACGCCATAACGGCGTGGGCCTTTCTCAAAATTTGTTCGGCGGTGTCCTACTCTCCCACAGGGTCCCCCCTGCA
>NZ_JBSHAF010000018.1:63476-222088 GCF_053611365.1 Streptomyces sp. NPDC054813 | reverse complement strand
ATGGGAGCGACGCGACGACATCCACGAGGCCTTCCTCGGCCTCGCCACCTGCCTCATCACCCACCGCCACGTACAGCGCCTTTGTTAGGACCTCTTAAAGCACGGTCTCCGCTTCCTCGTACCGCTCCGCGGGAACCGTCTTCAACGTCTCCACCGCCTCGGCGAGCGGCACCATCACGATGTCCGTCCCCCGCAGCGCGGTCATGTGACCGAACCCCCCGCGATGCACGGCCTCCACCGCATGCCACCCGAACCGCGTCGCCAGCACCCGGTCGTACGCCGTCGGCGTGCCACCCCGCTGCACATGCCCGAGGATGACCGGCCGCGCCTCCTTGCCGAGCCGCTGCTCCAGCTCGATGGAGAGCTGCCGGGCGATCCCGGCGAACCGCTCGTGGCCGTAGATGTCCTTGCCGCCCTCGTCGAAGGCCATCGTGCCCGCCTTCGGCTTGGCCCCCTCCGCCGCTACGACGATCGCGAACCGCTTCCCGGCCTCGAACCGCTCGCCGACCCGGCGGGCCAATTCCTCGATGTCGAAGGGCCGTTCCGGTACGACGATGGCGTGGGCGCCGGCCGCCATGCCGGAGTGCAGGGCGATCCAGCCGGTGTGCCGGCCCATGACCTCGACGACGAGGACCCGCTGGTGGGACTCGGCGGTGGTCTTCAGCCGGTCGAGGGCCTCGGTGGCCACACCCACGGCCGTGTCGAAGCCGAAGGTCACGTCGGTGACAGCGATGTCGTTGTCGATGGTCTTCGGTACGCCGACGATCGGCAGGCCGGCGTCGGACATCAGCCGGGCCGCCTTCAGCGTGCCCTCACCGCCGATCGGGATGATCGCGTCGAGGCCGAGTTCGGCCACATGGCCCCTGGCCCGCTCCACGCCGTCCCGCAGGTGAGAGGGCTGGACCCGGGAGGAGCCGAGGATCGTGCCGCCACGGGCCAGGATGCCGGCCACGGCGTCGAGGTCGAGCTTGAGATAGTCGCATTCCAGGAGGCCCTTCCAGCCGTCCCGGAAGCCGATGACCTCGTCGCCGTGGTCGGCGACGGCACGGTGCACGACGGACCGGATGACGGCGTTCAGGCCGGGGCAGTCGCCGCCGGACGTGAGGACACCAATGCGCATAGCCCGAAACAACCTTCTCCACGTGGGCCGAAGACCGGACCACGCTGTCCGGCTGACATCGCCGTCACCCTACCGGCGGGAGGGGGCCGCGCCGTACCGGGCGTCCGCCTGCTGGACGCGCCCGCACATGTGAGCGGACACCCTGTCAGGCGGGCCCGGAATCGACCACTCCGGTACGGTCAGGCGGGCTGCTGCGCCGACGCGATCCGCTCGCTGCGCAGGGCCTCGTACCACCGGTCGTCGATCGGCGGCAGCGCGTTCACGTCGAGCGCGAGCTTCAGCAGCAGGTCGGCGATGAGCGGGTTGCGGGCGAGGACCGGCCCGTGCATGTACGTGCCGAAGACGGTGTCGTTGTACGCGCCCTCGGTGCCGTCCCCGGTGCCGTTGCCCCGGCCCAGCTGGACGCGGGCGAGGGGGCGGGCGGTGGGGCCGAGCTGGGTGACGCCCTGGTGGTTCTCGAACCCGGTGAGCTGGGGCAGCCCGAGGCGCGGGTCGATGTCGGCGAGGACGTCACCGACGCACCGCTCCCCGGTGCCGCGTACGGTCGTCACGTCGAGCAGGCCGAGGCCCGGCTCGCGCTGGCCCAGGTCGTTGACGAACTCGTGCCCGAGGATCTGGTAGCCGGCGCACACCGAGAACACGATCGCGCCGTTCTCCACGGCCCGGTACAGGTGCCCGTCGCGGCGCAGCCGCTCGGCGGCGAGCCGCTGCGGACGGTCCTCACCGCCGCCGATCAGGTAGATGTCGCCGGAGGTCGGGATCGGCTGGTCGCTGCGCACGTCCAGCCGGGCCACGTCGAGACCGCGCTGCCGCGCCCGGCGCTCCACGACGAGCGCGTTGCCCTGGTCGCCGTAGGTGCTGAGCAGGTCCGGGTAGATCCACACCAGCCGCAGTTGGTTGTCGCTCATCAATGATCGTCCTTCGGGGTCAGTCAGTTGCCGACGCGGCGGCGCAGATCCTGGAACGCGGTGTAGTTCGCGATGACCTCGATCCGGCCGGGCGGGGCCATCTGTACGGCCTGGTCGAGGGAGTCGCAGACCTGGAAGTGCTGGTTCGCGACCTCGAGACGCACCGCGAGGTCCAGCTTGCGGTCGCCGAGCACGAAGATCGGGTGGCCGGTGAGGCGCGTGTAGTCCACGTCCCACAGCCAGGAGGTGTCGGTGCCGTCCGCGCCGCGCGCGTTCACGGAGAGGATCACCGGGGTCGGCGGCGGGTCGATCAGCGAGAACGTCTCCAGCCAGCCGGCCGGGTTCTTCGCGAGGAGCAGCCGCAGGTCACGTCCCTGGAACTGCACGACGTCGTACCGTCCGGCGACGGCCTGCACCTGGTACATCCGCTCCAGGGCGACCTGCGGCGGCACCCCGAAGACGGCGGCGACGGCGGCCGAGGAGGCCGCGTTGGCCTTGTTGGCGCGTCCCGGCAGCTGGAGGTGGATCGGCCAGGCGGACCCGTGCGGGTCGAGGACGTGGTCCCCGGACAGCACCCAGCTCGGGGTCGGCCGCCGGAACCCGCACTCACCGCAGAACCAGTCGTCGCCCGGGCGCTGCATCACACCGCCGCAGGACGGGCAGGACCAGGCGTCGTCCTTCCACATCTGCCCGGCGGCGACCCAGATCACATTGGGGGAGGAGGACGCGGCCCACACCACCAGCGGGTCGTCGCAGTTCGCCACGATGACGGCCTTCGAGCCGGCCAGGCCCTCCCGCCAGTTCTCGGCGAGCATCCGGGTCTCGGCGGCCCGGTCGAGCTGGTCGCGGGAGAGGTTGAGCAGCGCGATGCACTTCGGGTCGGTGTCCCGGGCCACCCCGGCGAGGTACTTCTCGTCGACCTCGATCACACCGAACTTGGCCTCGGAGCCGCCGGCCAGTGCCGAGGTGATACCGGCGGGCATGTTGGCGCCGAGCGCGTTGGAGACGACCGGGCCCGCGGCCTTGAGCGCCTCGGCGATCAGCCGGGTGGTCGTCGTCTTGCCGTTGGTCGCCGAGACGAGCGTGACGTCCAGGTTCTGGGCGAGCCGGGCGAGAAGGTCGGGGTCGAGTTTCAGTGCGACCCGGCCGCCGATCACGGATCCGCTGCCGCGTCCCGCGGCACGGGACGCCGCCGCGACCGCTTTGCCCGCGGTCACGGCGATCTTGGCCCGCGGCGTGAGCGGGTCCGAGTTGCCTGCCATCAGTTCTCGATCCTCCTTGACTACGCGCCGCGCTTCAGCCATCCGGCAACGTGGTGTGCACCTCAGCCTATCGAGATCCATTCGCACACCCGAATTCCGGCCCTCGCCTGCGCGGCGGGCAGGGGCCGATTCGAACCGTACCCTTGCGGCCATGCGACAAGGTTCCATTCCGGGCGCCCATGGGCGGGTCCGGCCCCTCACTCTGCTCGGCGACCCCGTCCTGCACACCCGCTGCGCGGAGGTCACCGGCTTCGGCCCCGAACTCTCCCGTCTGGTGGAGGACTTGTTTGCGACGATGTACGCGTCGGAGGGCGTGGGCCTGGCGGCGAACCAGGTGGGGGAGCCGCTGCGGGTGTTCGTCTTCGACTGCCCCGACGACGAGGACGTACGGCATCTGGGCCATGTGGTGAACCCCCGCCTGGTGGCGGCGGACGGCGTGACGATCCGCGGCCCGGAGGGCTGCCTGTCCCTGCCGGGCCTGGAGGCGGGGACGGAGCGCTACGACCACGCGGTGGTGGAGGGGTTCACGGCGACGGGGGAGCCGATCACGATCCACGGCACGGGCTTCTTCGCGAGGTGCCTGCAGCACGAGACCGATCACTTGGAGGGCCGCGTGTACGCCGACCACGTGACGGGCCGGCGCAAGCGCAAGCTGCTGCGACAGGTGGCCAAATCTTCATGGCACCGCTGAGCGCAACCCTCCAGGGGAGCGGGCCGTATCGATGTGCGGCTCCGCCGCGTGGGCGCGACAAGCCCCCACCGGGCGGTCAGTCGAAACCGAACCTCTCAGAACCCCGGACCTCCGATTTTGTCCCCCGCAGCTGCCAAGCGGCCCCACAGCAGATCGGCCAGACTCTTCACCAGTTCTGCACGAGTGCAGGGCCGTTCCCCCAGCCACCAGTCGCCCGCCGCGTGCATCATCCCGACGATCCCGTGCCCCCACACCCGCGCCAGCTGCTGACTCCCGGGCCCGAGATCCAGCCGGTCCTCGATGACCTGCGCCAGCTCCTCACCCATCCGCCGCAACAGCGGAGCCGAGTGTTTCCCCACGTCGAACCCCTGGTCGGACCCGGTGCTGCCCTCCGCGGGATGCATCAGGAACCGGTACACCTGAGGCCGCGCCTCGATCGCCGCGAGATACGTGTCCAATGTGGCCTCGACCCGCTCGCGTCGGTCCGCCGGTGCGTCCAGCGCCTCCCGCAGGGAGTTCAGCAACGCGTCCGTGTGCCGTTTGGCCAGGGCCGCGTAGAGGCCGCCCTTGTCGCCGAAGTGGCGGTAGAGGATCGGTTTGGTGATGCCGGCTTCCGCCGCGATCGCGTTCATCGACGCTTGTGGGCCGTCGCGCAGCACCACCCGGTCGGCGGCCTCCAACAGCTCCCGCCGTCGGCGGTCGGCGGACCGCTGCTGTTCGGTCCGCTGTGTGGTGTCCATGTGCTCTCCCCACCCCGTGCTGTTTCGGTGACGCCTGCGCAAACTAACACCTGGCAGCCGACCCATCTCGAACTGGCTGCCGAGGTGACCTTGGGAGTTGACTTTTCCTACCGACGAGTAACAGACTCGGGTTACCGCTAGTAACACATTATGCGCTGCCGCTGGAGGGGTCATGGCCGAGTTCACCATGGAACTCAACGACGAACAGAAGGAGGTCCGGGACTGGCTGCACGGCTTCGCCGCCGACGTCATCCGCCCCGCGGCCGCCGAATGGGACGAGCGTGAGGAGACTCCCTGGCCGGTCATCCAGGAGGCCGCGAAGGTCGGCATCTACTCTCTCGACTTCTACGCCCAGCAGTACTTCGACGCCACCGGTCTCGGCATACCGATGGCCATGGAGGAGCTGTTCTGGGGTGACGCGGGCATCGCCCTCTCCATCGTGGGCACGGGTCTGGCCGCCGTCGGCGTCCTCGCCAACGGCACCGAGGAGCAGATCGGCACCTGGATACCCCAGATGTACGGCGACCCCAACGACGTCAAGGTCGCCGCGTTCTGCTCCTCCGAGCCCGACGCCGGCTCCGACGTGGCCTCCATGCGCACCCGGGCCGTGTACGACGAGGCCAAGGACGAGTGGGTGATCAACGGCACGAAGACCTGGGCGACCAACGGCGGCATCGCCAACGTCCATGTCGTCGTCGCGGTCGTCGACCCGGAGCTCGGTTCCAAGGGCCACGCGTCCTTCATCATCCCGCCGGGGACGCCCGGGCTCGCCCAGGGCCAGAAGTTCAAGAAGCACGGGATCCGTGCCTCGCACACCGCCGAGGTCGTCCTGGACGGCGTCCGGGTGCCGGGCTCCTGCCTGCTCGGCGGCAAGGAGAAGCTGGACGAGCGCCTCGCCCGTGCCCGGGAGCGAGCCAGGGCGGGCGGCGAGCGGGTCAAGAACGCGGCGATGGCGACGTTCGAGGCGAGCCGCCCCGCGGTGGGGGCCATGGCGGTGGGTACCGCGAGGGCCGCCTTCGAGGTCGCCCTCGACTACGCCAAGACCCGTGAGCAGTTCGGGCGGCCGATCATCGACAACCAGGGCGTGGCCTTCCAGCTCGCGGACATGCGTACGTCGATCGACGCGGCCCGGCTGCTGGTGTGGCGTGCGTCATGGATGGCGGTGAACGGGAAGCCGTTCACCGCCGCCGAGGGCTCGATGTCGAAGTTGTTCGCCAGCGAGACCGCGAAGAAGGTCACTGCCCAGGCGATCCAGATCCTGGGCGGCAACGGGTACACGCGGGAGTATCCGGTGGAGCGGATGCACCGCGATGCGGCGATCTACACGATCTTCGAGGGTACGAGTGAGGTGCAGCGGTTGGTGATCGCCCGGACCTTGTCGGGTATGCCGATCCGGTAGCGCCGTGGGGGTGCGGGTGCGTTGCGGGCCCACGCGGCGTCGTGGTTGCTCGCGCAGTTCCCCGCGCCCCTGGGTAGATCTCCTCACCGGTGTTTCAGAGGCGTGAGTTGCTCGATGTCGTAGCGCTTGCGGAGTTGCCCGATCGCCTCGAGGTCCGGAGGACCGTCGCTGCCCAGGATCTCCAGCAGTTCCTCGAAGTAGCGCTCGTGGTCGGGTGGCGGGGACGCCTGGAAGAACATCCGCGCCGGGGTGTCCGTCGGGTTGGCGAAGGCGTGCGGGCAGCCGGGGGGTACGGCGATCAGCGTGCCCGGGGTCGCCCGCACCACCCTCGTGCCCGAAGCCGACTCCCACTTCTGCCAGTTGTCGGGAGTGCGGATGCGGGGCTCGAAGGCGAGAACGTCCAGCTCGCCTTCGAGGACGTAGAACAACTCCTCGCTCCGGGTGTGCACATGGGCGCCCACGTCGAAGCCCGGCGGGACCTCCACCTCGAAGGTGGAGGCCATCCGCGAGTGCGTGCCCGTCACCTTGAAGGTGACGCGCTGGGCCGGCGATTGGACCACGCGCCCGTGTCCCGGTGGTACGAGGAGTCCCTCGGTCGTGGTCATGGGCCACTCACCAGGTCACCGGAAGTGCCTCGGGTCCCCGGATCAACGCGCCCCTTCTGAAGGGAACCTGGTCCGGAGGTACGGCGAGCCGCAGTCCGGGGAGCCGGTCGACCAGGGCGTCGACCAGGAGTTCCTCCTCCAGCCTGCCGAGCTGGCCGCCGGGGCAGTAGTGCGGGCCGAACCCGAAGGACACATGCGGGTTGGGACTGCGGGTGAAGTCGATCGTCTCGGGGTGCGGGAAAACGTCCGGGTCGCGGTTGGCGGCCAGGTAGGAGACGTAGATCGCGTCTCCCGCCTGGATCCGCACGCCCTTGATCTCCACGTCCTCCAGGGCGATCCGGGACAGCCCTACCGCGCTGCGGTGCGGGATGTAGCGCAGCAGCTCGTCGAGCGCCCGGGGGCGGATCTCCGGCTCGGTGCGCAGCCGGTCAAGGAGGTCGGGCCGGGTGAGAAGCAGGTAGAACATCTGCCCGCTGTTGTTGGTGACCGCCTCGCCGCCGATCTGGAGGAGGACGGCGAGACCGACGGCCTCCTCCAGCGTGACCTCGCCGCGGCCCACGGCCGCGCCCAGCAGGGAGGCCACGTCCTCGCCCGCACTGCCGTCGCGCAGGGCGATGAGGTCGCCGAAGTAGGCGCCCATCTCGCGCTTGGCCTTCTCGCTGACCTCCTTGCCGTGGCTGGACGACAGGATCAGCTGGGTCCAGATGTGCATGGTGTGCCGGTCGGCGGCCGGAACGCCCATCACCTCGCAGATCACCGCGATGGGGAAGGGGCTCAGGACCGTCGCCGTGAGATCGGCGGGCGGGCCGTCCTGGATCAGCTCGTCGACGAGCTCGTCCAGCATGCGGCGGGCCTTCACCCGGACCCGCTCCACGCCCTTGGAGGTGAGCGCGGAGGCCACCGAGCGGCGCAGCCGCGTGTGGTCGGGCGGGTCCAGGAAGCCGACCGCGCCACGGTCCGGGATGAAGTGCGGGGCGAGCCGGGTGACCGGCTGGTCCATCACCGCCTCGCGGCTGAACCGGAGGTCGTTGGCCACCATCCGTACGTCGTCGTACCGGGTGACCAGCCAGGCCCAGCCGTCGCCGTTGGGCAGCTGGATCCGGGTGACCGGACCCTCCCGCATCAGCTCGGCCAGGGTGGGGTCGAAGTCCACCCCCGCCAGGTCCGGCACCTCCCAGTGCCGGACCGGGCAGCCGGCCACGCCCGGGGCCGCACCGGCGGCCTCGTCGGCGGGGTCGAGTGGTTCGGTGAGCGTCATCTCGGTCAAGCCGCCTCTTCGTCCGAACGCCGCCAGCGACCCAGCGACATTTCCGCGGTGATGCCAGGACCGAAGCCGGCCAGCAGGCCGCGCGCCTGGTGCTCGGCGCCGCCCTCGTCGAACATCCGGCGCAGTGCGTCCAGGACGACGGCGCTCGCGATGTTGCCGTACTCGGTGAGCGTGGACCGGCTGAACCGGAACGCGTGCGGATCGACCTGGAGGAACTTGCTCAGGTCGTCCAGGATTCGTGGCCCGCCCGCGTGGACTATGTAGAAGTCCAGGTCGGACGCGTTCCAGCCGTGCAGCCCTGCCAGGTCCTGGAGGGCCGGCGCGAGCGGCTCCATGGTCGCCGGGACCCGCTTGTCCAGCAGGAAGTGGAACCCGGTGGCCCGGACGTCGTACATGATCCACTCTTCGGTCTTGGGGATCAGGTACGACCCGTTGCGCTCGAGCTCGACGCCGGTGCCGCCCTTGCCGCGGACCACGGCGGCGGCTATGCCGTCACCGAAGAGGCCGTTGGAGAGCAGCGAGCCGACGCCGAGGTCGGTCGGCTGGTAGCACAGCGAGCAGAACTCGCAGGCCACGATGAGCGCGTTGGCGTTCGGGTACGCCGAGCAGAAGTCGTGCGCCCGGTTGATCGCCGCTCCGCCGGCCGCGCAGCCGAGCTGCGCGATGGGGATCTGGCGGGTGGTGGAGTCGAAGTCCATCTCGTTGATCAGCCACGCCGTGAGCGAGGGCATCATGAAGCCCGTGCACGAGACGTAGATGATCACGTCGATGTCGCTGGTGAGCAGCTCGGCGTCGTCGAGCGCTCGTTGGATGACTGCGGGGACCCGGGCCTTGGCCTCGACCTCGTAGAGCTTGTTGCGCTCCTCGAAGCCGGGGTGCTTGAGGGTTTCCTCGATCGGCTGCACGATGTGCCGGGTGCGAACGCCCGTGTTCTCGATCAGTCTCAGCGCCAACGGCAGCTGCGGGTGGTTCTCGTGGTGGGAGCGCGCCAGTTCCAGCGTCTCCTCCATCGTGATCACGTACTCCGGGACCGACACTGAGGGTTTGCACAAAGTCGCCATGAACCGTGCCTGCTTTCAGCCTTCCGGTGGGTTTGGGCCCGACCGGTCAGAGAGGTGGTTCACCTCAGGAGGTGGTTCCCTCACGATCACCCGGGAGGGCGATGATCTCTCGCCGGACTACTCCGAACCGGTGACCCCGTGTCAGGATCGGATCAGCGCAGAGGTATCCGGACGAGGCGGACGCGATGCCCGGCACGGCCGCGGAAATGCTGAAAACGACCAGGTCAGAGCTTGCCCCGGACCCGAACGCCAATCCATTGGTCCCCCTCGTCGCCAGCGGCCGGGCGAGCCTGGAGACACTCGCCGCACTTGCCCTGGAACAACACCACGTGATTCCCGCCGACCACCGCGCGTTCGTGCATCTGGCGCAGCGCGCCGCCGGGGAGCCGGAGGCCGCCGGGTTCTTCACCATGCTGGCCGAGGGCGAGGAACTGGCGGCAGAGCGGCTGGGTGCGTTCACCGAGGCGTGCGAAGTGGATGAGCAGCGCATGCAAGCGTACGAGCCCCTACCGGGCTGCCAGGCGTACCCGGCGTACATCTCCTGGCTCGCCCTCAACGCCGACCCGACGGATGCCGTCCTGGCCATCACGGCCAACTTCGCGACCTGGGGCACGTATTGCGCCCGCATCGCCGAGGGGCTCCGCACCCACTACGGCTTCACGGACGAGTCCTGCGCCTTCTTCGACTTCTTCGCGGAACCGGCCCCGGCCCTGGACCGACAGGCGGAGGCGGCGGTGGAGGCGGGACTGAACACCGGCCGACTGGATGAGAAGCGGGTGTATGTGTACGGGCGCCTACTCCAGGCGTATGTGCAGATGTTTTGGACGTCGCTCAGCTGAATGCTTTTAGGGGCGCGGGGAACTGCGCGACAAGCCACACTCAACCCGCACTCGCCAACTCAGCTGTTCTGCCCACTGCTGTGGGCGATACAAGCCACGTCGATCCGATCGGCGAGCTTCGCCAGCTCGATGGTCAGCGCGGCCACCGTGTCCTCGTCCAGCCCGCTCTCCCCGGCCTCCACCAGCCGCACCCACCGCCCACCCATGGTCCGCAACAACTTACTCACGTCGGCGGCGGCCACCTGCAGGGTCCCGCGGTCGTCGACGATCAGAGGCAGAGTCACTTCCCGGTTCACACCCGGATCGTAGCCGCGCAACCGTCACGCACCCTGCCAAACGGTGGTGATGTTGCAGAACTCGCGGATTCCGTGCCCGGACAGCTCACGCCCGTACCCGGACCGTTTCACACCCCCGAACGGAAACGCCGGGTGGGAGGCGGTCATGCCGTTGACGAACACGCTGCCGGCCTCCAGGTCCCGTACGAACCGGTCCACCTCGGCCTCGTCCCGCGTCCACACGTTCGAACTCAGTCCGAAGGGCGAGTCGTTGGCGATGAGGACCGCCTCGTCCAGGTCCCCGGCCCGGTAGAGCGTGGCCACCGGCCCGAACGCCTCCTCGCGGTGGATGCGCATGTCGCGGTGGATCCCGGCGAGCACGGTCGGCGGGTAGAACCAGCCGGGCCCCTCCGGCCGCTCCCCGCCGCACAGCAGCCGCGCACCCGACCGCTTCGCGTCGTCGACGAGTTCCTCCAGGTCGGCCCGCCCCTGTTCGCTCGACAGCGGCCCGACGTCCGTGCCCTCGTCCATCGGGTCGCCCGTCCGCAGGGCCTGCATGCCCGCCACGAACCGCTCGGCGAAGGCGTCGTACACATCGGCGTGCACGATGAACCGCTTCGCGGCGATGCACGACTGCCCGTTGTTCTGCACCCGCGCGGTCACCGCGATCCGCGCGGCGCGGTCGATGTCCGCCGAGGGCATCACCACGTAGGGATCGCTGCCGCCCAGCTCCAGCACCGTCTTCTTGATCATCTCGCCGGCGGTGGCGGCGACCGCCCGGCCCGCGGGTTCGCTGCCGGTGAGCGTCGCGGCCCGCACCCGCTCGTCGCGCAGGATGTCGTCGACCGCCGCGGAGCCGATCAGCAGAGTCTGGAAACAGCCCTCCGGGAAGCCCGCCCGGTGGAAGAGGTCCTCCAGATACAGGGCGGTCTGCGGCACGTTCGACGCGTGCTTGAGCAGGCCCACATTGCCCGCCATCAGCGCCGGCGCGGCGAACCGGACCACCTGCCAGAGCGGGAAGTTCCACGGCATCACGGCCAGCACCGGGCCGATGGGGCGGTAGCGCACCCGTACCCGGGACGCGCCCGAGTCCTTCACGTCCGTCTCCGCCGGCTCCTCGTCGGCCAGCAGCTCCTCCGCGTGGTCGGCGTACCAGCGCATCGCCTTCGCGCACTTCGCGGCCTCCGCGCGGGCCTGCGCCAGCGGCTTGCCCATCTCGGTGGTCATCGTGCGGGCGATGTCGTCCTGGTCCGCGTCCAGCAGGTCGGCGGCCCGGTGCAGCAGCCGGGCCCGCTCGGCGAAGGCGCTCGCGCGGTACGTACGGAACGTCGCCTCAGCCAGTTCGAGCCGGCGTTCGAGTTCGTCCTCGTCCATGGCGTCGAACGTTTCGAGCGTCTCGCCGGTCGCCGGGTTCACCGTCGCGATGGGCATGGCTGACCTCCCTGGGAGCGGGTTTGCTTCGACCTTCGCGCGCCGCCCGGCGGACCGCAACGCATGCGCATCTGTTCAGTCCGTGTGCTCCGCCAGCCGGTCGAGAAACGCCGCCTGCGCCTTGACGATCACCTCGCGGGCCCGGTCGCGGCCGAGCCAGGCCACCCGGTCCAGCTCGGGGAACTCCTGGACCCGGCCCGAGCGCGGCGGCCACTCCATCGTGAAGGTGCCGGGGTCGACCGCGGCCGGGTCCAGGTCCGCCTCGACCGCCCACACCGTCACGATCTTGCCGTTGCTCTGCCGGACCTCCCCGAGGGCGATCGCCTCGCCGTCCGGCGGCGCGAGACCCAGCTCCTCCTGGAACTCACGGCGGGCCGCCTCCCAGGCGGTCTCGCCGGGCTCGTACTCGCCCTTGGGGACGCTCCACGCGCCCGCGTCCTTCTTCGCGAAGTAGGGGCCACCCATATGGCCGAGCAATACCTCGAGGCCCTGGTCGGTGTGCCGGAACAACAGCAGTCCGGCGCTTCGCTTCGGCTCTGTCAACGCCGTACCTCCGGATGGGCGGCCAGCAGGATCTCCACCGTATCGGCCTCCTGCGGCCGCTTGTCCTCGCGGTAGCGGACGACCCGGGCGAACCGCAGGGTGACACCGGCCGGGTAGCGGGAGGACTTCTGCAGGCCGTCGTAGGCGATCTCGACGACGAGTTCGGGGCGTACGGTCACCACCCAGCCGTTGTCCGATACCTCCAGTTCCTTCAGCCGGGCGGTCTGCCACTCCAGCATCGCGTCGGTCATGCCCTTGAAGGTCTTGCCGAGCATGGCGAAGCCGCCGTCCGGGGTACGGGCGCCGAGGTGGAGGTTGGAGAGCCTGCCGGTGCGCCGGCCGTGCCCCCACTCGGCGGCCAGGACGACCAGGTCGAGGGTGTGCACCGGCTTGACCTTCAGCCAGGAGGCGCCGCGCCGGCCCGCGCTGTAGGGGGCGTCCAGGGCCTTGACGACCACGCCCTCGTGGCCGCGTTCCAGGGTGGCGGCCAGGAACTCCTCGGCGGCCGCCGTGTCCTCGGACCCGGACACCAGCGCCCGTCGGACCCGCATCGGCTCGGGGACCAGCCGGGCCAGTTCCGTGTGCCGTTCGGCGAAGGAGAGGTCGAGGAGGTCGTGGTCGCCGACCGAGAGCGCGTCGAAGAAGACCGGGGAGACCGGCACCTCCCGCGCGGCCTTCGCCACGTCCGTCCGGGAGCCGACCCGGCCCGCCGTCTCCTGGAAGGAGCGCGGGCGGCCGTCGGCGTCGAAGGAGATCACCTCGCCGTCCAGGATGAACCGATCGCCGCTCAACTCCCTTGCCGCGGATGTCACTTCGGGCAGGCGGTCGGTGATGTCGTCGAGGGTGCGGGTGAAGACCCTTACGGTGTCGCCGTCCCGGTGGACCTGGACCCGGATGCCGTCGAGTTTCTCCTCGACCGCGCAGGCGCCCAGTCTGCCGACCGCCTCGGCGACCGAGGAGGCGGTGTGCGCCAGCATGGGCAGCACCGGGCGGCCTACGGTGAGCCGGAAGCGGGCGAGGGCCGGCGGCCCGTCCGCGAGCAGGGCCTCGGCCACCGTCTGGAGGGACCCGGCGAGCATCACCGCCCGGCGCACGTCGGCCGCGTCCGCGCCGGTCGCCTGCGCGAGCCCCTCCACGGCCACCGCGTCCAGGGCGCCCTGCCGCACCTCACCGGTGATCAGCCCCAGCAGGAAGCGCTGCTCGTCGGCGGTCGCCGCGCCCATCAACTCACCTACGATCCGGGCGCGTTCGGCCTGCGATCCGGGCCCGGCGACCCTGCCCAGCTCGGTCAGCCGGGCGTCGACCGCACGGACGGTGAGGGACGGTTCGGCGGCCGGCGGGACCGGTCGGCTCAGCACCTTCCAGCCGACGCCGAGGCGGCCCTGCGGGAGACGGCCGGCCAGATAGGGGATGACGACCGGTACGTCGTCCGGGGCCGTCTCCCGGAAGAGGCCGGCGAGCAGTGCGGTCTTGCGGGACCGGGCCGCGGTGGCGGCGACCTCCCGGGACACTTCGGCGAGCCGGGTCAGCAGCATGCAGCCATGGTGCAACGGGCGGCTCCGGACTACACCCGCACGGCGGCGTCCAGGTCCGCGAAGAGCAGCTCGCCGTTGATCGCCGCACCGGCGCGGTAGCCCCGGCTGGCCGCGTTGACCACCTGCTCGGCGAAGCCGCTCGCGTTGCCCGCCGCCCACAGCCCGGGCACGGTCGTCAGGCCCCGCTCGTCGATCACCGGGTAGGTGCCGAAGGAGGTCTGCGTCATCTCCGCGCCCAGCGCGACCAGCAGGTCGTTCCGCGGGACCGGACGCGGGGCGACGAACAGGGCCTCCCGTGCGTGCACGCCGCCGTCCGAGAGCCGTACGCCGGTGAGCCGGTCGTCCTCGATGCGCAGCCCCGCGACCTCGCCGGGCACCACCCGTACCCCGGCCGCGGTCAGCCGCCGCAGGTCGTCGTCGGACAGCTCGGTCTCGGCGACCTGGTGCAGGAACAACGTCACGTCCTTGGACCACTGGGTGACCATCAGCGCCTGGTGCACGCTCATCAAGGTCGTGGCCAGTACGCCGAAGGCCTGGTCGCGGACCTCCCAGCCGTGGCAGTACGGGCAGTGCAGCACATCCCGGCCGAACCGCTCGGCGACGCCTGGCACGGGCGGCAGCTCGTCCTTGAGGCCGGTGGCGACCATCAGCTGCCGGGCCCGGACCTGGCGGCCGCTCGCCAGCGACACCGTGAAGTCGCCGTCCCTGGACGCGTCCGCCGCCCGGTCCCGGACCAGCTCCACGCCGTACCGCGCGATCTCCTCGCGGCCGACGGCCAGGAACTCCGCGGGCGGCATGCCGTCCCGGGACAGGAAGCCCTGCATATGGGCGGCGGGGGCGTTGCGCGGCTCACCCGCGTCGACGACCAGGGTGCGGCGCCGGGCCCGGCCCAGGACCAGGGCGGCGGACAGCCCGGCCGCACCGCCTCCGACGACGACCACTTCGTACGTATCGGTCATGGTGACCACCTCCGTCGGCGACGGTCGCGCATCCCTGGCCGGATTGACAAACCTCTTTGCCGGAACTGCAATACGACCATGACCACGGACGACGTTCTCGCGGGGGTGGGCCCCCGGCTGCGCAAGCTCCGCAAGGAGCGGGAGGTCACCCTCGCCGCCCTCTCCGAGACCACCGGGATCTCGGTCAGCACCCTCTCCCGGCTGGAGGCGGGCCTGCGCAAGCCCAGCCTGGAGCTGCTGCTGCCGATCGCACAGGCCCACCAGGTGCCCCTGGACGAACTGGTCGGTGCCCCGCCGGTCGGCGATCCCCGGGTGCGGGCCAAGCCGATGGAGCGGTACGGCCGGACCTTCTGGCCGCTGACCCGGCAGCCCGGCGGCCTGCAGGCCTTCAAGGTGGTCGAACCGAAGCGGAAACTCGATCCCGAGCCGCGTACCCATGAGGGCTACGAGTGGTTGTACGTACTGTCCGGGAAGCTGCGGCTGGTGCTCGGCGAGCACGACGTCGTCCTGGCGGCGGGGGAGGCGGCCGAGTTCGACACCCGGGTGCCGCACTGGTTCGGGTCGACGGGGGAGGGGCCGGTGGAGTTCCTCAGCCTGTTCGGGCCACAGGGGGAGCGGATGCACGTACGGGCACGGCCGAGAAGTACGGCGTGACACGTCCGCTGTGGCGTCAGCTGTTCCCTCATCGGCAAGCGACCGCTTAGTATGCGATGGACCCCGACGAAGCAGTCTGTGGAGGCACCGCATGCAGGCATGGCAAGTGCACGAGAACGGCGAGCCGAGCGAGGTGATGCGGCTGACGGAGGTGGAGCGGCCCACGCCCGGCGACGGCCAGGTCCTGCTCAAGGTGCGTGCCGCCAACATCAACTTCCCCGACGTGCTGATGTGCCGGGGCCACTACCAGGTGCGCCCGCCGCTGCCGTTCACGCCCGGCGTGGAGATCTGCGGTGAGACCGAGGACGGGCGCCGGGTGATCGCCAACCCCGTGCTGCCGTACGGCGGCTTCGCCGAGTACGCGGTGGCGGACGCCGCCGCCCTGCTGCCCGCGCCGGACGCGCTGGACGACGCCGAGACCGCCGCCCTGCACATCGGCTACCAGACGGGCTGGTTCGGCCTGCACCGCCGGGCCGGGCTCCAGGCCGGCGAGACGCTGCTCGTGCACGCCGCCGCCGGCGGCGTCGGCAGCGCCGCCGTACAGCTCGGCAAGGCGGCCGGGGCCACGGTGATCGGTGTGGTCGGCGGCGCCGACAAGGCGGCCGTGGCCCGCGAGCTGGGCTGTGACGTCGTCATCGACCGGCGCGCCGAGGACGTGGTCGCCGCCGTGAAGGGGGCCACCGGCGGCCGGGGCGCCGACGTGGTCTACGACCCGGTCGGCGGCGAGGCGTACACCCAGTCGACCAAGGTCGTCGCCTTCGAGGGCCGGATCGTGGTCGTGGGCTTCGCCAGCGGCACCATCCCGAGCCCGGCGCTCAACCACGCCCTGGTGAAGAACTACTCCATCCTGGGCCTGCACTGGGGCCTGTACGCCACCAAGAACCCCAAGCTGATCCTGCACTGCCACCAGCAGCTCACCGAGCTGGCCGCCAAGGGCGCCATCAAGCCCCTGGTGAGCGAGCGGGTACCGCTGACCGAGGCCGCGGCCGCCGTGCAGCGGGTCGGTGACGGCGTCACCACCGGCCGGGTCACCGTCGTACCGACGGGAGCCGGGGCATGACCGACACCGTCGAACTCCAGCGCCGCACAGCCGAGTTGCTGGCCGCGCACCCGCCCGCCACGACGGGCCGGCTCGACTTCCTCAAGGCCCGCTTCGACGCGGGACTCGCCTGGGTGCACTACCCGCAGGGCCTCGGCGGCCTCGGCGCCCCACGCTCCCTCCAGGTCGTCGTGGACGCCGAGCTGGAGGCCGCCGGCGCCCCCGACAACGACTCGCGCCGCAACGGCATCGGACTCGGCATGGCCGCGCCGACCATCCTCAAGTACGGCACCGAGGAGCAGAAACAGCGCTACCTGCGGCCGCTGTGGATCGGTGAGGAGGTCTGGTGCCAGCTGTTCAGCGAGCCCGGCGCCGGCTCCGACCTGGCCGCGCTCGGCACCCGCGCCGTCCGTGAGGGCGACGAGTGGATCGTCAACGGGCAGAAGGTGTGGACCTCCGGCGCGCACAACGCCCGCTGGGCCATCCTGATCGCCCGCACCGACCCGAACGTGCCCAAGCACGCCGGCATCACCTACTTCATCTGCGACATGACCGACCCGGGCGTGGACGTCCGGCCGCTGCGGCAGATCACCGGTGAGGCCGAGTTCAACGAGGTCTTCCTCACCGACGTCCGCATCCCGGACTCCCGCCGCCTCGGCGAGACCGGCGACGGCTGGCGGGTCGCGCAGACCACGCTGAACAACGAGCGCGTCGCCATCGGCGGTATGCGGCTGCCCCGCGAGGGCGGCATGATCGGCCCGGTCGTGAAGACCTGGCGCGAACGCCCCGAGCTGCGCACCCACGACCTGCACCAGCGGCTGCTGAAGCTGTGGGTGGAGACCGAGGTCGCCCGGCTCACCGCCGAGCGGCTGCGCCAGCAGCTCGTCGCCGGACAGCCCGGACCCGAGGGCGCCGGCATGAAGCTCGCCTTCGCCCGCCTCAACCAGGAGATCAGCGGCCTGGAGGTGGAACTCCGCGGCGAGGAAGGTCTGTTGTACGACGACTGGACCATGCGCCGGCCCGAACTGGTGGACTTCGTCGGCCGGGACGCCGGCTACCGCTACCTCCGCGCCAAGGGCAACAGCATCGAGGGCGGGACCAGCGAGGTCCTGCTGAACATCGTCGCCGAGCGCGTGCTGGGCCTGCCGGCCGAGCCGCGCACCGACAAGGACGTCGCGTGGAAGGACCTCGCCCGATGACAACACAGCCCGACCTGCTGTACTCGGAGGAGGAAGAGGCGCTGCGGGCCGCGGTGCGGGACCTGCTGGCCGACCACTGCGACGCGCCGGGCGTCGTCGCCCGCACCGAGTCGGACGCCCCGCACGACCTGGCGGCCTGGAAGGCCCTCACCGAGGGTATGGGGCTCGCCGGACTGCTGGTGCCGGAGAAGCAGGGCGGCCAGGGTGGATCGCACCGCGAAGTCGCCGTCGTCCTGGAGGAGTTGGGGCGGGCCGTGGCGCCCGTACCGTATCTGACCAGTGCCGTGGTGGCGACCGAGGCGTTGCTCGCCTGCGGTGACGAGGAGCTGCTCGGGAAGCTTGCGTCGGGGCGGACGATCGGTGCGCTGGCCGTGGGGCTGCAGGTGGCTCCGGGGGCCGCGGTGCGGGCCGTACGCGTCGAGGACGGACGCCTGTACGGCGAGTTGACCGGGATCGCGGACGCGGTCGCCGCGGACGTGCTGCTGGTGCCGGGGGACGACGGGGGGCTGTACGCGGTCGCGGCGGAGGCCGTGACCGTCACTCCGCAGGTCGCCTTCGACCTGACCCGGCCGCTTGCCACGGTCACCCTCGACGGAGCGGTCGGCCGCCGGGTGGGGGACGCCGAACCCGCCGTCCGGCGGGCCCTGCGGGCCGGGGCCGGGCTGCTGGCCTCCGAGCAGTTCGGTCTCGCCGAGTGGGCGTTGACCGAGACCGTGCGGTATCTGAAGGAGCGCAAGCAGTTCAACCGGCCGGTGGGCGGGTTCCAGGCGCTCAAGCACCGGCTGGCGCAGCTGTGGCTGGAGGTCGTGAACCTGCGGGCCGCTGCGCGGGGGGCCGCCGATGCGCTGGCCTCCGGCGAGGATGCCGACGTGTTGACGGCCGTTGCGCAGGCCTATGCGGGGCCGGTTGCGGTGCGGGCGGCGGAGGAGGCGCTGCAGTTGCATGCGGGTATCGGGATGACCTGGGAACATCCGATTCACCTGTATCTGAAGCGGGCCAAGGCGGATTCGATCGCCTTTGGTACGGCGGGGGCGCATCGAGAATCCCTGGCCGAACTGGTCGATCTTCAGGCGCCGTGAATTTCGGCGTCGACCGCGGGTGCGTGGGGGCTGGTCGCGCACCCGCGGCGGAGCCGCATATTCGATACAGCCCCGCGGCCCCTTGCGGGGCGCCTGTGCCGGGGTCGGCATGAAATGAACCGGGGGTGGCGGTCCAGCCAACTCCCCGCGCAGATGCGGCAATTGGGCTCCGCTCGAACGCATACTCCCTTCGGTCCCTCATGGCCCTACAAGGGAGGCAGAGCATGGCCCTCACCACCCGTCGCAGAGCCCTCACCACCCTCGGCGCCGCCCTCGCGGGTGCTGTCGCGCTGCCCGGCGCGCAGGCCTGGGCGGGCGGCGGTCACCGCGGACCGCGTCCGCTGTGGCGTGCCCACGCCCACAACGACTACGAGCACACCCATCCCCTCCTCGACGCCCTCGACCACCGCTTCGGCAGTGTCGAGGCCGACATCTTCCTCGTCGGTGACCAGCTCCTCATCGGCCACACCGAAGACGACCTGGACCCGAGCCGCACCCTGGAGTCCCTCTACCTGGACCCGCTGGCCCGGATCGTGAAGGCCAACCACGGTTCCGTGTACCGCGGTTGGCGTCAGCCACTGCAGCTGCTCATCGACATCAAGACCGAGGGATCGTCCACGTACCTCGAACTCGACCGGCATCTGCGGCGCTACCGGCACCTGTTCACGACGTACGTCCACGGCCGCGTCGTCCCCGGTGCCGTCACCAACGTCATCTCCGGTGACCGTGCCGCGCGTACGCCGATGGAGGCACAGACCGTGCGCCGGGCCTTCTACGACGGCCGGCTCACCGACCTCGGCACCTCGGCGCCCGCTTCCTTCGTCCCGCTGATCAGCGACAACTGGCAGCTCAACTTCACCTGGCTCGGGGACGGCGCGTTCCCCGAGGCCGAGCGGCAGAAGCTGCGCGCCATCATCGGCCAGGCGCACGACCGCGGCCAGACGGTGCGCTTCTGGAACACCCCCGACGTGGCCGGGTCCGCCCGCGACGCGCTGTGGAGCGAACTGCTCGCCGCCGACGTCGACTACTTCAACACCGACGACCTGGCCGGCCTGGAGGCCTTCCTGGACACCCACCGGGCGTCGTAACACCACCCGATCGGGGGACGTGTCGACCGCACGGGCCTACCCTCCGCTACGCCACACTTGCGGCCGAACGCCCGGAAACGGGCGTGGCGGAGGAGGTTCGCGATGGCCGTTTCCATCTCTGTGGTGCTGCTGCTTCTGCTGCTGGCCGTGATCTTCATGCGCCAGGGCTCCCTGAAGATCTCGCACGCCCTGGTCTGCATGCTGTTCGGGTTCTTTCTGGCCAGCACCAGCATGGCGCCCACCATCAGCAGCGGGCTCACCGCGACCGCCGACCTGGTGAGCAGTCTGCGGCCCTGAGCCGGACGCTCAGGGCCGCAGACGGAGCAGCTCGCTCGGTGGCTCGCGGTCAGGGGGTCGAGAAGACCCCGATCCCGTTCGCCACGGGGCGTTCCGGGCTCTCGGTCGGGTGGTTGAGCACGCTCACCGTGCTGTCGCCCGGGGTGCGGGCCACCAGCGTCGTGGAGCCGCCGCCGTCCAGGCTGAACGCGTCGACCGCACCCAAAGCCCGCATTTCGTCCGCCACTTCGGCGATGGTCATGCCGCTGCGATAGGCCACCGCGCCGTCCAGCGCGAGCAGCAGGAGCTTGCGTCCGCCGCTCGTGTAGCCGGCGGCGGTGCGTACCGCCGCCGTGGTGTCGTTGAGGCCGGCCAGCGGTTCGCGGCCGCGCAGCACCGGGTAGCCGCCGACCGCGAAGCGGTAGGGGACCTTGGAGGCGGACGCCACCATCTGCCTGCGCACCGTGACCCGTTCGCCCTTGGTGAGCTCGCGCAGCCTGTCCGCGCCGGCCTCCCGGCCCAGCAGGACCGTCGTACCCGCCGCGATGGCACCGCTGCCCGGGCTGTCGGCGGTGGCGACGACCCTGCCGCCGCGGATCCGCACCTCGTAGGTGTCCGTGCTGCAGCCGGCCGCCCGGCTGGTGTCCGAGCCGCAGGTGGCGCGCTTGCGGGAGGCCGAGCCCCAGGCCGCGGTGTAGGCGCCGACGGAGTCCTGCGCCAGCGCGTACTGGTTGAGCCCGCGCAGCGTGAGGTTCCCGTCGGGGGTGTGGACGGTGCCGACGAGCGTCAGCCGGTCCAGCCGGGCCCGGCGGTCCACGCCGACGCCGAGGACGTCGGTGGTGTCGGTGCCGGGCGGCAGCGCCGGGCCGAACCGCTGGGCCGTCGGCACCGCCCCTTTGAGCAGCCGGCCGTGGGCGATCGCCGGGCCGACGCTCGCGCCGGTCGCCTCGACGCCAGGGTGCTGGGTCTCGGTGATGTTGAAGAAGTCGCCGTTCACGCCCGCGACCGCGCCCACCGTGTCCGCCATCGTGGAGACCGGCGACCGGGCGGCCACCGCGCCCGGTTCGAGGAGGTCCACATGGACGTGCCGATCGGTCAGGTCGACGGTCAGCAGATGGGCGTGGACCGTGCCCTTGGCCGCCGGGACGTCGAACTGCCGGTAGGTGACGCCGGACGCGATCTGTCCGGTGTCCGACACGGCGCCGGCCGGTGCCGCCCCGGTGAGGGCCGCACCGGCCAGCACACCGGACGTCGTGAGAATCGTGAACAGAGTTCGGGTCGTCGCTGCATATCGTCTCCGACGATGCGTCACCGCACCCCCTGATGTCTCGTCAAGTACCTCAGGACTCAGGGAAGTGCAGCAGACGGGAGTGACCGGCAGGGCGGCTAGACGTCGACTACGCGCGAACGGGTGAGAAAACGCACCCCCTCGGGTGCCTCCAGGGAGAAACCGCTCCCTCGTCCGGGTACCACGTCCACGATCAGCCGGGTGTGGCTCCACGCCTCGTACTGGCTCCGGGACATCCAGAAGGTGACCGGCTCCTCGACGCCGTCCACCGCCAGCTCGGCCAGCAGTACGTCCGAGCCGCCGGTGCGGAACTCGCCGTCGAGGTAGCACATCGGCGCGCTGCCGTCGCAGCAGCCGCCGGACTGGTGGAACATCAGCGGGCCGTGCTCGGCGCGGAGCCGGCGCACCAGCTCGGCGGCGCGCGGGGTCAGCTCGACACGCTCAGGCGCTGTCCGGTCGTCCATGGTCGCCCTCCTGGGGCCGGGGTGTCGGATCCCCTCAGTCTCACCCCTCGTCACCGGCCGGTCCAGAAGCGGTCGTTGACTACTCGGTGCGCAGCGCAGTCGCCGTACGGACGCGGGCCGCCCAGCCCGCCGGGATCAGCGCGCCGAGGATCGCGATCACCGTGCCGCCCAGGGCGAGGAGGAGCAGTTCCGGTGTCCGGTAGACGTCCAGGACCACGTCGGGCAGGCGCAGTCCGGCGCTGTCGCCCATGGCGGGCATGACCGTGCGGTGCACGGCGAGACCCAGTGGGACCCCCAGCGCCCCGCCCGCCAGCCCGGGCAGCACGACCGAGGCGATCACCAGCGTCACCGTCTGCCGGGGTGTCATCCCGAGCGCCTTGTGGATACCCAGGTCCCGGATGCGCTCATGGGTGTCGAGCACGACCCCGCCCAGCACCCCGAGTCCGGCCACGGCGACCAGGATCAGGGTGAGCGCCACGGTGAGGGAGTCGAGGGCGACCACTGTGTCGCTGCCGTTGACGGACTTGGCGTCGGTCGCGGTGACTTCCAGCGTCTTCAGCGCCGAGTCGAGGTGTTTGACGTATGCCTTCACGTCGGTGTCCGGCGCGAGCCGCACGGCGTGTTCGGTCGGGTACAGGTCCGGGGCGGCGGCCCGGAGTGTCGCCAGGTCCGTGAACACCCGCATGCCCTGCTCGCCGGTGTCGAAGACCTCGCCTACGATCCGTATCCGCACCGGTGAGCCGTTCACGGCGAGGGTGACCGTGTCGCCCACCTCGGCTCCGCTCGCGGTCAGGAACGGGGTCGGCACCACCGCCTCGCCCGCTGTACGGATCCAGCGACCGGAGACCATAACGAAGCCGCCCCAGGAGGCGTCGCCGTCGTAGGCGATCACCGGGACGCTCCCCGTCACTCCGGAGACCTCGGCCCCTGTCGTGACGCTGCCGTACTGGTCGCGGGTGCCCGGCTGGGCGGCGATCGCGGCCTTCACGGCGGCGGCCCGGGCGGCCGTCACCTGTGGCGCGCCCATCGGGACGGGCCTTCGAACTCCCGGCCGCTCGGCGCTCACGGTCACATCGGCCGCGTCATGGTTCTTGGCCGCGATCACCTCACCCAAGGACGCGGCCATCCCGACGGCGAAGGTGACCGCCGCTGTGCCGAAGACGACCGCCGCGACCATCGAGGCGGCGCGGCCCGGCCGGTGGAAGGGCCGGGCCAGACCGAGGCCGACCGGTCGTGGCACCGGCAGCCGCGCCGCCAGCCGGGCCGCCGGGCGCCCGCGGCCCGCCGCCGGGGAACGGCCCACGGCCAGTGCGTCGACCGTGCGCAGCCGCCCCGCCCGCCAGGCACTCACCCACGCCGCGCCCGCGACCACACCCAGCACCCCGCCGACCACCGCCAGATCGACGCCGACGGAGACTCCGAGCCCGACCGCCCCGTACACGGCCGCGGTCTCCGCCAGCAGGGGCGCGGCGAGCAACTGCCCGACGACCACGCCGAGTCCGCTGCCGAGCGTGGCCGGCACGAGCGCCTGCGCGCCATGAGCCCGGACGACCTGTCCCGGAGTGCAGCCGATCGCCTTGAGGACGCCGATCCGCCGCAGCCCGGTGCCCACCGCACCGGCGACCACGTTCCCGACGACCAGCGCCGACATCACCAGGCCCAGCACCCCGAAGGCGGCCAGGAACGGCACGTACAGCGCGGTCTCGCGGGTCGCGAACTGCCGTACCGAGAGCCAGGACTGGGTACCGGACAGCGCGCCCTTCGGTGCCGTGGCCGCCACCGTCGCGCGGTCCTGGGCGACTTGGGCCTTGGTGGCCGCGCGGTCGAAGCGGAACAGCATCTGATAACCGTTCGGCTGACCGGACTTGGTGAGCCCGGCGAGCTGGGCGGGCACCACCCAGGCCTCCGCGGTACGGCTCACCGAGCGGGCCGTACCGACCACGGTGAGCGTCGGACTGCCGGGCAGGGCGGAGAACTCCAGCGTCTGCCCGAGGCGTACGGGCGGCGCGTCGGAGTCGGCGGCCAGCACGATCTCACCCTTCCGCCGTGCCCACCGGCCCTCCGTCACCGTGACCCGGTCGACCGGCCCGCCGGGATCCGCACGTCCGACAACCGACAGCGCGCCCCAGTGGTCCGGCGTGACGGTCGCCGTCGGGAACGGACCCGACGACGCCGTCACCCCGGAGGCACGGGCGGTAGCGGCGACTTGGGCACTGGTCGCCCGGCGCGCGTCGAACTGCGCGGCGAGCTGCGCCCCGTACTGGCGGGCGAACGCCTTGTCGAAGGGCGCCCGCGAGGCGACCAGCAGCGCGCCGGCCAGCACGGACGCCGTCACCGCCAGCAGCGCGGCCAGCGCGATCACCAGCGTCTGCGTACGGCGGCGGGCCATGCCCGACCGGACGACCCGGACCAGGGCGCTCATCGGACCGCCTCCGCCGTGACGTCGGTGGCGATCCCGCCGTCGGCCAGGCGGACCGTGCGCCGGGTGCAGGCCGCGGCCAGCCCGTGGTCGTGGGTGACCAGGAGGAGGGTCTGGCCGTCATCGTTGAGCTCCTGCAGGAGACGGCTGACGTCCTGGCCGGACGCGGAGTCCAGGGCGCCCGTCGGCTCGTCCGCCAGCAGCAGCGCGGGACGGTTCATCAACGCCCGGGCCACCGCGACGCGCTGCCGCTGCCCGCCCGACAGCCGGCCCGGGTAGGCGGTCGCCTGAGCGGCGATGCCCAGCGACTCCAGCAGCTCGTCCGCCCGGCGGCGGGCCTCGCGGCGTCCCGTTCCTGCGAGTTGGGCAGGAAGCACGACGTTGTCGGCGACGGTCAGGTCGTCCAGCAGGTTGAAGAACTGGAACACCATCCCGACCTTCGCCCGCCGGTAGCGGGCCGCGCCCGCCTCGCCCAGCCGGTCCACCCGCACCCCGTCCACGGTCACCGTGCCCTCGTCCGGCCGGTCGAGTCCCGCGATCAGGTTCAGCAGCGTCGACTTGCCACTGCCGGACGGTCCCAGCACGGCGACCGCCTCACCGGGCGCCACGGTCAGGGTCACGTCCAGCAGAGCGGGCGGTCCGGCGTCGTAGCGCCGGGTCACGTCCCGCAGTTCTATCAGCGGTGCCGTCATCAGGAAGTCTCCGTTCGTCGGTGGCCGCCGACGCTAGGCAGCCGGCCGGGGCGGGCACGACGGCCGCCGGGCGTAATCGCCGTACCGTGCCGGAAGTACCCGGCGTGGGGTCATCCCTGAGATGTAGTCGGGGGAGGGATGCCCGGGCGGCGGAGGACGCCGAGAATGGGGCGATGACGACTAAGCGGGCCGGGGAGCCGGTGCGGGTACGGCTGCGCGCGCTGGCCGAGCCGAGCGGCCCCACGCCCACGCCCACCGTACGCAACAGGCTCTTCGACGCCGCCCTGACCCTGGTCGTCCTCTTCTCCTCGCTCGACTACGCGACCGGTGATCTCGACGAGCAGTGGCACACGCACAGCACAACGGCCCTGGTCTGCCTGGTGCTCCTCGCCTCCGTGCCGCTCGCCTGGCGTCGCCGCTACCCGCTGGCCGTACTCTGGATCGTGCTGGCGGCGAACGCGCTCACCCCCGACGACGTCACCCGGCTCACCTTCTACGCCTGCGTCATCGCCGCCTACAGCGCGGCCGCCTACAGCCCCTACCGGACGGCGGCGACGGCCACCCTCGCGCTGGCCGTGCTGCTCACCTTCACGATCGGGAAGTCGGTACCGCACAGTCCGTTCGGAGTCGAACCCACCGTCCCCACCCAGTACGTGCCGCTGATGATCTCCGCGCCGCTGGTCGTGGCCACCGTCGGGCTGCGCACCTGGAAGGTCCGGGCGGCCGAGAGCCGGGTCCGGCTGGCGGAGGTGGAGCGGCGGCAGGCCGAGGCGCTGCGCAGCGCCGTGGCACACGAGCGGTCCCGGATCGCCCGGGAGTTGCACGACGTCGTGACGCACAACGTCAGTGTGATGGTCATCCAGGCCGGCGCCGCCCGTAAGATCATGGACAGTTCACCGGAGCTGGCGCGCGAGGCGCTGCTCGCGGTGGAGGCGGGCGGCCGTACGGCGATGGGGGAGCTGCGGCAGGTGATGGGGCTGCTCACGCTGGACGACCCGGACGAGCCTGAGCTGGCGCCGCAGCCCGGTCTGGAGCGGCTCGGGGCCCTCGTCGACGGCTTGCGCGGCGCCGGCACCCCCGTCGAGCTGACCGTCTCCGGGGCCGTCCGCCCGCTGCCCGGTGGCGTCGAGCTGACCGCCTACCGGGTGGTGCAGGAGGCGCTGACCAACACCCTGAAGCACGCGGCCGGTTCGAAGGCGAGCGTGCGCGTCGAGTACGGCGCCGACGAACTGCGGGTCGAGGTCACCGACTCCGGCGGCGCCCGCGGGCCGGGCGCCGCCACGGGCAACGGGCGCGGGCTGATCGGGCTGCGCGAGCGGCTCGCCGTACACGACGGCACCCTGAGCAACGGACCGCGTCCGCTGGGCGGTTACCGGGTCCGCGCCCTGATTCCCCTGGAGACCGCGTGAGTTCATCGGCGAGTCCGCCCCGGGTCGTCGTCGTGGACGACCAGGCCCTGGTGCGCACCGGCTTCCGGCTGATCCTCACCGCCGACGGCATCGAGGTCGTCGCCGAGGCCACCGACGGCCATCAGGCCGTGGACGCGGTCCGGCGGACCCGGCCCGACGTCGTCCTGATGGACATCCGGATGCCCGAGCTGGACGGCCTGGAGGCGGCCCGCCGGATCCTGGCCACCCCCGAGCCGCCCCGGATCCTGATGCTGACCACCTTCGACCTCGACCGGTACGTGTACGCGGCGCTGTCCGCCGGAGCCAGCGGCTTCCTGCTCAAGGACGTCACCCCCGAGCACCTGACGGCCGCGGTCCGTACGGTCAGGGCCGGGGACGCGCTGCTGGCACCCGCCATCACCCGCCGCCTCGTCGAACGCTTCGCCCGCGTCGGCGCCGACAGTGCCGCCCTCCACCGCGACCTCGGCCATCTCACCCCACGCGAACTCGACGTCCTGCGCCTCCTCGCCCAGGGACTGTCCAACGCCGAACTCGCCGCCCGCCTCCACCTCTCCGAGGCCACCGTCAAGACCCATGTCTCCCGCGTCCTCGGCAAACTCTCCCTGCGCGACCGCGCCCAGGCGGTGGTCGTCGCCTACGAGACGGGACTGGTCACGCCGGGCGGCCGGTAGGAGCCCCAGCCCGGTGTCTCCGTATGTAGACGTAGTCTCTGTACGCAGGCATCATTCACGGACATGGATGTGACGCTCGGTTCGAAGGGGAACCGGCTCGCCTCCACTCGTCGCCGTCGGCGTGGCCGTGTGTGCAAGCCCCTCTCCCGTAAGGACGTTCCCCATGAGCCAGCCCGTCGTCACCCGCTTCTCCGTGTACCCGGTGGCGGGCCGGGACTCCATGCTGCTCAACCTCTCCGGCGCCCATGCCCCGTACTTCACCCGCAACGTCCTGGTCGTCGAGGACTCCGAGGGCCGGACGGGGCTCGGTGAGGTGCCCGGCGGGGAGGCGATCACCCGGACGCTGCGGGACGCGGAGTCCCTGGTCGTCGGCGCGCGACTGGGTGACCACAAGCGGGTGCTGCGGGCCATGGGGGAGGCGTTCGGCGGCCGGGACGCCGATGGCCGCGGCGAGCAGACCTTCGACCTGCGGACGACCGTGCACGCCGTCACCGCCGTCGAGTCCGCCCTCCTCGACCTGCTCGGCCAGCACCTGGAGGTACCCGTCGCCGCCCTGCTCGGCGACGGCAAGCAACGCGACTCGGTACGTGTCCTCGGCTACCTCTTCTACGTCGGCGACCCCGACCGCACCGACCTGGACTACCTCCGCGAACCCGACGCCGACGTGGACTGGTACCGCATCCGCCGGGAGGAGGCGCTCACCCCGGAGTCGATCGTCCGGCAGGCGGTGGCGGCCTACGACCACTACGGCTTCCGGGACTTCAAGCTCAAGGGCGGGGTCCTGGCGGGCGCCGAGGAGGTCAAGGCCGTACAGGCGCTGAAGGAACGCTTCCCCGAGGCCCGGATCACCCTCGACCCCAACGGCGCCTGGTCCCTGCGGGAGGCCGTCGAACTGTGCCGGCCGCTGCTCGGCACCCTCGCCTATGCCGAGGATCCCTGCGGGGCCGAGGGCGGCTACTCCGGGCGCGAGATCCTCGCCGAGTTCCGCCGGGCCACCGGCCTGCCCACCGCGACCAACATGATCGCCACCGACTGGCGGCAGCTCACCCACGCCCTGGCCCTGCAGTCGGTCTCCATCCCGCTCGCGGATCCGCACTTCTGGACCCTGAGCGGTTCGGTGCGGGTGGCACAGCTCTGCCACGAGATGGGGCTGACCTGGGGTTGCCACTCCAACAACCACTTCGACATCTCCCTGGCCATGATGGCCCACTGCGGCGCCGCGGCTCCCGGCGACTACAACGCCCTGGACACGCACTGGATCTGGCAGGAGGGCCGGGAGCGCCTCACCGTCGCACCCCCGAGGATCGTCGACGGCGAGGTCGCCGTCACCGACGCCCCGGGCCTCGGCATCCGCCTCGACCCGGACCGGCTGCTCGCGGCCCACGCCCTCCACGAGGAGCGGAACCTCGGCGCGGGCCGGGACGACGCGACCGGGATGCGTTACCTCGTGGACGGCTGGACCTTCGACGCCAGGCGGCCCTGTCTGGTGCGTTAGGGGGGCGGCGGATCAGCCCAGCAGGCTCGGGTGTGGCTCGGGCGGGCCGCCCAGCGTGTAGCGCTCGGACCGGGGCCGGGAGCCGTCGATGTCGGTGACCCCGAGCAGTGCACCCAACTCGGCTCCGATCAGTGCCCTGCCGGAGAGGGCCATCAGTTCGCCGGAGGTGTACAGGGCCGCGATCACGCGGCCAGTGAACTGGGGCGACTCCCGCTTCTCGGCCGGCCGGTCCCGCCGGGGCAGGGAGTCCAGGTAGGCGCGGGCCCGCTCGGTGTCGAGATGGCCCATCCACAGCGAGACCGCCGCGACGTTGTGCGGCCGCAGCTCCTTGGCCATGTCGGCCGCCATCTTGTCGGCGCCCGCCTTCTGCGCCCCGTACGCGGGACCGTGGTGGTACGACACGGCACCGTAGTGGCCGGTGTTGACGATGAGACCGTGGCCGTTCGCGATCAGCAGCGGTGCCGCGTGGTAGCTCGCCACGTAGTGCGAGCGCAGACCGACCGTCAGCAGGTCCGCTGCCGCCAGGGGTTTTTCCCAGAACCCGGCCGGCGCCGGCGTCCCGACGACTTCGGCGGCGTTGTTGACGAGGATGTCCAGCCGTCCGTGGTCGCGCCGGACGGTCTCGAAGAGGTCCGCCACCGCCTGGTCGTCCCCGTGGTCGACGACCATCGGGACCCCGGTGCCGCCCGCCTTGTCGACCAGGGCCGCGGTCTCCGTGACGGTGCCTCCGTACGGCGAATCGGAGGCCGACCGGCTGCGGCCGGTCACGTAGACGGTCGCCCCCTGGCCGCCCAGTGCCTCTGCGATACCCCGGCCGGCGCCCCGGCTCGCTCCGGTGACGACGGCCACGACGGGCCTGCTGTCCGGTGATGCCATGGTGCTTCTCCCCGTGCCGGGCACGGGTGCCACAGGCGCGGCACGTTAAGCGGACACAGTGTCCGCTTATGTTTCCGACGATATGGACACCGTGTCCGGTTGTCAAATAGGATGATCCCCATGAGCACCCCGCCCCTCGATGCCAAGCCGCTGCGAGCGGACGCCCGCCGTAACTACGAGGCACTCGTCGCCGCGGGGCAGAAGGTCTTCAGCCGTGATGGCGCGGACGCCCCCATGGATGGCGTCGCCAAGGAAGCCGGGGTGGGGCGCGGCACGCTGTACCGGCACTTTCCCAGCAGGGAGCACCTCTTCGCCGCGATCATGAGGGACCGCGTCGACCTCCTGGACGCGCAGGCCCGTGAGCTGCTCGACGCGCCCGATGTGGAGCAGGCGGTGGCGCAGTGGCTGCGCCTGTACGACCGGAGCGCTGCCGAGCATGGCGGGATGAGCATGCGTGTCGGGGCCTGTCTGACCGACGACCGGTCCCCGATGGCCGCGGTGGGTGCCCCGATGAAAGCGAGCTTCGCCCGCCTGTGGGCCCGCGCGCGGACAGTGGGCGCGGTACGGGACGACATCGCGGCGGATGAGGTCCTCGCCCTGATCTCCGCACTTCCGAGGAGCCCGGAGCAGGACGTCTCCGCGGGCACCTATCTCGACGTGGTGCTCCGGGGCCTGCGTCCGTAGGGCTCGCCCCGCGGCCGGGGTCCGCCCCGGCCGGCCGGCGGCGTCCTCAGTTGCGCAGCATGATCACGAGCAGCACCACCAGGGCGATCAGCAGCGCGCCGCCCACCGACGCCAGGGTGATCTTCAGCGCGCTGTACGGCCGCTCGCCGATGACCTCGCCGGTACGGGCGTTGACCATCACCGGCCACGCCTTGCCCGCGTGGAGGTAGGTCAGGAACCAGACGGGCAGCAGCACCAGTTTGTAGGTGAGGCCGCTGTAGGAGGTGGACATCGAGTGCACCCGCTGCTCGTCGCCGCCGATGTCCCGCTTGCAGTCGGCGCGGATCACCGGCGCCATCCGCGCCTTCGCCGACTCCAGGCCGGCCTCCGGCTCCACGTCGTACCGGACGGCACGGAAGCCCGCCAGGTACTCCTCCTGGTAGGGAACCGTCTCCTCCAGCGGCCAGGGGGTCAGCTTGTCCAGTTCCTTCTCGGGCACCTGGCCGCTGCCGGGCACCAGCACGTCGTCGAAGAACCGGCCGACCGTTCCGGACCTGTGGTACCAGCGGGTGTGCCGTACCCGCCGGGTGTTGCCCTCGGAGTCCTTCTCCTCCACCCAGTAGTACTCGCCGCGTTCGCGGGAGTACTGGGTCGTGGTCTGCGCGTCGTACGTCCAGTGCGGCAGATAGCTGCCCCGGAAGGTCTCCGCCTCGGTGACCTTCTTCAGCTCGTTCGGCGCGAACCAGCGGGAGCTGGTCCACTTCGCCAGCGCGTCGCGGGCCTGCTCGCGGCCCACCCCGAAGGGCAGGACGGCCTCGGGCACCACGCGCTCGGTGGCGGAGGCGTCCGCGACCAGCGGGGTGGCGCAGAACGGGCACTTGTCGCTGAGCGAATCGCTCTCGGTCACCGCATGGCAGCCGGGGCAGGTGTACACCTTCACCCGGTCCGGCGCGGACGCCCGGCGGGGCAGCACGGCCAGCTCCTCGATCGGGTGCTCGGTCACCTGCCGCGGTATCGGCGTGATGTCCTGCTCGTGCTTGCAGTACGGGCAGCGCAGTGCGTACGTCCCGGGCGCGTACTCGCTGACCCCGCCGCACGCCTCGCACTGGAACGCCCGGTCGGGTGCCGGCGCGACATCCTGATCCGTCAACTCACTTCTCCTTGTGCCCTGTTGCCGGGAGGTTCCGGATGGCGGATCTCAGCCCTGCGGGGGCAGCGGCGGCGGGACGTCGGCGAGCAGCGACGCCAGCTCCGGGACCTGGTCCGCGGGCTGCCAGGTGGCCTGCCCGCTGCGCCAGACCAGCGTCGTACGGTTCAGGTTTCCGGTCGCCACCTGCCCGGCCAGCGCGCTCTCGTCGTACGGGCCCTGCTGCTGTCCGCCGACCGCGATGAACCAGCGCGGTGCGCTCGGCAGCGGCGGCGGGACGTCGGTGGGGGCGGGTGCGGGCTGCGCCGGGGCCTGTGTCACCGGGACCGGGGGAGCCGCCGCACCGGACGTGCTCTGCACGATCCGCTGGCCCAGCGCCATGCCCACGCCCAGCCCGACGGCGTCGCCGCCGGTGCCGGGGTTGGCGGCGGCGATCGGCATCGCGTCGGCCGCCTGGAGCTTGGCGTAGTCGTCCAGATTGCCGGTGATCGTCATCCGGGAGCGGGTGTCGATCGCCGCCTCGACCTCCGGCGGGACGCTGATGTTCTCGATGTAGAACCGGGGGATGGCGATGCCGGTGGAGGCCAGCTCCAGGGTCAGCACCTTGGCCAGCTGCTGCCCGATGCCGTCCTGCCGGGCGGCGAGGTCCAGCAGCGGTACGCCGGACGAGCCCAGCGCGGAGCCCAGCTTGGAGACGATCAGCTGCCGCAGGTGCTCGCCGACCTCCTCGGTGCGGAACTGCGGATCGGTGCCGACCAGTTCGCGCAGCAGTGCGGCGGCGTCCACCACCTTGGCGGCGAAGGTGCCGAAGGCGCGCACCCGGACCATGCCGAACTCGGCGTCCCGCAGGATCACCGGGTTCTGGGTGCCCCACTTGAAGTCGGTGAACTGCCGGGTGGTGACGAAGTAGACCTCGGCCTTGAACGGCGACTCGAAGCCGTGCTTCCAGCCCTTCAGCGTGGACAGGACCGGCATGTTCTGGGTCGAGAGGGTGTACGTGCCGGGCTGGTAGACGTCGGCCAGCCGTCCCTCGTTGACGAAGACGGCCACCTGCGACTCGCGCACCACGAGCCGGGCGCCCATCTTGATCTCGTTGCCGTAGCGCGGGAAACGCCACACGATGGTGTCCCGGCCGTCGTCGGTCCACTCGATGATGTCGATGAACTCACCGCGGATGCGGTCCATCAGCCCCACAGCAATCCCCCACTCCCCGCGCTCCGGAGACCGCCGCTCCCCGGTCGGCCCCTGGGACGGCGGCGGCGCGGCGATCAAGCGATCAGCCGACAGTATGCCCAATGGGTCCGACGCGGCTACGGGCGGGTGCGTACCCCCAGCGTGCCTGCCCCTGCCCCTGCCCCTGCCGCTGCCGCCCGTCGGGCGTCCGTTTCCGGCCGCCCTGCGCGCCCCCGCCCTTCACCGGCCGACCGCGCCGCGCGCCCGGACTCCTCACGCGTGGACGCGCGGCACGCCGGGGGCCGGGCTTTCCCACGCCCGGACCGAGTCCGCCGGGGAGGGTCCCGCAGGCCCGCACTCGGCCTTGACGGGACGGCGCTCCTGCTCACCGGCCGGCCTGATCCCGAAGACACCCCCGGCGGGTGCCCTCGGGGGCGGCTTGCCGTCAGGCGCCCTGCAGGGCAGAGGCCGTCTCGTCGGCGGCGTCTCCCGCCGCCCTGGGCGGCGACTGCGGCCGGGGACCGCGCAACAGGACCACCGCGACCAGGGCGGCCAGTACGGTGAGGCTCCCCGCCGTGATCAGGCACAGCCGCATCCCGTCCAGGAAGGAGTCGCCCAGCGCGCCCAACGCCTGCCCGGTCTGTGCTCCCAGGTCCAGCTTGGCGACCGCGCCGAGACCGTCCGCCTGCGCGGCCGAGACGACACGGTCCCGCGTCGCGCCGGTGACCCCCGCGTCGGTGAGGTGACCCGGCAGCGCGTGGAGCGCCCGGGTGGTGAGCAGCGCACCCAGGACGGCCGGCCCCAGGGCACCGCCGACCTGCCGGAACGCGTTGTTGCCGGCGGCGGCCATGCCGGCCTGGTGGTACGGCACGGAGGCCACCGCGGTCGCCGTCATGGGGGTCATGACGAAGCCCATGCCCAGGCCCAGCAGGGCGAGCCGCCAGGCGGCCGAGGCGAAGGAGGTGTCGGCGGCCAGTCCGGTCAGCGTGAACTGGGCGGCGGCGACGAGCAGCAGACCGCCGGTGATCATCCAGCGTGCGGAGACGCGGTGCATCAGCCGCCCGGCCGGACCGCCGACCAGCAGGGCCGCCCCGGTGACCATCAGCAGCCGCCAGCAGGCCTGCAGGGTGTCCAGCCGCTGCACCATGCCGAAGTAGAGGCTGAGGACGAAGAAGAACCCGATCAGCGCCAGGAAGCTGATCATCGCTACGAGCGTGGTGGCGGTGAAGGCGGGGCTGCGGAACAGGCTCAGGTCCAGCATCGGGCTGTCGCTGCGCCGTTCCACCAGGACGAAGGCGACACCGGCGGCCACGGCGGTGAACAGCGCCACCATCACCTTGGCGTCGGTGAACGAGCCCGCGCCGCCCTCGATCACGCCGTAGACCAGCGCGGTGATCGCGAGCGTGGCGGTGAGCTGGCCGGGCCAGTCCAACCGGCGGCCGTGCGGAGCCCGGGAGTCGGTCAGCTGCCAGGCCGCGACGGCGACGGCGAGCAGCGCGACCGGAACGGCCGGCAGGTAGATCCAGCGCCAGGAGAAGTGCGCGACGACCACACCGGCGATCACCGGACCGATCGCCAGGGCCGCCATCAGGCAGGTCGCCCATATGCCGATGTACTTCCCGCGCTCCCGGTGGTCCGGCACCACGTGGCTGATCAGCGCCAGCGTGGTCGGCAGCAGCGCGGCCGCGCCGACACCGGCCAGCGCCTGCCCGGCCCAGACGACCTCGATGGAGTGCGCGCACAAGGCCGTGACCGCGCCCGCCGCCGAGAAGAGCAGGCCGGCCTGGAAGACCTTCTTGCGTCCGTGGACGTCCCCGAAGACGCCCGCGGTCAGGATGAACGCGGCCATCGGCAGCACGAACGCGTCCTGCACCCACGACAGTTGGGCCGTCGAGGCGTTCAGCGCCCCCTGCAGGGCCGGCAGGCTCACGGCGACGGTGGTGACAGGAAGATAGGCGACGAAGACGCCCAGGCAGGCCATGACGATCGTGGCCGCCCGCCGCTCGACCGGCGCGCTCGCCGGTGTCGTGACGTTCACGGAGAAACTCCTTCGCGGCGCACCGCACCGCGGTCGAGGCCCCCGGCGAACCCGGCGGCCTGTGTCGTACGGACTTCCGGTGGGAAGCCCGCCGCCACAGCATCCGGTCCCGCTCGCGCAACCACCAACCAACCACCCCTCCGGCAGCAGAATCCTCCAGATCACTCCCGCGCCGTGACAGACTTCCACCATGCTTGACGATGTGGACAGAAAGATCCTCCGTGCTCTGCAGTGCGCGCCCCGGCTGCCCTTCCGCCGGATCGGCGAGGTGGCGGGCGTCTCCGAGCAGACCGCCGCCCGCCGCTACCAGGCGCTGCGCCGCAGCGGCGCGCTCCGGGTGGTGGGACTGGTCAACCGGCGGGTGTACGGCGCCGCGGAGTGGGTCGCCCGCATCCGCTGCCGACCCGACCGGGTCGCCCCGCTCGCCGAGGCCCTCGCCCGCCGCCCCGACATCTCCTGGGCCCATCTGGCCTCGGGCGGCTCGGAGATCATCTGCGTCATCCGCGCGCCGCTCGACATGCCTCGCGAGGACGTGCTGCTCCGGCAGCTGCCGAGGTCCGCCTCGGTCCTGGACGTCAGCATCGACCTGATCATCCACAACTACGACGCTCCCGGCACCGCCGGCTGGACCGGCTACGGCGACAACCTCGACCCCGAGCAGGTTCGGCGGCTGACCTCGGAGCGGCCGCCGCTCACCCCCGGGCCCCCGCTCCCGCCCGCCGACGAGGACGCCCCGCTGCTGGACGCCCTGGCCCAGGACGGCCGCACCACCCACACCCGGCTCGGCGAACTCACCGGCTGGTCCCTGTCCCGGGTGGCCCGGCGGCTGGAGTCGCTGGAGAGCTCCGGCACCCTTGAGTACGAGGTCGAACTGCTCCCGGAGCGGCTGGGCCACTGGCTGCACGCCGTCCTGTGGCTGCGGGTGGCCCCCGCCCACCTGGAGCGGGTCGGTACGGAGGCCGCCCGGCACGACGAGGTCCCCTTCGTCGGGGCCATCAGCGGGGAGCACAACCTGATGGTCACCGTCATCGCCCGCGATCCCGAGGACTTCTACCGCTTTCTCACCACCCGGATCGCCGCGACCCCGGGCATCGACGGCTATGGCGTCAGCATCAGCGTCCACCACCTGAAGAAGGCGGCCTCCCTCATCTCCCGGGGTCGACTGGTGCCCGCGTCCTCCGTCTAGACGGAGTCCCGGAGCACGACCGACACGGGAAGCCGCCGGACCCCGTGCATCAGCAGCCCCGGCGCCCACTTCAGATCGGCCTCGGGCACGGCCAGGGCGAGACTCTCCACGCGCTGGACGAACACGGTGATCGCGACCTCAGCCTCCATCCGCGCCAGCGGAGCGCCCAGGCAGTGGTGTACGCCGTGCCCGAAGGCGAGATGGCCGCCGGCCGGACGCTCGAGGCGGAAGGAGTCCGGCTCCTCGAACCTGGCCGGGTCCCGGTTCGCCGCCGCCAGGGAGACCAGCAGCATGTCCCCTCGCCGCACCGGCACCTCCCCGACCCGCATGTCCTCGGTGGCGAACCGTTCGGTGGCGGTCACCACCGGCCCGTCCAGGCGGAGGAACTCCTCGGTCGCGGCGGGGATCAGACCGGGATCGGCGCGCAGGGTCCGCAGGAGGTCCGGCTGCCGGGCCAGGCCGAGCAGTACGGTGCCGATCAGGTTCGCGGTGGTCTCGTACCCGGCGATCAGGAGCAGGAAGGCCATGCCGATCAGCTCCGGGTCGGAGAGCCGGTCCTCGTCGGTGTCCACGGCCAGCGCGCTGAGCAGGTCAGGTCCGGGCTCGGCCCGCTTCTCCGCGATCAGCTCCGCCAGATACCCGCTCAGCCATAGGTAGGCCTCCTCCCGGTCCGAACCGGCGACCGGGGCCACGACCTGCTCGGAGGCCCAGCCGAAGCGGTCCCGGTCCGCCAGCAGCACGCCGAGCAGTTCGCAGATCACCGAGATGGGCACGCGGGCGGCGAAGCCGCCGACCAACTCCGGGGTCTTCTGGGCCAGTACGGCGTCCGCCGCCCGGGACGCGATCTCCCGGGTCCGTGGCCGCAGGGCCTCGACGCGCTGCGGCGTGAAGGCGCGTGCCACCACCTTGCGCAGCCGGGTGTGCTCGGGCGGGTCCACGGTCAGCATGTAGTCGATCCCGACCTCGTCCCGTACCCCGCTCATCAGCCAGCCGGACTCCAGGCCCGCGCGCTCGCTCCGCTTGGACACCCGCGGATCGGTGAGTACCTTGCGCGCCGCGTCGTACCCGGTGACCAGCAACTGCGGCGGAGCGCCGTCCGGTTCGCAGCGGTGTGCGGACGCGGAGTCCGTCAGGGTCCGCAGCACCGCATGCGGGTCCGCCTGGAACGCGGACCCCTCCAGGGCGGCTCGCAGCGGGCCGCCCGGGGTGTGTGTGGTCATCGACTTCTCCCGCCGAACAAGTTGCTTTCTTCGGCAAGCATCATGGTCAAGTGGGAGTGTGTCAAGGAGAGTTGAATGCCGGGAGCTTGCTAGAAACTGGCCCGCGTTCCGCCGTCGACCGTCACCATGGTGCCCGTGACGTACGACGCGGCGGGCGACAGCAGGAAGGCGGCGGTGCGGCCGAACTCCTCCGGGGTGCCGAGGCGGCGCAGCGGGATGCCCGCGGCGGTGCTGTCGGCGTCGCCGGTGATCGACTGGAGTTCGAGGGTGCGGTCGGTCCCGATGTGGGCCGGCACCAGGCCCACCACGCGGACGCCCCGGGGGCCGAGTTCCCCCGCGAGGGTCTTCGCGTAGCCGGCCAGCGCCGGGCGCAGGGCGTTGGAGACGACGAGGCCGGGGATCGGCTCGTACACCGAGGTGGACAGGACGAAGCCGATCACCCCGCCCTCGCCGAGCTGCGCGGCGACGGCCCTCGACAGCCGCACCGCGCCCAGGAAGCCCGACTCGAAGGCCGTACGCCACTGTTCGTCGTCGATGGCGTCCGTGGTGCCCGTCGGCGGGCCGCCGACGCTGATGAGCACGCCGTCCAGCCCCTTGAACGCCCCGTGTGCCGAGGTGATCAGCCGGTCCGGGGTCCCGGGGTCGGCGTTGTCGGCGACGACGCCGACGGCCTGCCCAGGGCCGCCGAGCTCCGCCTCCGCCGCGGCCAGCGAGTGCGTGCTGCGCCCGCTGACCACCACCTTCGCTCCGTCGGCGGTCAGTTCACGGGCGGCGGCCAGACCGAGGCCGCGGGTGCCGCCCGTGACGATGTAGACGCGGTCCTTGAGTCCGAGATCCATCACTGCTCCCGTTACAGCATCGCCTTCTGGGGCTGGGTGGCCACCACGATCACGGTGGTGGTGTCCGCGGTCAGGGCCGCCTTGAACTCGCGCTGCAGGTCCTCGGTCGTCTCGACGTCGACCGCATGGCAGCCGAAGCCGCGGGCCACGCCGGCGATGTCAAGGCCGGGCAGGTCGAGGCCGGGCACGCCCGGCGTCTCCTCCAGTACCGCGAACGACTTGAGGATCGAGTACTCCTGGTTGCGCATCACGACGTAGACGATGGGCAGCCCGTGCTGCGCCGCCGTCCAGACGGACTGCACGGAGTACTGGAAGGAGCCGTCGCCGATCAGTGCGACGACCGGCCGGGCCACACCCCGCTGCCGGTCGGCCAGGGCGACGCCGACGGCCGCCGGCGCGCCCCACCCGATGCCGCCGCTGGCGGTGGCGAAGAAGGATCCGGTTCGGGTGGTGGGCAGCCACTCGATCTGCTGGGCCATCGTGGAGGTCGACTCGTTGACGATGACCGCGTCGGCCGGTTTGACGCTGCTCAGGGCGGCATAGACCTCCGGCGGGGTCAGCGGGCTGTTCGGCGCCTCCGGGAGTACCCGGGGACGCTCCATCGGCTGCGGAGCGGTCCGGGCGGTGCCCTCCTCAACCGCGCCCAGGAGTTGCTCGATCGCCGCCTTGGGGTCGCCCAGCAGGCTGTCGCCCACGCGCGCGGACGCGGCGACGTCGGGGTTGCCGGTGATCTGGAGGAGCTCGGTGCCGTCCGGCAGGTAGGGGCCCGGGACGTAGGGGTAGTACCGGAACACCTCGGCACCGATCACGACGACCAGGTCGTGTCCCTCCAGCCGGTCGCTGATGGTCTTCACCGACATGCCGAGGGGGCCGCGGAAGAGCGGGTGGTCCTCGGGGAAGGATGCGCGGTCCAGCAACGGGGAGCCGTAGACGGCCGCGCGCAGTCTCTCCGCGAGCGCGACGGCCACGTCCCAGCCGCCGGCCTTGTCGACCTCCGGCCCGAAGACCAGCGCGGGACGGCTGCTGGCGGAGATGCGGTCGGCGAAGATCCGCAGCCGGTCCGGGTCGGGCATCACCCGGTCGCTGAAGGTCCGCGTGCGGGTGAAGCCGGACAGCGGCCGCTTCCAGTCGTCCATGGGGATCGACAGGTAGACGGGACCGGCGGGCGGCTGCAGCGCCATCGCGTAGGCCCGCAGGAACGCCTCGGGCACGTCCTCGGCGCGGGCGGGTTCGTACGACCATTTCACCCACGGCTTGGGCAGCGTGGTGGCCTCGCGGTTGCCCAGGTAGGGCTCGCCGATCAGCAGTTCCCGGTGCTGCTGCCCCGAGGTGACGATCAGCGGGGTGTTGCCGTGGTAGGCGGCCACCAGATTGCCCACGGCGTTGCCCAGCCCGGCCGAGGAGTGCACGTTGACCAGCGCGGGCCGGCCGGTCACCTGGGCGAAGGTGTCGGCCATGGCGATGACGGAGGCCTCCTGCAGGGCCAGTACATAGGTGAAGTCCTCGGGGAACTCCTGCAGGAACGTCTGCTCGGTCGACCCCGGATTACCGAAGACGGTGGTGAGCCCGAGGGAGCGCAGCAGGTCGTAGGTCACGGTTCGGACGGTGGCTTGTTCGGTCATGGCAACCTGCCGGTTCTCGTGGCGGGCCCGATATCGGGATGATCACCCCCATACTGACTGGAGGGTGGCCGCCACGCCTTCCGTCCGATGACTGAAGTGTCTGCTGAGACGACGGGCCCGGGCGGCTCCCGGCCGGGTGCGGGCTCCTACCGCAGTTCGGGCGTCAGTCGGATGACCGAAGCCGGAACACCTTGGGCCGTCGGAGTGTGGGGTCAGCTCGTTCGGTGCTACGAACACCTTCATCACCTCGGCCGATCGAAGGGGGTCGATGGCTCGCAGCGCCTCACCGACCGGGACGATCTCCGTGGTGAGGTCGTCGACGCGGACGTCGCCGCGGGCGAGCAGGCCGACGGCGTCGTCGAACTCCGAGCCGTACACGAACGACCCGCGGATGGTGATCTCCTTGAGCAGCACGACATCGGGGTCGAAGCCGCCGCCGGGACCCGCGCCCACGTTGACCAGCACCCCGCCGGGGTCAGCAGCCGCAGGGCCTCCGTACGGGCCGCCGCGTTGCCCGAGTACTCGAACACGACGTCCACCCAGGACTCGGCGAGCCCGGCACCGGATTCGGCCGGGCTCAGCGTCAGGTCGGCGCCCGAGGCCGGGCCGAAGCGGCGGCGCTCCGGCGCCGGCTCCGCCAGGACGATCCGGTCCGCGCCCCGGTGGGCGGCGATACGGCAGGCCAGCTGCCCGATCGGATGCCGCACAGGTCGACCGCCACGACCACCTGATCGGGACGGACGCCGGGTTCGGGCCTCGACTCCAGCACGATCTTCCGGTCCACACCCAGGACCACTGCTTCCATCACGGCCGATCACAGCCCTTCCGTCGTTGCCGTGAGCGATTCCGCCCCGTTCGAGGAGGAGCCGAAATGCCCGTCTACACCTGCACCGCAGCACAGGGAACTCTGACAAGTGAGTCGAAGGCCGAGCTGGCGGCCGAGATCACCCGGATCCACGTGGCGGTCAACCATGTGCCACCGGCCTACGTGAACGTGATCTTCTCCGAGCCGCCGCCGGACAGTGTCTTCGCCGGCGGGGTGCCGGGGGCCCCGCTGATCGTCAGCGGCTGGGTCCGGCGCGGGCGTCCGCAGGAGGAGGCGACCCGGCTGGCGCTGGAGCTGTCCTCGGCGGCCGCCCGTGTCACCGGGGTGCCGGAGAGCCACGTCATGGTGGTGCTGGAGGACGGCCCCGCCCGGTCCGCCGTCGAAGGCGGCCAGGTGCTGCCCGAACCGGGCGCGGAGCAGGAGTGGCTGGCGCGCCGGGGCGAGGCCTGACAGCGGACAGCCGTGCACCGTGACCCGGCCGGGGGGGGGGGGGGGGCGGGCGCGCCCCCCCGGCCCCCCGCCCCCCCCCCGTCCGCGTCATCGCCGGTTACGCGGCCTTGAAGCGCGCGGTGACGGAGGCGACCCGCTTGCCCTGGTACTCGGCGGCGCTGCGGGCGGTGTCGTCGACCGGGATCGCACCCTGGCTGTTGACGTGGCTGGTGCCGTAGGGGTTGCCGTCGACGAACTTCACCGGGTCGGTGTAGCCGGGGGTCACCAGGATGCCGCCGAAGTGGTGGACGGAGTTGTAGAGCGCGAGCAGCGTGGACTCCTGGCCGCCGTGCGCGGTGGCCGTGGCGGTGAAGCCGCTGTAGACCTTGTCGGCCAGCTTGCCCTGCGCCCACAGGCCGCCGAGCGTGTCGATGAACTGCTTCAGCTGGCTGGCGATGTTGCCGAACCGGGTGGGGGTACCGAAGACCACGGCGTCCGCCCACTCGATGTCGGCCGCGGTGGCGACCGGGACGTCCTTGGTGGCCGCGGCATGCGCCGACCAGGCGTCGTTGCTCGCGATGGCCTCCTCGGGCGCCAGCTCGGACACGCGCAGCAGCCGTACCTCCGCGCCCTCCTTGCGGGCGCCGTCGGCGACGGCCTCCGCCAGCTCGTGGACGGTACCGGTGGACGAGTAGTAGACGACGGCGACCTTGGGAGCCATGGGGAATTCCTCTCGCTGTGCTGTGGTCTCGGCGGCGGACGCCGCCTTGCTTCCGGCGGCGTGAGCCGCTTCGGTGTCGACGGCGGAAACCGTCGTGGTCTCGACGGCGGGCGCCGTCGTGGCGCCGGCGGCCGAAGCCGTCGGGCCGGGGTCGGGACGGGCGGTGGCGGACAGGGAGAGCCGCAGGTGACGTGCCGCGAGCCCCTTCGCCGCGGTCAGCCCGTGGCGGTACCGGTCGACGGTCGCGGAGGCCGAGATCTTCAGCGAGCCGTTCTCGACGGACAGCGCGTCCACCGTCAGCTCGACCGGCGCGCGGTGACCACGGACGGTGAGGTGGCCCCGGACCACCCAGAGGCCGGCCGTGTCCCGGCTCACCCCGGTCGACTCGAACCGGATCCCGGGGTGGCGCTCCGCGTGCAGAAAGGCGGGGGAGCGCACGTGGTCGTCCCGGCGCGGGGTCCCGGTGTGGAAACTGCCCGCGTCGACGACGGCGGTCACGGCCGACTCGGTGACCGGCGCGGCGATCGTGATGCTCGCCGACTCCACCCGGAAGGTGCCGTCCACCCTGCCCAGGCCGAACATGTGCCGCGTGCTGAAGCCGATGGACGACCGCTCCGGATCGACCGCGTAGGTCCCCATGGGGGGCAATTCGACGCTCATGCCCTGCTGGCCTCTCGGTTGGCGTCGCGCGGCTGGTCCGCTACGGCGCTGTTGCTTGCCTCGGCAAGCATCTTGGCGCGGCTCGAAATGCTTTGTCAAGCAAGTAATCATGTGCTTCAGTGGTAGGACCGGGACACTACGGAAGGGAGGCCGGTACATGTCCGCACAGTCACCCGAACCCATCTGTCCGCTGAACACCGACGAGGACCGACTCTGGCGTGCACTGCAGAGGATGCTGGTCGCTCTTCCACGGGCGCTCGACGAGGACCTGCTCTGCGCCACGGGCCTGTCGCTCACGCAGTACATCGTCCTCATGCACCTCTCCGAGGCCGAGGACGACAGCATGCGGATGACCGAGCTGGCCACGGCGGCCGCCCTGTCCGCGAGCCGCATCACCCGGGTGGTGGAGAACCTGCGCGACCAGGGCCTGGTGACCAAGCGGCGGCACTGCACGGACGCCCGCGGATACGTCACCGAGCTCACCGAGGCCGGCCGGCAACGGCTGCTCGGCGCCTATCCGGCGCACCTCGCCAGCGCCCGCAGACGCGTCATGGACCAGCTCGATCCCGCTCTGGTGCGGCGGCTGGCCGACCAGGTGGGGTCGTTGGCCGAGCCCCTCCTCTCCCCGTACGAACGGGGCGCGGGACGGAAGGAGAGCCCCACCGGCCGGGACGGCACCGCGGCCGAGGAGTCCGCGGCAGCCGACGCCGACGAACCCCCCGGGTATCCGGCAGCGGCCTCCAGCTACCGGGAAGCGGTCAGTCATTTGACCCAAGCCGGGACCGGGTGACCGAGCACAGCATGGGCCTGTTCCAGCTCGACCTTCGTTCTCTGGAGGCACCCTTGCTGAAGGGCTACACATACCCGCTGTCACCGCGCGGCGAGGCCAACCTCGCCCCCGCTCCGCCGTGGCACTACGCCGGCGACATCGTCGGCGTCGAGTTCTGGACGGACCCGGCGGCCGCCGCGGCGACCCTCCCCGAGGGGCTGACCCCCGATACCGAGTCCGACGGGCGTGTGGTGGCGCTCTTCGTCGACTGGCAGTTCTCCGCCGGGAACGACGAGTACCTCGACCCGGTACGCAGCCAGTACCGCGAGTTCATGCTGCTGGTGGACGCCCGGTTCGGGGACGAGCCGGTGTCCTGGTGCCCGTACATCTACGTGGACAACGACCTCGCCATGGCCCGCGGTTGGGTGCAGGGCTTCCCGAAGAAGCTGGGCTCGGTCGCCCAGACCCGGGTCTTCGCGTCGCCCGGCAAGGCGTCACCGTCCCTCGCGGCCGGCGGCAGGTTCGGCGCGTCCCTGTCGGCGGCCGGGCACACCCTCGCGGAGGCCGGGGTGACCCTGGAGCAACCGGCGGACGACCCCGCGAGCCTGTTCCGGCCCACGGTCAACCTCCGGCACTTCCCGACGCTGACCGCCGGCCGGTACGACAGGCCCGCCGTGCACGAGCTGGTCATGGCCGAGTTCGAGGACCGGGCGCTCGCCGACGTCTGGGTCGGCTCCGGCGACATCACCCTGTTCGAGGCCCGGGGCGAGGAACTCGCCGACCTGGCCCCGGTGCGCACCGGCAGCGGCTTCCGCGCCTCGACGTCGTACACCGTGACCGAAGTGCACCGGCTGAGCGAGTAGCGGAACAGGACCGGGAGCGCCCCGGCCTCCGTAACGAAAGGAAGCTGATGCACACCATCGCCGACCTCATGGTCGACGGCCTGCGGAACGCGGGCGTATCCCGGATCCACGGACTGCCCGGCGACTCGCTCAACGGACTGACCGACGCCCTGCGCAGAGATCCGTCGGTGGCCTGGGAGCACTACCGGCACGAAGAGGCCGCCGCGTTCGCCGCCGCCGGCGAGGCGGCGGTCACCGGCTCGCTCGCCGTCTGCGCGGGCAGCTGCGGACCGGGCAACCTCCACCTGGTCAACGGTCTGTTCGAAGCGCACCGCAGCCGGGTCCCCGTCCTCGCGATCGCCGCACACATCCCCGGCGCGGAGATCGGCACCGGGTACTTCCAGGAGACCCACCCCCAGGAGCTGTTCCGGGAGTGCAGCGACTTCTGCGAACTGGCCTCTACGCCCGAGCAGTTCCCTTACCTCCTCGACATCGCGCTGCGGACCGCCGTCGAGCGCAGCGGGGTGTCCGTCCTGGTGGTCCCGGGCGATGTGCTCCAGCACCGGCTCGACCATCCGCGCAGGGCGGCCACCGTACGGCCCACCACACCGGTGGTGCGCCCCGCCGACGCGGAGATCGAGCAGGCCGCCGCCCTTCTGAACCGGGCCGAGCGGATCACCGTCCTGGCCGGCGCGGGCTGCGCCGGCGCCCACGACCAACTCGTGCGGCTCGCCGGGGCGTTGCGGGCCCCGGTCGTGCACACCCTGCGCGGCAAGGAGTACGTGGAGTACGACAACCCGTACGACGTCGGCATGACCGGACTGCTCGGCTTCACCTCCGGCTACCGCGCGATGGAGGAGTGCGACACGCTCCTGATGCTCGGCACGGACTTCCCGTACCGGCAGTTCCTGCCCGAGCACGCCACCGTCGTGCAGGTGGACGTGCGAGGCGAGCAGATCGGCCGGCGCACCGGGGTCGACCTGGCCCTGGTCGGCACCGTGCGGGACACCGCCGAGGCCCTGCTCCCCAAGCTCGCGCCGAGGACCGACTCCGGGCACCTGGACGCGATGCGCGACCACTACGGCAGCGCCCGCACCCACCTCGACCGGCTCGCCGTCGACGACCGCAACCGCACCCCGATCCACCCGCAGTACCTGACCCGGGTCGTCGACGAACTGGCCGCCGACGACGCGGTGTTCATCCCGGACGTCGGCTCCCCGGTGATCTGGGCGGCGCGCTACCTGACGATGAACGGCCGCCGCCGGCTGATCGGTTCGTTCACCCACGGCAGCATGGCGAACGCGCTGCCCCAGGCGATCGGCGCCCAGTCCGCCTGTCCGGACCGGCAGGTGATCGCGCTGTCCGGGGACGGCGGTCTGGCCATGATGCTCGGCGACCTGATCACCCTGAAGCAGCAGCGGCACCCGGTGAAGATCGTGGTCTTCAACAACGGTGCCCTTGGCTTCGTGGAGCTGGAGATGAAGGCGGAGGGGATGGTGAACTTCGGCACCGACCTCGACAACCCGAACTTCGCGGACGTCGCCGAGTCCCTGGGCATCCACGGCAGCAGGGTGGAGCGCCCGGCCGACCTCGCCGACGCGCTGCGCACCGCGTTCGCCCATCCCGGGCCGGCTCTGGTGGAGGTGATGACCGCCCGGCAGGAACTGTCCGTCCCGCCGACGATCACCATCGACCAGGCCAGGGGCTTCGCCCTGTACGCCGCCCGTACCGTGCTCTCGGGACGCGGCGACGAACTCCTGGAACTGGCCCGCACGAACGTGGTGCGGCACCTGTCCTCCTGGGCGGCGCCGGGGGAGCCGGGGTCCGGGAAATCCGATCAGGCTCATCACGGCCCGCCGGACGCCCTCCAGGAGGACCGGCAGGTGTGGTGACACGGCGGCCGGGCGGCCGGCCTCGAACCGGCGGCCGTCCGGCGCCCGGTGACACCGGCGGAGCCGTGAACAGAGCCCGGTCCACGTCGTTCGGCGTCTCTTTCGGGGCCGGCTCGGTCAGCGGGTCGGCCGTCCCCCCACTGGTCGGTCGCCTTGGCCGCGCTGTGGAACCATCCCGTCGGGAAGCGACGAAAGGCGGTCACCGATGGTCATGAAGTTCCATGAAGAGCACCGGCAGGGCCCGGGCTTCGCACACCTTCTCCTCTCCAGCCATCAGCGGTTGACCGGCACCCCGCTGTGCCCCTCGGTGTTCCCCGACGCCGGGGAAGCGGCCCGCTGGCTCTACGAGTCCGCGTCCTTCGGGCTGCTCGCACACGACGCGGGCGCGGATCCGGTCTTCGTCTATGCGAACAGGACCGCGCAGAAGTGCTTCGAGTACGGCTGGGAGGAGTTCGTCCGGCTCCCGTCCCGGCTGTCCGCCGACCCGGACCGGCAGGGCGACAGGAACGCCCTCGTGCGATCGGTGACGGAGCACGGGTTCGCCTCCGGTTACCGAGGGTTGAGGATCGCCGGGTCTGGCCGCAGATTCTGGATAGAGGACGTCACGATGTGGAACCTCCTCGACTTGGACGGAACCTGCCACGGACAGGCGGCGGTCTTCCGCTCGTGGACGGACATCTGATGGGCCTCCAGGGTTCACACACTCGCCCGGAGGCGTCCGCCGTGCGCGCCGCCGCCGACGAGGTCCGGCCGGCCCCTGAACAGCCCCTGACGTGGTCCGTAAGGTTGAGACTCCTTGCTTGAGCACGCTACTGTGATGTGATGAGTGACGAGGATCCACTGACCGCCCAAGAAGAACGCTTCTGGCGTGCCCTGATGCGCGTCATCGTCGCGCTGCCGCGCTCGCTGGACGACGATCTGCTGCGGTCCACGGGGCTCACACTCACCGAGTACGTCGTCCTGATGAGCCTCTCCGAGGCCGAGAACCAGGAGCTCCGGATGACGGATCTCGCCTCTGCCACCGCCCTGTCGGCGAGCCGCATCACCCGGGTCGTGGAGGCGCTGCAGAACCGCGGCCAGGTCGTCAAGCGGCGCTACGAGGGTGACGCCCGCGGCAATGTCGCGACCCTGACCCCGGAAGGGCTCAAGCGCCTCCAGGACGCCTACCCGGTGCATCTGGCGAGCGCCCGCAAGCGGGTCGTCGACCTCCTCGACGGCAGGTCGGTGCCGGCCATGGTGCGGCAGTTCGAAGCAGTGGTGGAGAAGCTCGACTGACCTTCACGGGCCGGGGCGGCCACGCGCCGGACTGCTAATATACGGCTGTCAAACAGTGCCGGAAGCGCACCTCCAGCCCGTGACCCGGAGAGCAGTCATGCAGCAGCGACCTCGGCCGAGACCCCGGGCATGACCCCGCGACCGGAGAGCCAGGAGCGCTGGGCCCGCCTGCGACGCCAGTTGTGGCGGCCGCCGAGGGTCCACGGGGACCAGCCCCGGCACCGGGTGGTCGGCCCGCTGGAACTCTTCTACGACCTGATCGTCGTCGTCCTGGTCGCCCAGGCCGCCCACCACCTGGCGGCGCATCTCTCCTGGCACGGCCTCGGCGAGTTCGCCGCGGTGTTCGCGCTGGTGTGGATCGCCTGGCTCAACGGCACCCTCCACCACGATTTGCACGGCCACGACGACGCCCGGGGCCGCAGCCTCTTCCTCCTGCAGATCCTCGTCCTCGTCCCGCTGGGGGCCTTCATCCCCAAGGCCGGCGGCGCGGAGGGCGCCCACTTCGCGATCAACGCGGGCATCCTGTTCGCCGTCCTGGCCGCGCTCTGGTTCCTGGCCGGACGCGGCAGCTCCGCCGAGTTCCGCAGACCCACCCGGCTGTACGTGATCGGTACGGCGTCCTGCGCGGTCGTCCTCTTCGCCAGCGCCGGCCTGCCGGCCGACGCCCGCCTGCTGACCTGGGGACTGCTGGCCCTCGCCTTTGTCGCCGGGTTCGCCTGGATGCTCCTCGCGGCCGCTCCGGCCCAGGAAACGGCGCTCGCCCTCACCGACGCGCTCGTCGAGCGGTTCGGGCTGCTCATCATCATCGTGCTCGGCGAGACCGTGACCGGTGTCGTGGACGGGCTGGCGAGCGAGCCGACCACCGTCATGAGCCTCGCCGTCGGGCTCGTGGCGGTGGTGGTCGGATTCGGTGCCTGGTGGACGTACTTCGACTTCGCCGGCCACCGTCCGCCCCGGCGCACCCGCACGGTGACCCTCGGGTGGATGCTGACGCACCTGCCGCTGACGGCGGCGGTGACCGCCATGGGGGCCGCGATGGTCGGCCTGGTCGAGCACGCCCACGGTGACCGCACGCCCGTGGCGACGGCCTGGGTGCTGTGCGGGGGCGTGGCCGTCGTACTGGCCGCGACGATGCTGCTCGCGTCCGGCCTGGAGGCCTGGCGGGACGAGCGGGAGCTCTACCGTCCGCTCGCCGGCACCTGTGCCGCCGTGGCCCTCGCGGCCCTGGGCCTCGGCGCCGCCCGTCCCGCACCGCTCCTGCTCGGGTCGGCGCTCGTTGTCCTCCTGGGCATTCCCTGGGGCCTCGCCGTGGCCCGCCGGCTGGGCCGCGACGAGACACCGGCCCTGTGACCCGCGGGGGCCGACAGCGTCCTCAACCGCCGTACACCCGCCGGGCGATGTGCTCCGCGATCATGATCGTGGTCGCGTTGGTCACGGTCGACGGCACCTCCGGCATGATCGAGGCGTCCACCACCCGCAGTCCGGCCAGCCCCTTGACGGCACCGGTCTCGTCGACGACGGCCCAGCGGTCCTCGGGCCCGCCCATCGGAGCGGTGGACGTCGGATGGCCGTAGGTGGCGATACCGGTCCCGATCGCCGTCGCCAGCTCCTTGTCGCTGCCCACGGCATCGCCCGGTACCAGTTCCGCCGCCACCGCGCCCGCGAGGGGCGCGCTGCCCGCGAGGCGGCGCACCAGCCGCACCGCCTCCAGCATGCGACGCCGGTCCCGGTCCGTCGCCAGGTAGTTGTCGTCGATGACCGGGGCGGCGTACGGATCGCGGTCCGCCAGTCGCACCGAGCCGCGCGACTCCGGCCGGGTGACGGCCGCCGCCAGGACCATCGCCCCGCCGGTCGGGCTGAACGAGCCGTCCAGCAGATGGGTGCCCACGACGGCGATGTCCAGCTCACCGGGGAGCGCCTCCCTGGAGGCGAGCCACAGGTGGGCGGCGAACGCGGACGTCATGTCCTGGTGCCCGGGCGCGAGCGCGAACAGCGAGTGGAAGAACGGGTGGTCCTGGAGCCGGCGCCCGACGGGAAGGTCGGCGACCACGTCGATGCCGAGGTCCCGCAGATCCTCGGCCGGGCCGACGCCGGAGCGCAGCAGGATGGCCGGGCTGCCGTACGCCCCGGCGCTGAGCACCACCTCGCCGGCCCGGTGGACGGTGCCCGACGCGTCGACGACACCGCGCGCCCTGCCGTCCTCGACGAGCACCCTGTCGATCGTGATGTCGCTCAGCACCGTCAGATTGCGGCGGCCGCGCACCTGCGGCGTCAGATACGCCAGCGCGGTGTTCTGGCGCACCCCGTCGACGATGTTGACCGGGTAGGCGCCGGTGCCGTCCTGCCGGTCGCCGTTGAAGTCGTCGTTGCGCCGGAAGCCCAGGCTCGCGGCGCTGTCCACGAACGCCCGCATGGGGGAGGTGAGTTCCTCGTAGGTCCACTGGCGGATCGGGAAGGGGCCGGTCCGCCCGTGGTGGGCGTCGTCGCCGGACGGTGTGTTCTCCAGGTCCCGGAAGGCCGGCAGGACCTCCTCGTAGGACCAGCCCTTGATGCCGTACCGCTCGCCCCAGGCGGCGAAGTCCGCGGCCCGCGCCCGGATCGCCACGCCGGCGTTCACGGCGGAACTGCCGCCCATGGCCCGGCCGCGCGGCGCCGCGATGCGCGGGGCGTGGTCGGTGGCACGCGCGCTGTAGCCCCAGTCGTGGTCGGGGTCGGCCAGCAGGTGCGGGGTCAGCAGTCCCTCGGGGACCCGGTCGGCGGGGTAGTCAGGACCCGCCTCGATCAGCAGGACGGTGCGCCGCGGGTTCTCGCTGAGCCGGGCGGCGAGTACGGCGCCCGCGGAGCCGCCGCCGACGATGACGACATCGGTCTCGTGCCGGCCGGGGTGGTCGTTCGTGGTGGTCATCTGAATCTCCTGGTCCTATATATTGCTTCAGCAAGCAAATAAATGGCTGCAGTGCTCTCGCGGCGTGCCCGGTGGTCAGATCCGCGTCGCTTCCGGTACCACCCGCTCGCCCAGCAGCCGGAGCGCGGCCTGCTGGTCGGCGCCGCGGACCGGTCCGATGACATGGTCGATGCCGATGTGGTCCAGCCGCCGCAACTCCGCGAGCAGCGCCGGGACATGCTCTCCGTGCGCTCCGGGGTCGAGGGGGAGCAGGACCGTCTTCTCGATCTCGGCGTAGTCGCGCCCGACCTCGTCGCAGTGCCGGCGGAGAACGTCGAGTTTGCGCGCGAGGTCCGGGCCGTGGAACAGGTTGCAGGCGTTCCCGTACTCCGCGACCAGTCGCAGCGTCTTCCGCTCGCCGGAGCCGCCGATGAGGATCGGCGGGTGCGGCCGGCGCAGTGTGCGGGGGGAGTTGAGGGTGCGTTCGAGACGGTAGTGGCGGCCCGTGAAGGGCTTCTCGTCGTCGCTCCACATCTGCAGGCAGATCCGGAGGGTCTCCTCCAGCCGCTCGAACCGCTCCGCGACAGGCGGGAACGGCAGGCCGAGTCCGCGCGCCTCGGCGAGGTTGAAGCCCGCGCCGACCCCGATGCCCAGGGCGGCGCGGCCTTCGGAGAGCACGTCGAGCGTGGTGATCATCTTGGCCAGCAGGCCGGGTTCGCGGTAACCGGCCGAGGTCACCAGGGCGAGCAGTTCCGCCCGCTCGGTGGCCGCGGCCAGATAACCCAGCGTCGTGTACGCCTCCAGCATCTCCTGCTCGGCGGCGCCCACGATCCCGATCTGGAAGAGGTGGTCCATGACGGCGATCCTGGTGAAGCCGAACTCCTCGGCGCTACGGGCGAGTTGTGCCACGTGACGTGCGATGCCCGCCGGGCCGCCGGGCTGGGTGAAATCCGCGATGGCGATGCCGAGGTTCATGCGGGCCTTCCGTGCCGTGGGCCGCCAGGGTTGTCGCCATCGAGTATGCCGGGCGCACTATGTGCTTTGTCAAGCAAGGAAATTGGGCGATCGCTCAGCCGCCGAGCGGCTGCGTGCGGTGCCTGCGCCGTACCTCCGACGAGGCGAAGACCGCCGAGATGCCGTGGACGATGCTGAACAGACCGAAGACGGTGGCCAGCGAGACCGCTCCGATGTCCGGGCGCACGAACAGGACGAACCCGAGCGCCACCGACACCAGGCCGGTCAGCAGGAAGAGGGCCCGCTCACCCGCCGTCTCACCGCGCAGGAACGCGAGGGCGACCTCCATGGCACCGGTGGCCATCGCCCACGCGGCGACCCAGAGGGTGAGCACCAGTGCCGTGATGCCCGGCCAGGCCAGGGCGCTGACCCCGGCCACCACCGACAGCACGGCCAGCAGCAGCCGGCCGAGGACGGGACCCACCCGGTCGCTGCTGAAGGCGCGGACCCCGTCCATCACCGCGTACATGAACGCGTAGACGGCGAACAGGACGACGAACGCGCCGACGGTGATGCCCGGCCAGGAGACGGAGACGATGCCTATGACGACGGCCAGCAGGCCGCGCCAGAGCAGCGCGTTGGGCGAACTGAGCATGGAGTCCTCCGTGAACGAGAGTGCCGTGGCGCCGACTTCGCCTCGGCCTGGGAGCGCGTGACGGGCGGAGGCTATCGGCATCGCGGTCCGGTGCCACCCGTCATTCGACTGGTTCCGCTACTGCGACCGCGACGCGTGCGCTACGGCGTCTCGTCGTCCTGTTCCGGGGCGGACATCGCCTCCAGTGCGCCGCGGAGAGCGGCGCGTGAGGAGATGCCCAGCTTGGGATACACCCGGTACAGATGGGAGCCGACCGTGCGATGCGACAGGAACAGCCGCTCGCCGATCTGCTTGTTGCTCAGGCCGGTCGCCGCGAGCTCGGCGATCTGCAGTTCCTGGGCGGTGAGCTGCTCCGGCGCCGCGTCGGGCCGGGCGACGGAGACACCGGTGGCGCGCAGTTCGGCGGCGGCCCGCTGGGCCATCATCTCGGCGCCGATCCGGGCGAACGTCTCCAGGGCCGCGCCCAGTTGGGTCCGTGCCCCGGCCATGTCGTGGGTGCGGCGCAGCCACTGGCCGTACGCGAACTGGATGCGCGCGTGGTCCCAGGGCCAGCGCGCGGTGTCGGGAAGGGCGAGGGCGGCCTCGAACAGGGCGGCGGCCTCCGCGTCGTCGGCGGCCACGGCGGCCGCCCCCGCCGTGATCAGCTCGGTACGCGGCCCGATCCGCGGAATCCCGGCCTTCTGAGCGGCGCGCACATGCGCCCGGGCGTCCTCGACATGGCCGGTGCGGACCGCCGCCTCCACGAAGTCCAGGACCATCCACCGGCCCGGCACGCCGGGGGTGGGGGCACCGGGCGGCCCGAGCTGCGCCGCCTGGACGAGGGCCTCCTCGTAGTCGCCCTGCCCGATGGCCGCGAGATTGCGCGCCGACCGGGCGTAGCCCTCCGTCACGTCCATGCCGCGCGGCGCCGCCCAGGTCGTGGTCTCCTCGCTGCGGACACGGGCGAGATCCGCGTGGCCGCGCAGCGCCGCGCCCGAGGCCAGCACGGCCCTGAGCTGCCGCTCCCAGAACTGGTACCCGTACGCCGAAGCCAGGTCCAGCCCCTCCTGGGCGAGCCGTTCCGCCTCGTCCCACTGCCCGTGGACGTAGGAGTCCTGGCAGAGCAGCAGCAGCGCGGGGATCACCATGCCGATCGCGCCGCCGTCCCGCTCCCGTTCGATCATGCGCAGCAGCAGACACCGGTAGTCGGACAGGGCGTCCAGGGCGACGGCGGCGAAGCCCAGCGGGACGATCTGCCAGGGGGCCGCGTCGACGGGCAGCTCGGCGAACGCGTCCGCGAGCCCCTCCCGGATCGCGTCGGACTTGCGGGTGGGGTCGACATACGCGTCGTAGCACAGCCGGAACGTGCTGACCGCCTCCGGCGGGAACCGGGCCATCGCGGTGTCGAGCAGCTTCCACGGCTCGGGTCTGAGGGTGAAGAGGCTGACCAGCAGCAGGGTGTACAGGATCCCGAGCCGGTCCCAGTCGTCCTTCTCCGCCTCGCAGGCGACGTGGTCGAGGGCCTGTGCCAGCAGCCGGTAGGCGGTGTCGACATCGCCCCCGTCATGGGTGAGCAGATGGGCGGTGGCGGCGAAGACCAGCCCGGTCGGGGTGTCCGGGGTCTGCCCCGCGTCCGCCAACAGCCGGTTCACCTGGTCCAGTTGGCCGGTCATGGTGGCGAGGAAGGCGGCCTCGACCAGACGGCGGGACCGGTCGACCGGATGCGGACTGAGCTCGCCGGCCCGCACGAGCGCCGTGACCGCGGCGGACGCGGCGATCCGCCGCCGGTCGGAGAGCAGCGCCCCGACCGGGGCCGGCAGGTCGGCGGGGGATCCGGTGCCGCGCCGCCAGGCGGTCAGCGCGGCCTCGTCCAGCGCCCGCGCCACCGACTCGTCGGGCGCGGCGGCGGCCGCCGCGAGATGCCAGGCCCGGCGCTCGGGATCGTCGGCCAACGCGGTGGCCAGCGCCTCGTGCGCGGCCCGGCGTTCGCGCGGCGGGGCCAGCTCCATCAGGGCCGTGCCGATCAGCGGGTGGCAGAACGTGAGACCGCAGCCGGCCGCGGGCGCGCGGACCAGACCGGCCCGCTCGGCCGGGACCAGGTCGTCGAGGTCGGCCGAGCCCTGCGCCGCGGCGCGCAGCACAGTGAGCCCGGCATCCGCGTCCAGGGCGGCCAGCAGCATGAGCCTGCGGGTCGGCGCGGGCAGCTCGGCGAGCAGCCCGGCGCAGGTCGCCGCCAGGCGTCGGGACAGCGGGAGGCGGTCGGGCAGCGGGTCCTGGCCGGCGCGCTGCCGTTCGGTGAGCGGTACGGGCAACTCCTGGAGCGCCAGCGGGTTGCCGTCGGCCTCGGCCAGCAGGCGCCGGCGCACCACGGGGGCCAGCCCGGGGGAGTATGCGTCCAGGACGGCGCCCGCCGATCGGGTGTCGAGCGACTCGACCGTGCGCTCGGGCAGCCCGGACCGGCGGAAGAGGTCCTCGGTCCCGGTCCGGGAGGCGGCCAGGAAGACGATCGGGGCATCCGCGATCCGTCGTACGGCGAATCCCAGGACGGCCGCGCTGGCCTCGTCGAACCAGGCCATGTCGTCGGCGATCAGCAGCAGCCCGCGCTCCGCGGTGGTCAGCTCCAGGAGGGCGAGCAGCGCCGTCGCCACCAGGGGTTCCGGAGCCGGGCTCCGGGCCAGATCGAAGACCTGGTGGAGGGCGTCCCGATGGTGCTCGGTCAGCCGGTCGACGTCGTGGCGGACCGGGTAGAGCAGCTGGTGCAGTGCCGAGAACGCGATCTTGGCCTCGGCCTGTGATCCGGCGGCGCGCAGCACCCGCATCCCGTACGCCGTGGCCCGTGCCGCGGCGGCATCCAGCAGGGCCGTCTTTCCCACCCCCGGCTCGCCGTGCAGCAGCAGACCGGAGCTGCCCTGGCCGGGACCGGCGAGCAGCGAGTCGATCAGCGCCAGTTCGGCCTCACGCCCCAGCAGCTGGGCCCCGCTCGACGGCGATCGGCGCGGCTCCTCGGTCTGACGACGCCTTTCGGAGGTGCTCACCGTTTGAATATAGTCCCCGCAAAATGCTTGACGGCGCAAATAGTTGATTAAAATGCCGGGTGAGCGCTGGGTAGGGTGGACCGATGACCAGTGACCCAAGGCCCGAGGCCGAGGTCGCCGCCGAGTTGATGAAGGCGATGACCCGGCTGCGCGCCCGGCTGCGCACCGAGTCGGCCCCCAGTGACATGCGGTGGAGCTGGTCGCAGTTGACCACGCTGGGCCGCATCGTCGAGGAGGGCCCGGTCACCGCCAGCGAGCTGGCGCAGGCCGAGCACGTGCGCCGCCAGTCGATGGCCGAGACGCTCGCGTCGCTGCGTGCCGGGGGCCTGATCGCCAGCAGCAAGGACCCCGGCGACGGCCGTAAGACCCTCATCCACGCCACGACCGAGGGGCGGAATCTGTTCGGGATGATCCCGGTCGCGCGGGCGACCTGGCTCGGCGCGGCGATCGACGCGCATCTGCGGCCGGACGAGCGGGAGACCCTGCTCAAGGCCGCGGCGATCATGAACAGGATCGCGGACAGCGGGCGGTGACGGCCGAGCAGGGGGTTCGGGACATGGCAGAGGTGCCCCTCCGGACGGGAGGGGCACCTCTGCCGTCCGGCCTCAGGCGGACTTGGTCAGTGCCTGCAGCTCGCCGGTCTCGATGACGTGTGCCTGGTTCGGGAAGACCTTCTCCGTCAGGACCCGGTGGACCTCGGGGTCCGGGTCGCCGGTCGCGTCCTTGAGGACGTAGAGCCCGAAGTCGTCGTCGGCCGCCTGCCGAAGGGTGGTCAGCACCACTCCGCCGGTGGACAGTCCGGCGAGCACCAGGGTGTCTATGCCCTGCTTGCGCAGCAGTTCACGGACGTCGGTGGTGCTGGCGAAGGCGCTGATACGGGTCTTGCGCACGGTGATGTCCCGCTCCCGCACCTCGAACGACTCGTGCAGCGCGGCCTCGGGGCTGCCGTCGGCGAGGAACCCGCTCTGCGCGACGGGGGCGAAGGACTTGTTGAGCTCGGGTACGGCGGCGAAGTCCGCCGGGGCGAAGGCGACCCGGACATGGACGACCTGGACGTCGTTGGACCGGGCCCAGGACAGGGCCGCGTGGGCGCGGGAGAGCGCCTGGTCCGGGTCGGGCACGGCGGCGAGGACGGCCGGCTGGAAGTCCATGAGGAACAGGGCCGTGCGGGCGGGGTCGAGGTGCGGGGCGGTGGTGGTCATTACCTGAACTTTCTTGTCTTGCCGGGTGGTTCCGGATGGTCCCGGAGGGTTCGGACGGTTGGGGAGAGTGGTCACGGGGTGGGGTGCCGGTCGGTGTGCGCCAGCTGCCGGTCGAGGACCGTCATCACGAGGACGACGGCCGCGATGCCGACCAGCGCCCAGGAGATGTGCCGCAGGCCGGTGTCGTCGACGTGCGTGTGGAACGCGGTGCCGGTGATGGCCGCCGAGGCGATGGAGCCGATGTATCCGAAGGTGCGCAGCAGTCCGGACGCGGTGCCGACGCTGTCGTGCGGCGCCTCCTGGTACAGGACCGTCTGGTTCGCCACCGTGCCGGCCCCGGAGGTGAGGCCGAACACCGCGGTGATCGCGACCACCACGGCCACGGGCGTGCCGCCGTCCACGAACACGGTGGCCATGGCCCCCACGAGCAGCAGCACCGCGGAGACGACCAGCGGCGCGCGGACCCGGCCGCGCCGGGACACCACGCGGGCGGAGACCGCCGACAGGACACCCATCGGGATGAGGACCAGGCCCGACTGGTAGGCGGTGAGTCCCCGGGAGGCCTCCAACCACTGGGTGAGCCCGTAGAGGATCACGTAAGTACCCAGCAGGGTAAGGCCGTTGCGCAGGTAGGTGCGGGTGAGCGCGAGGTTCGAGGCGAGCAGCCGCACGTTCAGGAACGGGTTGGCGGCGCGCAGTTCCCAGGCCACGAGGACGGCGGCGATCACGACGGACACGCCGAGGGCGGGCCACTCCGGGGCGGGCAGCGAGGACAGGAACACCAGCAGCGCGGTGAGCGCCCCGCCGAAGCCGGCGATGCCGGCCAGGTCGAGACGGGAGACGAGGGCGCGCGCCGAGCGCCCGCGCCGCCGGTCGGTGTCCTGGGGGATCCAGACCGCGGCCATGACGAAGGCGACCACCGCGACGGGGACGTTGATCCAGAACGCCGTCTGCCAGCCGAGCCGGCCGACCAGCAGGCCGCCGATGGCGGGTCCGACGGCGACGGTGGCGGCGCCCGCGATCGCCAGGCCGCCGAGGACGTTGCCGGGCGGCTGCTGCATGCCGGTCGCCTTGGCCCGACGGCGGATCAGCAGCATCGCGGAGGGGTAGCCGGCGGAGGTGCCGGCCCCGATGAGTACCCGGGCCGCGACCAGCGACGGCATGTTCTGGGCGGCCGCGCCGAGGACACCGCCGACGAGGACGAGGAGGATGCCGGCGAAGAACACCCGCCGGGGCCCGAACTCCTCGGCCAGCCGGCCGGCCGCCGGCTGGGCTATCGCGCTGGTCAGATACAGGCTCGATATCAGGATCGCGGTGCCGCCCACGGAGGTGTGCATCGCGGCCGCGATCGCCACCAGGGCCGGTGCGATCACCGAGCTGTTGATCGGGTTGAGTACGGCGCCCATGTACAGCGGGGTCACGAAGGAGGCCCCGAAGGGCTTGCCCGGCGGAGACTTCTCCTGCTGTGCCTTCTCCTGCTGTACGGAGGCGGCGTCGGCGGTGGTTCCCAAGGTGCTGCTCCTCCCGTCCCGCGTGTGCGGCCCACAAAGTTAGGCAGGCTACCTGTCAAACTATAGCAGGCTGCCTGCCTATCTCGGTGGGGGAGGTGACCGGCCGTCCGCCGGTCCCGCGAGTGCGGGCCGGGTCCCGGCGGGGTCGGGGCCCGTCCGGCGGACCAGGTCGCAGGAGACAGGCCCTAGGGCCGGAGCACGATCTTGCCGTGGGTGTGCCGTTGTTCCAGGTCACGGAACGCGTCCCGCACCTGCGCCAGCGGGTAGACGCGGGCGATCGGCACCTCCAGCTCCCCGCGCGCCGCGAGCCGGGCGAGTTCGCCGACCACGACCGCGGACGCCGCCGAACCCTCCCCGTAGGTCCGCGCACCCACCTTGGCCGCGGCCTGCCAGTCCCGGATCGTGTTGATCCGCTCGGGCCGCACACCCAGCGCCACCGCCAGCTCCACATAGCCGTCGCCGAAGGTGTCGATGAAGGCGTCGATCTTCCCGCCCGCGGCCCGCCGGATCCGCTCGGCCACGCCTTCCCCGTACGTGACGGGGACGACGCCACGCTCCGTCAGCCAGGCGTGGTTCCGCTCGCCCGCCAGCCCGATCACCGTCGCGCCCCGCCGCCGCGCCAGCTGCACGGCCAGCGACCCCACGCCGCCCGCCGCACCGGAGACCACGACCGTGTCCACCGGCCCCGGATCCACCGCGAACACACTGGCGTACGCAGTCGTGCCGGCCACGTACAGCGACCCGGCCACGTCCCAGGACAGTCCCCGCGGACGGGAGACCACGTTCACGTCGTCGACCACGACGAACTCCGCGTGGCTCGCCCGGCCGTGGGTGAAGCCCAGGACTTCGTCGCCCACCGCGAAACCGCGCACCTCGGGGCCGACCCCGGTCACCACGCCGGCCAGATCGCTGCCCTGCCCGGAGGGGAACGCCGCCGGCCAGCGTCCGTGCCGTGCGCCTTCGCGGATCATCACCTCACCGGGCTGGATCCCGGCCGCGCGGACCTCGACCAGCAGCTGTCCGGGGCCGGGCTCCGGCCGCTCGACCTCCTCCACCCGCAGCACATCGATCCCGCCGTACGCGTGGAACCGCACCGCCTTCATCGTGTGATCACCGCTCTCCTCCGGTTCGGACAGGCCTCGACGGTCCTGTGCCGCATGCCGCACAGCGACCGTGCCGGCGCATTCAACGGCCCGGAGGCGCAGCTGTCTTCCCGGAAAGGTGATCCGATTCCGACCAGCGCCTCTTCTTCCTGCTGCCAGGCGCTGCCCACCGGCTGAACCGACCGAACGCGGGACCGGCGTACCCGACACGGCCCGGCCGGAGATCGACCGCTCCAACGCCGAGCTGCGCGCCCCGCTCGGCGCCGACCGTTTCACCGGCACCGCCGCGGCCCCGCAATGCCTGGCCCACTGGGAACCCTGAGCCGGGTCACCGGGGGCGCCGCGACCGGCGCGCCTCGGCCAGCGCGGGCAGCAGGGACAGTGCGACGATCACGCCGACCAGCGGTAGCAGATAGCGGTCGATGTGCGAGACCGACGAGCCCAGGGCGAACCCGGCGAGGACGAAGGTCTGCGACCAGAGCACACCACCGACGGCCTGCCAGAGGGTGAACGGCCGCACCGGCACCCCGAGCGCCCCGGCCGCCGGATGCAGCACCGACCGCAGCATCGGCACGAAGCGGCCGATCACCAGCGCCTTGCCGTACCCGTAGCGGGCCAGCAGCCGCTCCGCCCGGGCCGCCCCGGACTTCACCCGCCGACTGGAGGTCCGGGCCAGCAGCGGCCGCCCGCCGTGCCGCCCGATCAGATAGCCCACCTGGCCGCCCGCCACCGCCCCGACGGCCGCACAGACCAGCACCTGCCACAGCTCCAGCCGGGGCGGCTGGTCCGCGGTCGCCGCGCACAGCACGCCGGCCGGGAAGAGCAGGGTGTCACCCGGCAGGAAGAACCCGACGACCAGCAGCCCCGACTCGGCGAAGATCACCACCAGTACGGCCAGCGCACCGAAGGCGGCGAGCAAGGAGGCACTGTCCGTCGGATTGAAGGCGGCGATCACCGTCCTCGCCTCCCCGTCCCGTTCGCCGGTCGCTTTCCCTCAAGTGTCACGTGACGGCCGCCGGGGCGCCCGGACACGGGAGGGCGGCCGCCTCCGCCGGGGTCCACAGGGTGAGCGCGGGGCGGGTGCGGCGGCGCGGATACAACGCCCGGGCGCGGTCAGGCCGAGGGGTAGCCCAGCTGGCGTCTCATGTAGGGGGTCATCAGTGTCTTGGCCTTGGCCATGGCGGTGGCCCGGGTGCCGAGGACCGCGCTCTCGCCGAGCGGCACGGGCAGCACGGTCACCCCGTCGGCCGGGCCGAAGGGCACGATCAGCGGGGTGCGGCGGACGGCCCGGTAGGCGCGCGGCTTCTTGCTGTGCCGTCCCGAACTGCGCAGGTAGGAGAGGATGTTGTGGGCCGCGACCTCGGCCTGGGCAAGCGCGGCCGGGGTGACCTTGAGCTCGCTGACGTCGTTCACGTCACCGACCGCGAACACGTCCGGCCTGCCCTCGACCCGGAGCGTCCGGTCGACCTTGACGTGTCCCGTCCCGGTCAGCCAGTCGCCGTGCCCGGCCAGGCGCAGCCAGAGCGTGTTGGGGGTGGTGCCGGTCGCCCAGAAGGAGAGGTCGGCGGAGAGGACCTCGCCGTGGGCGTCGCGGTAGGTGCCGAAGTCGGTGCCGGGGGACATGAAGGCGTTCAGCCGGACCGTAACGTCGTGGGTCGCCAGCCAGGTCCGGGCCTTGCGGCCGGCGCGTGCGCTGCCCGTGGAGTGCAGCAGCTCCTGCCCGGAGTGCGCGAGGGTGACCCGGGCGTCCGGCCGGGCCAGCCGGATCTCGGCGCTGAGCTCGACACCGGAGGGGCCGCCGCCGACGACCAGGATGTGGTCGGCGGCGGCGATGTTGTGCTGGTGTTCGGCGAAGGACTTCGCGGCCTCGTCGGGGGTGGAGCCGACGAAGCGGGCCGGTTCGGGGTAGTCGGCGCCGGTGGCGACGACCAGCACGTCGTACGGCAGCCGGTCGCCCGTGGCGAGGGTGACCCGGCGTTCGACGGTGTCGATACGGACCGCCTTGCCCACCACCACACGGCCGTTGGCCAGCAGCCTGTCGTACGGGATGAACGGGGCGCCCGTCCACTCCGGGCGCACACCCGCGCGCAGGGAGGCGATGCGGTGGAAGAAGACCTCCTTGCGGTCCACGAGCGTGACATGTGCTGCCGTGTCCAGCTTTTTCGCCAGTCGTATGCCCGCGTAACCGCCGCCGATCACCACTACGTTGCCGTCCCGCACAGTGATTCTCCTGAGGCAGGTGGGGGGGATGGCCGCGAGCCTAACAGTTGAAACATCAAGTGCAGGGTGGGTTCTGTGAGAGTGCTGTAAAGACGCCCGCGACCGGTGCGGTCCGGCTGTCCGGCGGCGTCCGCCCGCCGTCAGGAACCGCCGTCTGGAACCGCCGTCAGGGGGCGGCCGGCACGGTCAGCGGCGGCGCGGGTGCCGGGCGGCCGCCGTGCAGCCGGCGGGTGACCTCGGTCAGGTCGGCGATGAACATGCCCGCGAGTTCGGCCGTGAACCCGGTGCGTACGACGAGACGCAGCACGGAGACGTCCTGGCAGGGCGCGGGGAAGGTGTACGCGGGCAGGTGCCAGCCGCGGGCGCGCATTGCCTGGGAGACGTCGAAGACGGTCAGGCCCTCGGTGCCGGGCGCCAGGCGGAAGGCGAAGGCGGGCAGTTCGGAGCCGTCGGTGACCAGTTCGTAGGGCGGGATGCCCTGGATGCGCATGGCCAGGGCACGGGCCGTCGTACGGTTCTGGGCCGCCAGGTTGCGCAGCCCCTCGAAGCCGTACCGCAGGAAGCTGTAGTACTGCGCGACGACGTGCGCGCCCGGGCGGGAGAAGTTGAGGGTGAAGCTGGGGGAGCGGCCGCCGAGGTAGTCGACCTCGAAGACCAGGTCGTCGGGGAGGGCCTCGGCGTTGCGCCACAGGGCCCAGCCCAGTCCGGGGAAGACGTGCCCGTACTTGTGCCCCGAGGTGTTGATGGAGGCGACGCGTTCGAGCTGGAAGTCCCAGAGCAGTCCCGGGTCGAGGAAGGGGGCCACCATGGCGCCGGACGCGCCGTCGACATGGACGGGGATGTCGGTGCCGGTGGCGGCCTGGTATCCGTCCAGGGCCAGGCAGATGTCCGAGACGGGCTCGTAGGAGCCGTCGAAGGTGGACCCGAGGACGGTGACGACACCGATCGTGTTGTCGTCGCAGTAGGCGGTGAGCGTGTCCGGCGTGAGGTGGTAGCGGCCCGGTTCCATCGGGACGTAACGCGGCTCCACCTCGAAGTAGTTGGCGAACTTCTTCCAGCACACCTGGACGTTCGCGCCCATCACGATGTTCGGGCGCGCGGTGTCCTTGCCCTGGGCCCGCCGGCGGTCCTGCCAGCGGCGCTTGAGCGCGAGGCCGCCGAGCATGGCCGCCTCGCTCGAACCGGTGGTGGAGCAGCCGCGGACCTGCTCCGGGTACGGCGCGTGCCAGAGCCGGGCGAGCATCCGAACGCAGCGCTCCTCCATGGCGGTGATCTGCGGGTACTCCGCGCGGTCCGCGAGGTTCTTCTCCGCGGTCTCCGCCATCAACTGCCGTGCCTGCGGCTCCATCCACGTGGTCACGAAGGTGGCGAGGTTGAGCCGTGCGTTGCCGTCGAGCATGAGCTCGTCGCGCACTCGGCGCCCGACCAGGTCCGGCGAGGACGCGTTCGCGGGCAGTTCGTCGACCGGCAGGAGCAGGTGGTCGACGGGCAGGAGCAGGTGGTCGACGGGCGGGAGTTGCTGGTCGGCGGACGGGAGCGGGCGGTCACCGAGCCCGAGGAGGCGGTTGACGGGCGGGAGCCGGTGGTCGGCGGGGGGGCGGGTGGTTTCGGGTTCAGGTTCGGGTTCGGGTTCGGGTGAAGCGGTCAGGGTGTCGAACTCGGGTGCGGTCATGACGTCGGTATGCGGGATGGGCATGAGTGCCTCGATGCCTTTCTGGTCCGTACGGCCCCGTGCACTCCGAAGCTAGATCGCTTTTCGGTCCGGCATCTGTGCCGATTACACCGATCCAGTGATCGATTTGCGGACTGATGAACTGGATTTTCCCATCCACATACTGGCCGGGTCGGCAGCGTGCCCCGACAGGCCGAACGGCGGTCCCGGCACCGGGACGCGGCCACGGCACGGCCGACCGCCCGCTTCGGACCGCTCCGTCGCACGACGTGGCCGGTCCCTGGCTCGGGATGACCCGGCGGGTCGTTCGCGCCGTGTCGGCGTTCAGGCGCTCGGGTCGGTGACCCGTCGGGGTGCGGGGAGGGCGGTGAGGCCGGCGCGCAGGAAGGACATCGCCGTCTCGATGTCGCGCTCCTGCGGGGCGTGGCACATCACCTCGCAGACGACGGCTGCCGCCGCGGCGGCAGCCATGCGCGGTCCGAAGTCGTCCGGCGCGTCCCCCCGCTCCTCGGCGAGGATGCGGGTGCCCTCCTGGATGACCTCCGTCAGGTGGGTGTTGGCGACGGCCTTGACCTGCGGGTTGAGATCGAGCATGCGGTCGTAGAGATCGTCAAGCTCGCTGTGGTCGGCGGCCTCGGCCCGCAGCCAGCGTTCCAGCGAGTCCACGATCGTGTGCCCCTCCGCGCGCTCCCGCAGCGCCGCGCCGAGCCGGTCGGTGAACGCGTCGAACCGCGAGGTGGCCAGCTCCAGCTTGGAGGGGAAGTACAGCGTGACCGTGCGCGGTGAGACCTCCGCCGCCTCGGCGATGTCGGCGATCGTCGTCGCCTCGAAGCCGCGATCGGCGAACAGCCGGTAGGCCGACCTGAGGATCGCCTCCCGGCGGCGTGCCTTGGAACGCTCTCGCAGACCCTCGCTCATCATGACCGGCACTTTACCATCGGACGCGTATTTACAGTCCACTGTAAAAATGCCGTACGTTGTCACTGGCCGAGTGATCGAGTGAGAGGGAAGGGAAACATGGCGTCACGCCTGTACACCTGGGGGCGATGGGCAGTACGCCGTCGCGGCGGGGTCATCGCGGTCTGGGTGCTTCTGCTCGCCGCCGTCGGTGGTCTCGGAATCACCCTGCACGGCAAGGCGACCACCGAGTTCTCGGTGCCCGGGATCGAGTCGCAGCAGGCCCAGGAGCTGCTGAAGAAGGAGTTCCCGCAGGCCTCGGGCGGCGTGGCCCGGGTGGTCTTCGCGGCCCCAGAGGGCGGGCGGCTCACCGCGCCCGGGACCGAGGCGGCCCTGGATGCGAGCCTGAAGAAGGCGGCACGGGTGCCCGGCGTCCTGGACGTCTCGGACCCGCTCAAGGCCAGGACGGTCGCCGCGGACCTGCGCATCGGCTACGCCGACGTCCGTTTCCGCCAGCAGGCCAGTGACGTGCCGCAGACATCCAAGGACGCCCTGGACCACGCGATGGCCCAGGCCCGCCACGCCGGTCTCACCGTCGAGTTCGGCGGCTCGGCGATGGACGCCAAGACCGAGGTCGGCGGACCGGCCGAGGTGGTCGGCGTCGTGGTCGCCTTCGCCGTACTGGCCCTGGCACTCGGCTCGCTCGTCGCCGCCGGACTGCCGCTGCTGACCGCCCTCGTGGGCGTGGCCATCGGTGTCCTCGGCGTGCAGTTCGTCTCCCGGTGGGTGGAGATGACCAGCACCGCCACCGTGCTCGCCCTGATGATCGGGCTGGCCGTGGGCATCGACTACGCGCTGTTCATCATCTCCCGCCACCGCGAGCAACTCGCCGACCCCGACCAGGAGGTGACGGACTCGATCGCGCGCGCCGTGGCCACGGCCGGCGGCGCGGTCGTCTTCGCGGGGGCGACGGTGATCATCGCGCTGGCCGCTCTCGCGGTCACCGGCATCCCGTTCCTGACCGTCATGGGCCTGGCCGCGGCGGCCACGGTGCTGCTCGCCGTACTCGTCGCCGTCAGCCTGGTACCCGCCGTCCTGAGCCTGTTCGGCGAACGGCTGCGTCCCCGCGCGCGGCGGACCGAGCCCGCCGACGGCCGCCCGGGGCGGCAGCGCATCCCCGGTTCCTGGGGTCTGGCCTGGGGCCGCGCGGTCACCCGCAAGCCCCTGCTCGTCCTCCTGGCCGGTACCGTCGGGCTGCTGGCACTCGCCGTGCCCGCCCGCGATCTGCGCCTCGGCCTGCCCAGCAACGCCTCGCAGCCCGTGGACAGCACCCAGCACAAGAGCTACGACCTGCTGACGGAGGGCTTCGGGCCCGGCTTCAACGCCACGCTGACCGCCGTGGTCGACATGAACGCAATCCCGGCCGCCGACCGCACGTCCACCGTGAAGTCGCTCAGCAAGACCCTCGCCGGTGACCGCGGGGTGGCCGTCGTCGCCCCGGCGGTCACCAACGCCGACTCGACCCTCGCCGTCGTCGCCGTGGTCCCCAAGACCGGTCCGGACGCCCAGGCGACCACCGATCTGGTGCACCGGCTGCGCGAGAACGCGTCCACCGTCGGCAAGGCGGGCGGCACTCTCTACATCGCGGGTACGACGGCCGCCGCGATAGACGTGGCGGGCAAACTGTCCGCCGCGCTCCCGCTGTTCGTCGCCATCATCGTGATCCTGGCGCTGCTCCTGCTGACCATCGCCTTCCGGTCCCTGCTCGTCCCCGTCAAGGCCGCCCTCGGTTTCCTGCTGTCGGTCGCCGCCTCCCTGGGCGCCACCGTGTGGGTCTTCCAGGAGGGCCACCTCAACGGCGTCCTCGACATCCCCTCGGCCGGCCCGGTGACCAGCTTCCTGCCGGTCCTGCTCATAGGCGTGCTCTTCGGACTGGCCATGGACTACGAGGTGTTCCTGGTCAGCCGCATGCGGGAGCACCACGAGCACACGGGGGACGCCGCCGAGGCGGTCACCCAGGGCGTGGCCCGCAGCGGCCGGGTGGTGAGTGCCGCCGCCCTCATCATGGTCGCGGTCTTCGGCGGGTTCGTCTTCAACCACGACCCGATCATCAAGTCCATCGGCTTCGCCCTGGCGTTCGGCGTCCTGGTCGACGCGTTCGTGGTCCGCATGACGCTCGTACCGGCGGTGATGGCCCTGCTCGGCCGCCGCGCCTGGGGCCTGCCCGGTTGGGTCGACCGCATCATGCCCGACGTGGACATCGAGGGCGCGAAGCTGCCGCGCCACGCACGGGTGGAACCCGAGCGCAAGGAGCACGAGGTGGCCGCGAGCTGACCCGAACTCCGAGGGTCCGCACCCCTGCGCAAGCATGGCAACCCGCCCGCCCGACAAGGGGAGTTCACCGAGTCGGCCCGGACGTCTCGGCCCGACGCCGTACGGCATGGAGCTGACGGGTCATCAGGGCGGCGTGCGCACCGGACGCGATGACGAGCTGCCGGTAGACCCAGCCCGCCGGCCCCGGGAACTCCGCGTACGTGCGCGCACCGAGCACCGTCCCGCCGTCCCGTTCCGCCAGGGCCAGGACCAGCGCGTACCGCGAGAACCGGTGCCGCCCGGTGAACCGGACCAGACGCCCGGGCGCCGACTCCGCCACCTCGAAGCCGGGCAGCGTCGAACCCTCGGCGAGCGGCTCCCCGGAGCACCGCCGTGGTTCGGCGCCCACCAGGTGCCCGTACACCTCCATCCCGGACGGACGTACGGACCCACGGCCGCCGTACACCGTCACGAGTGCCTGCCACACGACGGCGGAGGAGGCCTTCACGAACACGGTGTGCTCGTCGATGAACGGCGGTTCGTCGGCCATGGGCTGCGTCTCTCCAGCTCTGTCCGGGCACGGGGTGAGCCGAGCGGCTCTCGGACCGTGAGGGGCGTTTCGGACCGCTTCGGCGAGGAGGCCGCCACGGCGCTCGCGCCGACGTGGTCAGCCCATGGTCCATGACACCCGCATACCGGTGTAGATCGCATGTGTTCGTCGCCGCGTCGCCGTACGGCGCTCAGCTCCCACGGCTGCAGCATGACAGTGGTAGCCAACAACTTCCAAGAGCCTCCCCGTTCGTTCCCAGGCGTTCCCAGGCGTTCCCAGGCGTTCCCAGGAATTCCCAGGACTTCGCCAGGTGTTGCCGGGACTTCTCCCGGGCCGCCATGACGGGGGCCGACCGGCCGGCGGCTCGGTCCGTTCACCCCGTGGGCGGTGGGTACCCTGATTGCCGCGCAGATCATCGCCTTCGGCACGCTCTACGGTGGAGTCGCCAACCCCGCCCGCCGGTTCGGCCCCGCCGTGCTCGCGGGCGACACCCTGTTCCTGGCGGTGTACCTGCAGGAAAGGCAGAACGTCCGCATGACCCTTCGCTGTGCCGTACTGGACGACTACCAGGGCGCCGCTCTCGCCCTGGCGGACTGGAGCCCCCTCGACGGCCGTGTCGAGGTACGGACGGTCCGCGAGCACATCGCCGACCGGGACCGGCTCGTCGCCGAACTCACGGACTGCGAGATCGTCGTGATCATGCGTGAACGCACCCCATTCGACGCCGGCCTCCTGCACCGGCTGCCCCGGCTGCGTCTGCTGGTGACGACCGGCATGCGCAATGCCTCCATCGACCTGGCGGCCGCGGCGGCCCGTGGAGTGACGGTCTGCGGTACGGCCAGCAGTCCCACCCCGCCCGTCGAACTGACCTGGGCCCTGCTCCTCGGCCTGGCCCGGAACATCACGGCCGAGAACCGGTCGCTGCGCGAAGGCGGCCCCTGGCAGTCCACCGTGGGCCAGGATCTCCACGGCCGGACCCTGGGCCTGCTCGGACTCGGCAAGATCGGTACGCGGGTCGCACGGGTGGCCACCGCCTTCGGCATGGAGGTCCTCGCCTGGAGCGAGCACCTCACCGCCGAGCGCGCCGTCGACGCGGGAGCGCAACTCGCCCGGAGCAAGCAGGACCTGCTCGGCCGCAGCGACTTCGTCTCCGTCCATCTCGTGCTGTCCGAGCGGACTCGCGGCCTGCTCGGCGAGGCGGAGCTGCGCGCCATGCGGCCGCACGCCTACCTGGTCAACACCTCGCGCGCCGCCATCGTCGACCGGCCGGCGCTGCTGCGCGCGCTGCGCGGGAACTGGATCGCCGGGGCGGGGCTCGACGTGTTCGAAACCGAGCCGCTGCCCGCCGACGACCCCCTGCGTTCCCTGCCGAACGTACTCGCCACACCGCACCTGGGTTACGTCAGCGAGAGCAACTACCGCACCTTCTACTCGCAGGTGGTGGAGGACATCACCGCCTTCCTCGCCGGTACCCCCGTCCGGCAGCTGACGGCGTCGGCGTGACCGTGCAGGCGCCGGACGGGTCACGGTGGGTCCGGTTCAGGTCGTGGGCGCAGTCGTCGCCCGCACGAGTTCAGAAGACCCGGATCGGGATCTCGGCGGGGTCGGTGAGCAGATCGAAGATCTCGTCGTCCAGCCGGACAAGGGTGACGGATGCGCCGGCCATGTCGAGCGAGGTGCAGTACTCGCCCACGTAACTGCGCCCGACCTCGATGCCGAGCTCGGCCAGCTGTTTGTGGGCCAGGCCGTACACCAGGTACAGCTCGCCGATCGGGGTGCCGCCGAGGCCGTTGACCATCAGTGCGACGCGGTCACCGGAGGAGAACGGCAGGTCGTCCACGACCGCGCTGACCAGCTCGCGCACCATCGCGTCCGCCGGCTGCAGCTTCTCGCGCCTGCGGCCCGGTTCGCCGTGGATGCCGACGCCCATCTCGACGGAGTCGTCGGGCAGTTCGAACAGCGGTGAGCCCTTCGCGGGCGGTGTGCAGGCGGTGAGCGCCATGCCCATGGTGCGGGTGACGGAGTTGACCTTCTCCCCGATCCGGTACACCTCGTCGAGGTCCGCACCCCGCTCGGCCGCCGCACCGACGGCCTTCATCACGAAGAAGTTGCCGGCCACCCCGCGCCGGCCGACGGTGTACGTCGAGTCCTGTACGGCCACGTCGTCGTCGATGAAGAGGGTACGGACGGTCACCCCGTCGGCCTGGGACAGCTCCTCGGCCATCTCGAACGCCATGCGGTCCCCGGTGTAGTTGTTGACCAGCAGCAGCACACCCTTCGGGGTGGCGACCAGCTTGACCGTCTCGTAGACGAAGTCGGCGGGCGGCGCGGCGAACACGTCGCCCGGACAGGCGGCGTCGAGCATCCCCTTGCCGACGGTCATCACGTGCGCCGGCTCGTGACCGGATCCGGAGCCCTGCACGATCGAGACCTTGTTCTCCTGCGGGGCATCGGCACGCATGATCAGGTTGTACTCGGGCACGTACTTCAGGGTGCCGGGGTTGGCCAGGGCCAGTCCCTCCAGCATCTCCGCGACGTAGTCCTTCGGGTCGTTGACGAACTTCTTCATGCCGTAACTCCTCCTGGTCCTGCCGGTCCCGGGTGCCGGGCGGCGGTCCGGGCGCCCGGGTCCGGTGCCCGCGGTCAGTCGCGTGCGTCCCACTCGGCGGCGATGCGCTCCGCCATGACCGCGACCGCCACCGCACCCGGATCCGGCGAGCCGATGCTGCGCTCACCGGTGTAGCTCTGGCGGCCGCGTCGGGCCTGCATGGGTGCCGTCGCGTCGGCCGCGGCACGGGCGGTCGTGGCGGCCAGGGCGGCCAGCTCCGCACCGCCGGCCGCCGGTTCCCCGTCGGCCAGTCGCCGCTCCAGGGCGTCGGTCATCGGTATCAGCGCGTCGAGCAGCGTCTTGTCACCGACGTCGGACTTGCCCCGCGCCTTGATTCCCTCGGCGGCGGCCCGCAGCATGGCCACCGCGTCGGCGGCGTTCAGCTCCGGGCGGTCCTTCACGGCCCCGGCGGCCCGCAGGAAGGCGGTGCCCCAGAGCGGCCCCGAAGTGCCGCCCACCCGCTTGGAGATCACCAGAGCGACCTTCTTCAGGAGTTCGGCCGGCGTCTCCGAGACGAGGGAGTCCCAGTCGGCGAGCACGATCTCGAAACCGCGGGCGAGCGAGTATCCGAAGTCCCCGTCTCCCGCGACGGCGTCGAGGTCACTGAAGGACCTCTCGTTGTCCACCGCGGTCCGGGCCAGGGTCCGGACGACGAAGGCGAGGTCGTCGTCGGGCGTCGATGACGATGGCATGACTCTCCTGACTGCCGCGACGTCAGTGCGGTCGGGGACGGGTACCGGGTGGCCCGGGGGCCGGCGGGCCGTCGACGGGCGGATCCGCTGGGGCGGTGTCCGCGTCGCCACCGGTGCCGAGCAGGGCGGCGAGGTCCGCGAGCACCACCCAGGGCCCCGGGCGGACACCGAGCGGATCACTCAGCACGCGGCTGACGACCTCCTCCGGCGGCGGATCGCCCAGCGAGGTGACCACCAAGGAGGCCCCGGTGAAGTCCTCCTGGCCCGTGTAGGCGCTGGTCGTGACCGCGCAGGCGAGCCCGGCGCCGAGCGCGGCCAGCAGCCCGTTGCGGCTGTCCTCGATCACGACGACGGTCGCGGGATCCAGGTCGAGCCGGTCCAGGACGCATGCGTAGATGTCCGGGGCCGGCTTCTTCCGCTGGACCACGTCCCCGGCGAAAACGCCGAAGTGAGGGGTCAGTTCCGGACCCATGGCGAGTTCGAGCACGCTGCGGACGGATGCCTCCGCGGAGGTGGAGGCGACCGCGAGCGTCCACCCGGCCTCATGTGCCGCCGTGGCGACCCGCCGCACGCCGGGCCGGGGCGGAATGCTCCCGCCGCCGATGATGGCCGTGTAGATCTCCGTTTTGCGCCGGTGCCAGGCCGCGACCTGCTCGTCGAGTGCGGCCGGATCGGAGGGCAGACCGGCGGCGGCGACGAAGTCCGGGGTCAGCAGCGTGCGCATGCGCTCCTTGCCGCCGCCGATCCTCACCTTCTCCGCGTACTCCTCGTCGCTCCACCGCACCGGCAGGCCGAACTCCTCGAACGTCCTGTTGAATGCGGGCAGATGCCCGTCGCGTTCGGTGTCGGCGAGAACGCCGTCGCAGTCGAAGACGAGCGCGGGCACGGCTACCTCGCCTGCCCGGCGCTGCCGAAGAGCCTCATCAGCGAACCGGCCAAGTCGATGACGTCCTGGCGGACGTCCCGGAAGAGCGACGGCGGATCCCACTTCTGCCGCTCCTCCGCCGTCCGCAGGAAGGCCAGGTTCGACTTCATGTACGTCTCCTTGAGGGCGGTGGAGATGTTGACCTTCGCGCACCCCCGGGAGATCAGGTCGCGGAACTGCTCGTCGGAGAGCCCGCTGCCGCCGTGCAGGGCGATGGGCACGGGGTAGGCCGCCACGATGTCGGACACGCGCTGCGCGTCGAGCACCGGCGCCTGCTTGTACGACCCGTGCGCGTTGCCGATCGCCGGTGCGAAGACATCGACCTGCGTGGTCCTCAGGAACTCCAGCGCGACCGCGAGGTCCTGCTGCTCAGCGGCGGTGTCGCTGCCGACCCCGTCCTCCACACCGGTGATCGACTCGATCTCGCCCTCGACCGCGGCGCCGAACGTACGAGCCTCCGCGACGACCTCGACGGTCTGCCTCATGTTCTCCTCGACCGGCAGCTTGGAGGCGTCGAAGAGCACCGAGTTCCATCCCTGCCGCAGGCACTCGGTGATGACCTCGCGCTCCGGACAGTGATCCAGGTGCAGGGTCACGGGCACCTCGATGCCGGCGGTCATCGAGCTCCACATGGCATGGAGCACGTCGCTGCCGATGGACCTGACCGTCTTCACCGAGGTCTGCACGATGAGCGGCGACGCGTTCTCCACCGCGGCCGCCAGCACGGCCTCCAGCGTGAGGTCGTTGAACACGTTGATGGCCGGTACGGCGTAGCGCTCCTCGAAAGGCTTGGCGAGGATCTCGGTCAGCGGTGTCACACCCACGACGCCTCCACGTCTTCGCCCCCGCTCTCCCATTCCACGTCAGCCCCTCACCCGCCGCCACTTTTGGCCTGCGCGGCAGGCCCCGGCGAGCACGCCCCTGAGCCGCCGAAGCGCCCCTACGTCAGGCCCCACGCCGGCATCTCGTTCTCTCCGGCCGGTGGACCCGGGACGGCCTTGACGGGACCGAGCCGAGGTGCATCCGGTCTTCCAGGTCGGGCATGGCAGGGCACAACCTTTGGGCCCGGTCTCCGGTCCAACATCGCGGCGGTGGGCCACGGGCCCTCGCCGTACCCCCGCGACTCTTATCCCGACCGGCCATGCCGAGATCTGAGGAGCCACGAAGTGCGCAGTACGCGTTCCACCACGAGAACGTCCAGAACCATCCGCGGCCGAGCGAGCCTGCTGTCCGGGCCGGCCGCGGCGACCGTACTACTGACCATCGGCGCCACGATCACCGCGACGGCCACTCCGGCGCCCGCGGCTCCCGCGGCCGTGGCGGCGGCCCATGACGACTTCAACGGCGACGGCTACCCCGATGCCGTGATCTCCGCCCCCGGCGGCACCGTCAGTGCCCAGAAGGGTGCCGGCTACGTCGCCGTGCTCTACGGGTCCGCGAGCGGCCTGTCCACCTCCCGCCGGGCGACGTTCAGCCTGAGCACTCCCGGCATACCGGGTCTCGCCCAGACCGACGACGGTTTCGGACGGACCACCGCTTCCGGAGACCTGGACGGCGACGGCTACGCCGATCTCGTCGTCGGCATGCCCGGCAGGGACATCGGGACCACCACCGACGCCGGGGCGGCGGTCGTGCTGTGGGGCTCCGCGAACGGGCTGCAGGCCACCGGCGCTATTCTGTTGCAGGACAGCGCACCGTCGGTGCGCGGACACTTCGGACTGGGCCTGGCCACCGGCCGCTTCCACGGCACCCGCACCGAACTCGCCCTCCTGACCGGCAAGGCTCTGCAGACCTACGACTTCGAGGCCGGCACCGGCGGCACACACACCTTCCAGGCCACTGCCATGGACTGGAAATGGGCGGAGGACTTCACCCCCACCGGCCTCACCTCCGGTGACTACGACAAGAGCGGCTCCGACGACGTGGTCCTGCTCGGCACCTTCACCGTCTACGAAACGGTGAACCCCGTCGAGACGTTCGGTGCGGCCAGCTACCTTCCCGGCGGCCCCAACGGGCTGACGTACGGCCGCGGGCTGCGCGGCGGCCCGGTCGGCGACTCCGGCGACATCAACAACGACGGCTACACCGACGTGGTCTTCGGTTCCCCGGCCGACAGTGACGACCTCAACGACGTCCTGGTCGACGGCGGCACCGTCGACGTCTTCCTCGGCGGGCCCGGCGGCCTGAGTGGTCCGGACGCCGACCAGCACTTCGACCAGACGAGCATCGGCGCCTCCGGCGACGACAAGACGGGTGACCGCTTCGGCGGTGCGGTCACCGTGGCGGACGTGAACGGCGACGGCTACGCCGACGCGGCGATCGGCGCGCCGGCGAACGACATCAACAGCCTCACCGACCCGGGCACGGCGTGGGTGGTGCGCGGTACCACCCACGGACTCACCCCGCGAGGCCTCGTCAGCTACAGCCAGAGCACGCCGTCCGTTCCCGGGGACAACGAGGCCGGCGACTGGTTCGGCGGCGCCCTTCGGCTCATCGACGCCAACAAGGACGGCAAGGCCGAGCTGATCGCCTCCGCGCCCGGCGAGGACACCGACGACGGCGCCGCCTGGGTCTTCCCCGGCACGAGCAACGGCCCCGCCGGCAGCGGATCCTGGTCCTTCAACGGCGGCAACCTGAGCGCCCCCGTGCCCGACGCCCGTTTCGGGGAGACCTTGGCCCCGTAGCGGTGGCCGAAGCTCGATTCGACACCGTGCTCGGGCCAACAGCCTTGTGATGAGGGGGCCTCCCGCGTCGCGTTTCCGGGAGGCTGCCTTGTCCACATCGCCACGACGTCGGGGAGCCGGTGCCGGCTGCTAGCGTTCGGGCGCATGGAAGACGGCGTGTACGTGGGCAATGCGGGCAAGGACGCGACGGTGGACCGGGGATGGCTGCTCGGGCACTTCAAGGAGCACGGCGATCCTCGCCACAGCGACGCCGTCGAGGTCAAATGGGGTGTCCACCCACGTGGTGAGCGACGGGTCCAGTGGGTGAAGGGCGAGGTGCGGACAGCTCTCCTGGTTCTCATCACCGGCCGCTTCCGTGTGGAGTTCCGCGGTCGTAGCGTGCTGCTGGAGGAGCAAGGCGACTACGTCGTCTGGGGCCAGGGAGTGGATCACTCCTGGGCCGCCGAGGACGACTCCGTGGTCCTGACCCTGCGCTGGCCTTCTGTGTCCGGATACGCCGCACCATAGGTGGCCTGCAGAGCCTCACGTGCGTCACACCGCACAGCGAAAAGCCTCACTTCTGCACAAACGTTTGCGAAACCGAGGGCTGACGCCTGTTCGGGCATTGAGGGGACCCAAATTTTTTAGCAATGGCGTATTGTGGTCGGCTATTTTCGGGCCGGCCCTTAATGTCGCCCGCCGGCCGGACGCGGTGTCCCGCGCCGCCGAAAGAGTGTGGCGCGGGTCGCTGTTGACCGTCTAGATCGGTATCGATTTAATATCGGCGGAAATGAGCCACCGCAGGGGTGGCCGGAAAAATACGGACACTTTCTCAGCCACTCCTCCGCATGCATCTGACGCAGTTCTATGGAGTTCTGGCAAAGGAAAGGCGATACCCGCAAGCCCCCGCGAAGCGCCGCCGAACCCGTGAGGATATCGAGCCGAGACGCGGCGTGGGTCGCCGCACTTTTCGTTCATCGGCTCCGCAAGGGAATTGACCGCTCCGAATCGCTCGAAAATGGCCATGCCGGGCATACCCATGTCTTCCCCACGAAGCACAGTCACCCATCACTCGGACAAAGGAACATCTCCCGCGCCCCTGTCGCTGGCGCAGGAGCGACCGTGGGTCATGGCGCGCATGGACGGAGACGCCAGCGCCGCCTACAACGAGCCGATGCCCTTCGACATCCGGGGCCGCTGGACCGGGACCTGTTCATCCGGGCGCTGCACCTGCTCGCGGCCCGGCACGAGGCCCGCGATCGACAACGACGGTGCGGCGAAGATGAGTTACACCGCGCCGTCCCTGGCCGGGCAGCGCGAGGTGATCCGGACCGCCCTGGCCCGCGCCGGACGCACCGGTGCAGACCTCGGCTACGTGGAGGCGCACGGAAGGCGTCGACCTGTCGCAGGAGATCCCGGCGGAGCAACTCGACGAGATACGTACCGCGTTCCGCGATCACCACGTCCTCGTCTTCCGCGATCAGACGATCATCGCCGAGGACCACAGGCGTTTCGCCGCCGCCTTCGGTGAGCTGCGTCCCGTCAACCCGCCGCCGCCCGAGGGCGATCCCTACATCCTGGAGATCCGCACGACGTCGGCCGCGGCGGACGTGGCGGGCGACGGGTGGCACGCCGACGGCACCGCCGACGCCGAACCGCCGCTGGGATCGATGCTCTACATCACCGAGATCCCCGAGCCCGGCTGCGGCGGCGACACCCTCTTCGCCAACATGCACCTCGCCTACGACATGCTCTCGCCGGCCATGCGCACCCCTACGCCCGCCACGGCCAGCGCGTCGCCATCAACGGCGGCCCCGTCAAGGGCTGACGGCGCGACCAGAGGCGGCGTCGTGCCAGGCCTGCACCACACTCTGGTCCGAACGGGCCCAGCGGAAGGCGCCTGACCGGTAAAACCCAGGTCAGGCGCCTCTTCTTGCGCGCCTTGAAGAAGCCCAGCCTGTTCGGCGAGTACGAGACCAGGGGTTCCTGGTCCGATCGTGGCCCGGATCGTCGAAAATGACTCCTGACGTCCACCTGTTGCGCTCCCGTACCGGCGAAGACTCGCGGGCGGCGTGCCGGTGAGCGCGCGATCGCGGAGTCGACGGCCACGATCCGGTCGAGGTCGCCCTCGGTGTCTGCTCACGTGAGCAGAGTTGTGAAGATCCGTTCACACACGCCGTCGACCGCCCGCCTCGCAACCGCCACCCCGTCCTCACCGACGGAAATCCGCCGAACAGGCGCTGAGCGCAGCCGAGTTGGCAGGGCCGCAACGCCCCGGGGTGTTGCCGGTGCCGACAGCTCGGAGAACTCGCGTCGTCCAAGGTCACACGGCATGTCTTCCGTCGCCGAGGCGCCCATGGGCGGCTGTCTGTTCGTTGACCCGGCTTCAAATCTTGAGCACAAATTCCACACGGCCCTCTCTTCAGACGGGCCTTGATGGTCTAGATTGACCGTGCTTCGCATGCTGGGACACGAGGCGACAAATGATGATCTATGGGCCGGTCGATACAGACGGTCAGTGGCCGCGTGTCCGGCGCCAGACGTGGGGGTGATCAACTCCTGGGGCCCGAGAGGGGCTTCGGGTGCGGGGAGCACCCGAGGTTTCGACCGGCTCCCGCGCACCTCGGGAGCCTGGCACGGCATGCAAGTCCGCTGCGGCAAGGGCGGGTTGTTCAAGTAGCGCTGAAGTAGCCGGGATGTCACGTGCGGGGGGCGGGGGCCACCCGCGGGAGGAACGGCGCAGCGCGGGGAGCCGGGGGGCTCTTCGGGGGCGGAAGCGTGCGGGGGGAGGGGGCCTCCCGACGGTAGGAACCGTGTCAGGGCACCATGTCGAACCACTGGGGACCGGGGGGTTTCTGTGCGGCAGGGGGGACTAGTCGGCCCTTTTCCGTCGGCGCGCGGGCGTCTGGCGGGCGGGTCAATCAGCAGGCCGGCGATCGAGTGGGAGCAGCGATACCGCCGTACCGTGATCATCAGCGATACCGTGGCCACCGCCTTCGTGGTGGCGGGGATCGGCGAATTCTTCGGGGCTCGGGACGCGGCCAACTGGCACGAGAAGTGGGGGATTCTCGCATTCGGCACCGAGCTGCTGGTGCTGTCGGCGCTCGCGGTGGGCCGGTCGTGGGCTCCGGCCGTGCTCGGCCAGGGTGCCGAGGAATTCCGCCGGCTCGGACGCTCACTGTTCGCGGCGACCGTCGTACTCGCGCTCGGCGGGATCGCCCTCACCTCGCGCAACATCAAGCTCTGGATCTTCGTCGCGATCCCCGCGATCGCGCTCGTCACCATGACCGCGCGGTATCTGCTCCGCCTCTGTCTGCACAAACGGCGGAAGGAAGGGCGGTGCCTGAGACCGGTGCTCGCTGCCGGAAGCCCGGCCACCGTGTGCGACCTGATCACCCGAACCCGCAAGTACCCGCACATCGGCTGGCGGGTGGAGGCGGTGTGCACGGCGGACGGTCGCGGGCTCGACGGTGACGAAATGGACGGAGTGCCGGTCGTCGGCCGGCTGTCGGACGTCGCCAAGCACGTCCGCCACGACGGCTACCGTGTCGTCGCGGTCACACCGGATCCGCACTGGACACCGGAACGCTTGCAGCGACTGGCCTGGAACCTCGAGGGCAGCGATGCCGAGATGGTCGTGGCCCCGGTACTGATGGAGGTGGCCGGTCCGCGGCTGCACGTCGACGCGGTGCTCGGGATCCCGCTGCTGCGGGTCAGCCTGCCGACCTTCTCCGGGGGCCGCCGGGCCATCAAGGAGGTCGTCGACCGGGTGGGCGCGGCGGTCCTGCTGATGCTGTTCGCGCCGCTGATGGCGTTCGCCGCACTGCTCGTGCTGGTGGACAGCCGGGGCGGGGCCTTCTACCGCCAGCGCAGGGTCGGCAAGAACGGCCGGGAGTTCACGATTCTCAAATTCCGCACCATGGCCGTCGGGGCGCACCGGGCACGTGCCGAGCTGGCCGACCGCAACGAGGGCGCGGGACTGCTCTTCAAGCTCCGCCGGGATCCGCGGGTGACCCGGGTGGGAGCAGTGCTGCGCCGGTACTCGGTCGACGAACTCCCGCAGCTTTTCAACGTGCTCACCGGATCGATGTCGCTCGTCGGGCCGCGGCCTCCGTTGCCGGAGGAGTGCGCCGAGTACGGTCCGGACATCCGGCGGCGGCTGCTGGTCAAGCCCGGACTCACCGGCCTGTGGCAGATCAGCGGACGCAGCGACCTGCCGTGGGAGGAGGCGGTCCGCCTCGACCTGCGGTACGTGGAGGACTGGTCGCTCGCCCTCGACACGGTGATCTTGTGGAAGACGATGCGTGCGGTGCTCCATGGGCAGGGGGCCTACTGATGCGCGGGGGGCTGCGACTCAAGGGTCCCGACGACGCGCGGACCGCAGGCCACAAGGGCCTGCCTGGGGGGAGAGACGGGTCATGAGAGTCAGCGTTTTCGGGCTCGGCTACGTGGGCTGCGTATCAGCCGCGTGCCTGGCCGGCATGGGTCACGAGGTCATCGGGGTGGACGTGAACCAGGTGAAGGTCGACCTGGTCAACGACGGCAAGGCCCCGGTGGTGGAGGAACGTATCGGCGAGCTCATCGCCGAGGTCGTGCGGACCGGGGCGTTGCGCGCCACCTGCGACGTCCGCGAGGCGATCACGGGCAGCGAGGTGTCACTGGTCTGCGTGGGTACGCCGTCGGAGCCCAACGGCAGCCTGTGCACCACGTACTTGGAACGGGTCACCGAGCAGATCGGCGCCGCGCTGGCCGAGGGGGCCAAGCAGGGGGGCCGGCACACCGTCGTGTTCCGCAGCACCATGCTGCCGGGCACCTGCCTGAACCTGCTGGTACCGATCCTGGAGAAGAACGTCGGCGGCACGGCCGGGGTGGACTTCGGGGTCGCGGTCAACCCGGAGTTCCTGCGCGAGGGCACGAGCGTGCGGGACTTCTTCGACCCGCCCAAGACCGTCATCGGCGAGCTCGACCCGGCAAGCGGCGACACGGTGATGACGCTGTACGACGGCCTGCCCGGCGAGGTGTTCCGGGTGCCGGTCCCGACGGCCGAGGCGATCAAGTACGCGGACAACGCGTTCCACGGCCTCAAGATCGGCTTCGCGAACGAGCTGGGCGCGGTGTGCCAGGCGCTCGGGGTGGACTCGCACCAGGTGATGGACGTGTTCCTGGCCGACCGCAAACTGAACATCAGCCCCGCCTACCTGCGGCCCGGCTTCGCCTTCGGCGGCTCCTGCCTGCCCAAGGACCTGCGCAGCCTGGTCCACGCGGCACAGCGGGCCGACGTCTCGGTCCCCATCCTCGCCCACGTGCTGACCTCCAACTCCGACCATCTGCAGCGCGCGGTGGACCTGGTCGAGCGCACCGGCAGGCGCCGGGTGGGCCTGTTCGGGCTGTCCTTCAAACCCGGCACCGACGACCTCCGCGAAAGCCCGCTCGTCGAGCTGGCGGAGAGGCTCTTCGGCAAGGGTTACGACATCAAGATCTACGACGCCAACGTGAGCCTCTCCCGGCTGCTCGGCGCGAACCGCGAGTACATCGAGAGCCGGCTGCCGCACCTCGCGCAGCTGCTCGCGGACTCCGTCGACGAGGTGCTCGAACACGCCGAGGTGTGCCTGGTCGGGACCAGGGACCCGGCCGTGCTCTCGGCGCTGCCCCATGGCGAAGGACCGGTGATCGTCGACCTCATCCGCCTTCCCGACGCCGAGACGCGCCGGACCGAACCGGGGTACATGGGCCTTGCTTGGTAACGCAATCAGCGGCGACGGTTCCGGCCGGCGCGCGCTGATCCTGGTGGAGAACCTGTCGGTGCCCTTCGACCGGCGGGTGTGGCAGGAGTGCACGACGCTGCGCGACGCGGGCTGGACGGTGCACGTCATCTGTCCGCAGGGGAGCAAACGAGACACGGAGCCGGAGGTGGAGATCGACGGGGTGCGGATCCACCGCTACCCGTTGCGCGCGGCCACCGGAGGGCCGGCCGGCTACCTGAAGGAGTACGGATCGGCGTTGTGGCACACGGCCCGGCTGGCCCGCAAGGTCGGCCCGGTCGACGTGGTCCATGCATGCAACCCGCCCGACCTGTTGTTCCTGCCGGCACGGTGGCTGAAGCGGCGCGGTGCACGGTTCGTCTTCGACCAGCACGACCTGGTACCCGAGCTGTACCTCTCCCGGTTCGGCCGCGGTGAGGATCTGCTCTACCGCGCCGTGTGCGCACTGGAACGGCGGACCTACCGGGCCGCGGACGTCGTCCTCGCCACGAACGAGAGCTACCGGGACGTCGCGGTGCGCCGTGGCGGCCGGCGGCCGGAGGACGTCTTCGTGGTGCGCAGCGCACCCGCGATCGACCGGTTCCAACCGGTGCCACCGGAGCCGGAGTTGAAGCGCGGCAAGCCTCATCTGCTGTGCTACCTCGGCGTCATGGGCCCTCAGGACGGCGTCGACTACGCCTTGCGGGCCCTTGCGAAGCTCCGCGACGGGCTCGGGCGGACCGACTGGCACGCGGTGTTCGTCGGCTCCGGCGACGCCTTCGACGCGATGGTGGAGCTGTCCCGGCGGCTCGGGCTCGGTGACCAGGTCCAGTTCACCGGGCGCATCCCGGACGACGAACTGGTGCGCTACCTGTCGACCGCGGACGTCTGCCTTTCCCCCGACCCGCGCAATCCGCTCAACGACGTGTCGACCATGAACAAGGTCCTCGAGTACATGGCGATGGGCCGGCCGATCGTCTCGTTCGACCTGAAGGAGGCGCGCGTCTCCGCCGGAGAGGCCGCCGTCTACGCGCCTGCCAACGACGAGGCCGAGTTCGCCGAGCTCATCGCGCTGCTCCTGGACGATCCGGAGAAGCGGGCCCGGATGGGCAAGATCGGCCAGGAGCGGGTCAGCGGGCCGCTCTCCTGGCAGAACTCGCAAGCGTCGCTGCTCGCCGCCTACGCCGCCGCCTGCCGTGACCACCCCCCGGTGCCGGCGGCCGATCCGGTTCGAACAGGGAAGAGGCAGCGCAGTTGAGCGAGGAATCGATACGTCTGGTCACCATCGGGCGGGTATTCCGTCGGCGCTGGCGGCTTCTCGCCGTCTTCGCCGTCGTGGGCGCGCTCGTCGGCTACGGCGCCTCGGTGGTGTTTCCGCCGCGGTACACGACGTCGGCGTCGGTCCTGCTGCCGGGGCAGTGGGAAGAGCGCGAGCTGCTGACCCAGGTCGACGTTGCGACCAGTTCGACGGTGGGCGACCGTGCGGCCGCCTCGCTCGGCTGGAAGGGCGTCAGCGGTGCCGAGCTGCGCGATCGCGTGACCGCCGCGGCCGCCGACGGGAACATCATCAAGATCTCGGGTACGGCCGACACCCCGAAGCGCGCGCAGCAGCTGTCCGACCAAGTCGCCCAGCAGTTCGTCAAGTTCGCCGCGCGGATCGTGGGCGGCGGTACCGATTCCGCGGCTGCCACGGAGTCCGAGGCGCTGCGGAAGCAGGTCGAGGAGACCAACCGCCGCATCACCGACCTGGCCGACGCGGCCGATCCGGGGCAGACCGTGGAGGGCGTGCAGGCCCGGACAGAGCTGGAGAAGCTGAGCACCTCGCTGGAGGAGGCCATGACGAAGCTGGACGAGGCCGACCCGGCGACCAACAAGGCCGGCATGGTCGTCATGGGGCCGGCGGCCCGGCCGACCGGCGAGGCGCCGCCGACCAGGATCCAGCTCATCGTCGCAGGAGCGCTGCTGTTCTTCCTGCTCGCGGTCATCGGCCATCTGGCCGCCGCACGGATGAACCGCCGACTGCGCACCGAACCGGAGATCGCCGCGGCGCTGGGCTCGACGCTGCTGGGCACCGTCGACGTGCCCGGTGAACGGCGCGGCGCGCACCGGCCGGACGGCAGTGGCCGACCGGGCTGGATCCGCCGACTCCTCGGCGTCGGCACCCCGTGGGATCTGCCGACCCCGCAGCGGTCCGACGACGAGGCCGGCCGACGGATCCGTTACCGACGGGTGTGCGCTCGCCTCCGGGACCAACTGCCCGCCCCCCGGCGGCTGCTGGTGGTCGTACCGGGCGGCGACGAGATCGCCCGCCGGGCCGCCGGACAGCTCGTCGCCGAGGCCAAGGGCGATCCGCAGCTGCGGGTGGTGGAGGTTTCGGCCGACCGGCCGATCGTCCCGGACCGCGACACCGAGTCCGGTGCCCTGGTCGTCCTCAGCCCGGGCAGCTGGACCTCGGAGGAGCTCGCCGGGATCGCCGAGGCATGTGCGGACGGCAGGCACGAGGTCCTCGGCATCGTCGTCGCCGACACGGTCCGCGCCCGTGAGACGCGGTCTGCCGGCCCTCCTCCGGACGACGCCACTCTCGCGCTCGCGGTGCGCGGCCCTGCAACGGGAGGTTCAGCGTGACGACTGGCACGACTGCGGAGTCGTCGGCCGCCACTCCGCTTCTCGACCTGCAGGCGCTGGTGGTGGCGGTGCGCAGGCGCCGCCGCCTCTGGTACGCCATGGCGCTCCTCGGCCTGCTGGCCGGCGCCGCGCTGGCGGTCCTGATGCCGCCGTCGCCGACCGCGGTGACCGAAGTGCTGGTGGCGCACGCGGAGGACCAGCCGAACGACACCGGAACCCTGATCCGCACCGACGTCCAGCTGCTGCAGACCACACAGATCGCCGGCAAGGCCCTGCAGTCCCTCAAGTCCCCGGAGAGACCCGAGGACTTCATGCGGGACTACCGAGGCACCGGGCTGACCAACAACCTGCTGCAGATCTCCGTGACAGGCGACAGCGACGCCCAGGCGGTGGCCCGCGCCAAGGCGCTGGCCGACGCGTTCGTCGCGGACCATGTGCAGCGGATGGAGAAAACCGCGCAGGCCGAAGCCCAGGCCCTGCTCGACCAGCGTGACCGCATGCGGGACGAGCTCGCCCAGGTCAACAAGGAGATCGGAAGCCAATCGGCGGACAGCGACCCGAAAGCGTCGGCGAGCCTCGAGTCGCTCTTCGCCCGCCGCGCCGAACTCGACTCGCGCATCTCCGATTTCGACGAGCGGGCCGCGGACGCGCGGACCGGCACACCCCAGGTCGTCGCCGGCACACAGATCGTGGACACCCCGCGCGCGCTGCGACACTCCCTGCCCAAGGCCCTGGTCACCGACGCCGCGATCGGGCTGGTCCTCGGACTCGTCCTCGGCCTCGCGCTGGCCGCGGTCGGCACGGTGGTGGCGGACCGCCCCGTGCTGCGCCGGGACATCGCGGCGAACCTGGGCGCCTCGGTCATCGCGGAGCTGCCCCGCCGGAAGGGCAGGCCCTGGCAGCGCCGCCGCACCCGGTTGACCCGCGAACGGCTCACCGCGACCCTGGCCCGCACCACACGCGGCTCCACGGAACCGGTGTCGCTGCTGGAACTGGGCTGTGCGCGCAGCACGAGCGTGCTCGCCCTGGACCTTGCCAGGACCATGGCGGCGGAGGGACCGGTGACCGTCATCGACGGTCTGCCCAGCCCGCAGCTCGCAGGCCGCCGACAGAAGCCAGGAGACCCGACCGTGGTCAGCGGCGAGCGTGCCGCGACCGTGTCGCCTGAGGAGCGCCGGATCGGCCTCGGCTCGGTGGCACCCGGGACGGCGTGGACCGACCTCCAGTACCTCGGCACCCGGACCGTGCTCGTGGTGCGTGCCGGACACGGGAGCGCCGCATGGCTGCACACCGTGGCGCGACAGCTCGCGGACCAGCGCATTCCGGTGATCGGCGTGGTGCTGATCGACCCCGATCCGCGTGACCGGACCGACGGCACCCTGTGGGACGGGCTGCAGACCGCGCTGCGCGGCCGGAGCGAGCGGCCGGCCCGGCAGGCGGGGACGGGCCGGCGGCGGACGGAGCGGCAGCCGGTGTGGGCCGCCCGGGGCCCGGACAACGACCAGGGGGTGCGGTAGGACATGTGTGGCATCGCAGGCACCTACCGATGGCCGGACGGAAAGGTCGTGACCGACCGGCTCACCGACACCCTCGCCCACCGCGGTCCGGACGGGGCGGGCCGGTACAGCCACCCCGTCCGTGACGGCGAAGTGCATCTCGGGCACCGCCGGCTGGCCATCATCGACCTGTCCGACACCGGCGCCCAGCCGATGGTCTCGGACGGCCTCGTCCTGACGTACAACGGCGAGCTGTACAACGCCCCCGAGCTGCGTGCCGAGCTGGCAGCCACCGGGGTGCGCTTCCGCGGTACCTCCGACACCGAGGTACTCCTGGAGGCCTGGCGGCGCTGGGGCACGGACTGTCTGCCCCGGCTGCGCGGCATGTTCGCGTTCGGCATCTTCGACGAGCGCACCGGTGACCTGGTGCTCGCCCGCGACCAGCTGGGCATCAAGCCGCTGTTCCTGCTCCGGCGCGGTGGGGGCCTGGTGTTCGCCTCCGAGCTCAAGGCGCTCGCCGTCGCGACCGGCCGGCCGCTGGAGGTGGACCAGGCGGCGCTGGTGGCCTCGCTGCTGTACTACTGGGTGCCGGACTCACGGTGCGCGTTCCGCGAAGCGGAGAAGCTGCCGCCGGGGAGCTGGCTGAGGTGCCGGCCCGACGGCCGGGTGGAGCGCGGCCGGTTCTGGAACCTGAAGGACGTCGCCGCCGAGGGCCAGGAACGGGCCCGGGCCGGCGAACAGCCGGACCTGGCCGCCATCGTCGAGGAGTCGACCCGGCGTCACCTGCTCTCCGACGTACCCGTGGCGACCTTCCTCTCCGGCGGCCTCGACTCCAGCTACCTGACCGCGCTGGCGGCCCGCCACCAGCCGGGGATCTCCGCCTACACGATCGGGTTCCGCGCCGAGGACGCCAAGTTCGAGGCGATGCCGGACGACCTGCGCTATGCCCGGCAGGTGGCCGAGCGGTTCGGCGTCGACCTGCACGAGATCGAGATCGCGCCGAACGTGCTCGACCTGCTGCCGCAGATGACGTACCACCTGGACGAGCCGATCGGCGACCCCGCCGCGATCAACACCTACCTGATCTGCATGGCCGCACGAGAGGCTGGGGTGAAGGTGATGCTCTCGGGGATGGGCGCGGACGAGCTGTTCGCCGGGTACCGCAAGCACCTGGCCAACCTGATCGCGCTGCGCTACCAGCGCGTCCCGCGGCCCCTGCGGCGCGGGGTGTCCGCGGCCGTGGACCGGCTCCCCGTCGCCACGGCCCGCCGGGGGTACCGGTCGGTGCGGTTCGCGAAGCGGTTCCTCTCCTTCGCCGATCTGCCGGAGGAGACCGCCTTCCGGCGCAGCTACACCATGTACGACCAGGACGAGTTGCTCGCCCTTCTCGACCCGGACCTGGCCGGGACGGTCCAGGACGTGCTGACCGAGCACGCGGACGTCTACCAGGACAACGACCTCGACGACTTCGTCAACCGCATGTGCCTCACCGACGCCCGGATGTTCCTGCCGGGCCTGAACCTCACCTACACGGACCGTTCCAGCATGGCCGCCTCGACCGAGGTACGCGTGCCGTACGTGGACGTCGAGGTCGTCAAGGCGGCGTTCGCGGTGCCCGGCGATCGCAAGATCGTCGGACGGCAGGGCAAGGCCGTCCTCAAGGAGGCGGCCACCTCGATCCTGCCCCGGGAGATCGTGTACCGGCCCAAGGGCCTGTTCAGCGCCCCGCTGCGGGCCTGGATGAGCCGGGATCTGGCACCGCTGGTGCGCGAGGTGGTCGACGACGGTGTGCTGGTCAATTCCGGGTTCCTGCGCCGCGAAGCGCTGGCGCGCATGGTCGCCGAGGACGCCGCCGGGCAGCGGGACTTCTCCAAACATCTGTGGCACGTACTGACCCTCGAGTACTGGTATCGCGACGCGACCTCCGGGTCCGGCCAGAGCACTCGGTTGACGGCTTAGGAATCAGGAGTTCGGGTGAAGCAGGTCGTACAGAACTACAAGAGCGGCGAGCTGGCGGTGCTCGACGTTCCGGTGCCGGGGTGCAAGCCGGGCGGCGTGCTGGTCCGCAGCGCCTACTCGCTGATCTCCACCGGCACCGAGCTCATGAAGGTGTCCGAGGCCGGGATGTCGATGCTGGGCAAGGCCCGCTCACGGCCGGACCAGGTGGCCAAGGTCATGCAGAGCGTGGCCACCAACGGGGTGCCCGCCACCTACCGCAAGGTGATGGGCAAGCTGGACTCCTACACGCCGCTGGGCTACTCGCTGTGCGGGGTGGTCGAGCAGGTCGGCGCCGGTATCGACGACGTGAAGGTCGGCGACCTCGTGGCGTGCGCCGGCAACGAGCACGCGCTGCACGCCGAGTTGAACTGGGTGCCGAAGAACCTCTACACGCCGGTGCCGGACGGCCTCGCGCCGCGCCACGCCGCCTTCGGCACCGTCGGGTCGATCGCGATGCAGGGCGTCCGCCGGGGCGAGCCGCAGCTCGGCGAGGTGGCCCTGGTCATCGGCCTGGGCCTGATCGGCCAGCTGGTGGTCCAGCTCCTCGCCGCCTCCGGAGTCCGTGTCGTCGGCGCCGACCCCGATCCGGCGCGCTGCGAACTAGCCGCGCGCCTGGGCGCCGCGGCCTGCGGCGACCCCGCGTCCGCGGCCGTGGAGGCCGCCGTCGCCGAACTCACCGACGGGCACGGCGTGGACCAGGTGTACCTGGCCGCCGGCGGCGGCAGCAACCAGCCCGTCGAGCTGGCCGCCCGGCTCTGCCGGGACCGCGGCCGGGTCGTCGACATCGGCAAGTGCCGCCTGGACCTGCCGTGGAACGCGTACTACGAGAAGGAGCTCGACGTCCGGTTCTCCCGCAGTTACGGCCCCGGGCGCTATGACCCGGAGTACGAGCTGGAGGGGCGCGACTACCCGATCGGCTACGTGCGCTGGACCGAGCGCCGTAACCTGGCGTGCTTCCTCGACCTCGTCGCCCGCGGCAGCGTCGACGTGGAGCCCCTGGTCTCCCACGTCGCCGACTTCGACGACGCGGTCGAGACGTACCAGCGGCTGAAGGACGGCGAGTTGAAGGCCGTGGCCGTGCTCTTCCGGTATCCCGAAACGGCGGCGGAAGGGGAGGCGGAGGCCCCGTCGGTGGCCGTGCCCGCGGTGCGCCGCAGCGGGGGAGCGTCCGCCCCGGCCCGGGCAGCCAAGTCACCGGTGCGCCTCGCGTTCGTAGGCGCGGGGAACTACGCGACGTCGATGCTGCTGCCGCACCTGGCACAGCGCGACGGCGTCGAGCTGTCGACAGTCGTCACCACGACGGCGCTCTCCGCGGCCAACGCGCAGCGGAAGTTCGGCTTCGCCGAGTCGACCACCGACCTCGACGCCGTGCTCGGCGACAAGTCCGTCGACGCGGTGTTCGTGGTCACCCGGCACAGCTCGCACGCCGAACTGACCCGAAAGGCACTGCTGGCCGGCAAGACGGTGTTCGTGGAGAAGCCCCTGGCCCTCACCGAGGACGAACTGGCCGGCGTGCTCGCGGCGGTGGAGGAGTCCGGCAACGACCGGCTGCAGGTGGGCTTCAACCGCCGGTTCGCACCGCTGCTGCAGGAGGCCAGAGAGCGGTTCGGCGTCCGGACCGGTCCGGCGAGCCTGCGCTACCTGGTCAACGCGGGCCGGCTGCAGCAGGGCAGTTGGTACCTCCAACAGGGCACCGAGGGCTCGCGGTTCGCCGGCGAGGGCGGCCACTTCATCGACACGGCGAGCTGGCTGCTCGACGCCGACCCGGTCTCGGTGTATGCGACGGCCGCGCCCGGCAACGAGGACCTCCAGGTCGTGCTGCGCTACCCGGACGGATCCACCGCCACCATCAGCTACGTCACCACCGGCGCGCCCGGCTTCCCCAAGGAGACGCTGGACCTGGTCGCGGACGGCAAGGTGCTGCGGCTCGACGACTTCGTCCGCGCCTCGGTGTACAGCCGCAAGCGGTGGGTCAGTTCGCGGCTGCCCAAGGCCCGGGACAAGGGGCAGAACGCCGAACTCGCCGCGTTCATCAAGGCCGTGCGGACCGGCGGGCCGATGCCGGTGCCGCTCGAATCGCTGGTCGCGACCACGGCGGCCACCCTCGCCGTGCGGACCGGCCTGGCCGGCGGTGCGCCGGTGACGTTGGCGAGGGCGCGATGACTGTGAGCTCGGGGAGTGCGGGCTGGTACCTGCGGCGGCTGTCCCGGATGGGGCCGCGGGAGGTCGCGGGCCGGGCGGGCGACACGGTGCGCAGACGGCGGTGGCGGTCCGCGCGGCCGGACTGCCCGAGCGTGACCGGCGCCCGGTTCACGGCAGTACTGCCCGCCGGGACGATCGCCGCAGTGCCGTCGGACGCCGCGAAACGTCTCGTCGCCGAGGCGGACCGGCTGATGTACGGGCACGTCGAGTATTTCGGGGTGGTCCGCGACGACCTCGCCGACCCTGACTGGTGGTGCGACCCGAAGACCGGGCGCCGGGCTCCGTGGGGCTACGCCTTCGACGTGCCGTACCGGAACGAGGACGTGGTCGGGGACATCAAGCAGATCTGGGAGCTGTCCCGGCACCAGTACCTCACCGTGCTCGCCGCCGCCTACGCGGTCACCGGGAACGAGCGGTACGCCGAGCGTGTGGCCGAGCATCTGCGGTCGTGGTGGACGGCCAACCCCCCGCTGCGGGGCGTGCACTGGATCAGCGGCATCGAGCTGGGTATCCGGCTGGTGTCCTGGGTGTGGATCCGCCGGCTGCTCGACGACTGGCCGGGCGCGGCCGGGCTGTTCGAGGACAACCCGGTGGCGCTGAACCAGATCTGGCACCACCAGCGCTGGCTGGCCGCCTTCCCCAGCCGAGGGTCCTCGGCGAACAACCACGTCATCGCCGAGGCCGCCGGGCAGTTCGCGGCGGCCTGCGCGTTCGGCTGGTTCCCCTCCTCGGGGCGCTGGCGGGCCGACGCGCTGCGGTCGCTGGAGCGGCACCTGCGAAGCAACACCTTCACCTCCGGCCTCAACCGCGAGCTGGCCACCGAGTATCACGGACTCGTGCTGGAACTCGGCCTGGCCGCGGTGGCCGAGGCCGACGCCGCAGGCGTGCCGGTCCCCCCGTCCGTCCGGCTGGTGCTGCTGCGGATGACCGACGCACTCGCGGCCGTCGTGGACAGCCGGCTGCGGCCGCCGCGCCAGGGGGACGCGGACGACGGGCACGGTCTGGTCGTGGACGGCTCGGGCACCGACCGCTGGGCCTCGCTGCTTGCCACCGGCGACGCCGTGTTCGGCCGGCTCGCCTGGTGGCCGGCGGTGACCGGCACCGATGTGCGCACCCCGCTGCTGGCCGCGCTCATCCGGCCGTACGCGAAGAACGGAACCGCACCGGCCGTGTCCCGCCCGGCTCGCCGGCCGGCCCACTTCGCCGACGCGGGGCTCACCATCCTGCGCGGTCCGGGAGAGATCTGGTGCCGCTGCGACGGTGGTCCGCACGGCTTCCTGTCCATCGCCGCACATGCCCACGCGGACGCGCTGTCCGTGGAGGTCCGGCACGACGGGGTCGACGTGCTCGCCGACCCGGGGACGTTCTGCTATCACGGGCAGCCCGCGTGGCGGCAGTACTTCCGGTCCACCCTCGGCCACAACACGCTGCAGTTGGACGGCAGTGACCAGTCCGTCTCCGGCGGCCCGTTCCTGTGGACCCGGCATGCCCGCACCCGCGTCCTGGCCGCGGACACATCCGGCGAGGGCGTGGCTCGCTGGTGTGCCGAGCACGACGGGTACCAGGGTTCCGTGCATCGCCGCCGGGTGGAGCTGACGGCCGCGAGCCAGGAGCTGAGGGTGGTCGACGAGGTGCGCGGTCCGCGCCGGGCCGTGCAGCTGGCGTTCCACCTCGGCCCGGCGATCGCCGCCGACCTGGTGGGGAACCGCGCGGTGCTCACCTGGATCCGGGACGGCGAGGGGCGTTCCGCGGTGCTCGACCTGCCCGGCCAGCTGTCCTGGCGGGCGCATCGCGGCGAGACCGACCCGCCGCTGGGCTGGTACTCCGCGGGATTCGGGCGCAAGGAACCCATCACAACGCTGGTCGGCACCGGCACCGGCACCGGCACCGGCACCGGCACCGGCACCGGCACCGGCACCGGCACCGGCACCGGCACCGGCACCGGCTCCGCCGACGGCGCGGACGGGTTCACCACCGTGCTCAGGTTCCGCGGCTAGGGGGAGGCGTGGGGATCAAGAGGCGGCACTGGGCGCTGGCTGCGGCACCGCTGGCGCTGGCCCTGCTGACGGCGACCGGCTGCGAGAGCACGTCGGGCGCCCCGGCAGCGGAGCCGACCGCCGCGCCGACCACGTCCGCGGCCCGATCCGTGGCCCGGGTCTGCGCCAACCCCGCGGCCGGGCCGGCGAAGGCGCCGGCGGGCGCCGTGACGGTCGACCCCGCGGTCGTCGGTGACCTGGCATCGAAGACCAAGAGCAGCCCTGCGAACACCACGTTCTGGCTTCGACCCGGCAAGCACAGGCTCGACCCGGACCGCTACGCCCAGGTCATCCCCAAGAAGGGGGACCGCTACCTCGGTGCGCCGGGCGCGGTGCTCGACGGCGGGAAGAAGAACCAGTACGCGTTCGCGGGCACCGCCCGCGACGTCACCATCCGCTACCTGACCGTGCAGCGTTTCGTCGCGCCGCAGAACGAGGGCGTGGTCAACCACGACTCGGCCGACGGGTGGGTGATCGAGCACGCGACGATCCAGCACAACTCCGGGGCGGGGCTGATGGCCGGCGCCCACCAGCGGGTCCGCGCCAGCTGCCTGCGCGACAACGGGCAGTACGGAATGAACGCGTACAAGAGCGGCGGTATCAGCGACCTGGTGGTCGAGGACAACGAGATCGTGGGCAACAACACCGACGACTGGGAGCGGCGGCAGCAGGGCTGCGGCTGCACCGGAGGCATCAAGTTCTGGGCCGTCAACGGCGCTGACGTACGCGGCAACAGGGTGCACGACAACCGCGGAGCAGGGTTGTGGGCGGACACGAACAACAACGACTTCCTGATCGAGAACAACGTGATCGAGGCCAATGACGGTGCCGCGCTGATCTACGAGACCAGCTACAACGCGGTCATCCGGAACAACACGATCCGGCGGAACAACTGGGTCGAGGGCCGCAGGTACGCCGACCGCGGCGACAACTTCCCGTACGCGACCGTCTACCTGTCCGAGTCCGGCGGCGAACCACGGATCCGGGCCCGCACCGACAAGATCAAGATCTATCGGAACGTGCTGGAGAACAACTGGTCCGGGATCACCCTGTGGGAGAACGCCGACCGCTTCTGCAACAGTCCGGCCAACACCTCGTCCGGTGACTGCACGCTGCTGGTGAAGAACGCCGACCGCTGCGCGAAGCCGGCGATCGCCAAGGCACCGCTCTACGCCGACTGCCGGTGGAAGACCCAGCGGGTGGACATCCACGACAACCGCTTCGTGCTCGACGAGTCCGTGGTCAAGTGCACGGAGATGTGCGACCGCATGGCGGTGCTGTCCAACTACGGCACCTACCCCGACTGGTCGCCGTACAAGGGCGAGAAGGTGGCTGAGGCGATCACCCACAAGCAGGACAACCGCTGGCACGACAACACCTACCTCGGACCGTGGAAGTTCGTCGCCTACGACCCGAGCCGGGTGCTCGACTTCGGGGAGTGGCAGGGCACGGACTACCGGCAGGACGCGGGCAGCACCGTCGACCCACGGGCCGGTGGTTGAGATGGACACGCAGACGGACACGCAGTCCGGTGCCGGACCGGGCGCCGCCGGCACACCGAGGATCGTCGGGGTCGTCTGGGGGCTGCTGGTCCTCAACACGCTGGGCTCCGCCGGGGCGAAGACCATCGTCCCGCTGCCGCGCTCCCTCATCCAGATGGTCACCATGGGCGCCCTGGTCGCCGCGTTCGCGCTGGCGCTCGCGGTCAATCTCCGGCTGCGCATCCGGCCCAGCGCCTACCTGCTCCTGCTCACCCTGCTGCTGGTGACGAGCGTGATCTCCAGCGCCAACCTGGAGTCCGGGTTCGGCGCCCTGTTCCGCTGCTTCCGGCTGGCTCTCTTCGTCGGCACCCTGTGGTTGCTCAGCCGCTGGTGGGACGGCAGTCCGACGTTCGTCCGGTACCACATCCGGGCGTACTTCGCGGTGCTCGGATCGGTGGCCGCCGGCCTGGTCGTCTCACCGGGGAAGGCCCTGCCCGACCTCTACGGCGGACGCCTGGTCGGCGCGCTGTGGCCGCTCACCCCGCCGCAGATCGGGCAGTACGCAGCGGTGATCATCGGGCTCACCGCGCTGCTCCTGCTGGGCCGCCGGACCGACAGGACCAGCGCCGTGGTGGTCATCGTGCCGTCCTTCGTGCTGCTCGCGCTGACCCATACCCGGACGGCCACGCTCGGCCTGTTCATCGGGCTGGCGCTGGCGATCGGTTCGCTCATCCTGACCAGCGCGGCAGCCCGCCGGTTCTTCACCTGGGCGGTGCTGTGCGCCGTGGTGGCCGCGGTGGGGTTCGCCTCCGCCCTGCAGACGTGGTTCCTGCGCGGACAGAGCAAGGAGAACTTCTCCAGCCTCACCGGTCGCGCCAAGGTCTGGGACGCCCTCCTTGCCGCGCCCCGGTCGACCTCGGAGAAGTTCCTCGGCGTGGGCCTGGGCGACAAGTCGTTCGGCGGGCTGCCGATCGACAACAGCTGGCTGGCCGTCTACAACGAGCAGGGGCTGATCGGCGTCTCCCTCGTCGCGGTGATCATCATCGTGCTGGGCGCCGTCGCGCTGCTGCGGCCACCGTCGCTCCAGAGGGCCTGCGCGATCTTCCTGATCAGCTACTGCGCGGTCGCCTCGTACACCGAGGCCGGTCTCGGCGACGCCTCGCCGTATCTGCTGCATCTGGCCGTGGCCGCCTCGCTGCTGGCGGCACCCGCCGCGACGACGCTCCCCGCCACGCCCGAACTCCCCCGACAACACAGCCAGGGATCGGAGGTGAGCTGAGCATGCACGTCCTCGTGGTGCACAACCGCTACGCCTCGGCACAGCCGAGCGGCGAGAACAAGGTCGTCGACCAGGAGGTGGAACTGCTGCGCGCGGCCGGCCACCGGGTCGGGGTGTTCGAGCGGCGCAGCGACGACATCGCCGGCCGGTCCCTCCTCGGCAAGGTCGCGGTGCCGCTCCTGGTGCCGTGGAACCCGGCGGTCCGTACGGAACTCGCCGCCCGGCTGCGCACCGAGCGGCCGGACGTGGTGCACGTCCACAACGTCTTCCCGCTCCTGTCGCCCGCGGTCCTGGCCGCGTGCGCCGACGCCGGTGTGCCCGCCGTCGCCACGCTGCACAACTACACCCAGGTCTGCCCGCCCGGCACGCTGCAGCGGGACGGCCGGCCGTGCACCGAGTGCGTCGGCTCCGCACCACTGCCCGCCGTCCGGCACGGCTGCTACCGCAACTCCCGCCTCGCGACGGTGCCGCTCACGGTCAGTCTGTCGGCCAACCGGCGGCGGTGGTGGTCCGGCGTGGAGCGGTTCTTCTGCATATCCGCGGCACAGCGCGACGTCCTGGTGCGGTCCGGCATGCCGGCCGAGCGGCTGGCGGTGAAGCACAACTTCGTGCCCGACCCGGGCACTTGCCGAGTGGGCGGGGGAGAGCAGTTGCTCTATCTCGGCCGGCTCGCGGAGGCCAAGGGCGTACGGCTGCTCATGGCCGCGTGGGACGAGATCGCAGCGGGCGGCGGTGTGGGCGTACCGCTCGTGATCGCCGGCACGGGGCCGCTGGAACGAGAGGTGACCGCCTGGGCGGCGGGCCGGGACGACGTGCGCTACGTCGGCCTGCTGGATGCGGCGGAGTGCCGGAAGGCCATCACGCGGTCGGTCGCCGTGGTGGCTCCCTCGACGTGGCTGGAGGCGTTCGGGCTGGTGGTCGTGGAGGCCATGGCGGCCGGGGTCCCGACCGTCGCCGCCGGCCACGGCGCCTTCGTCGAACTCGTCGAGGACGGTGTCACCGGACTGCTGCACGAGCCCGGCGAGGCGGGCTCGCTCGCGTCCTGCATACGCCGGATCGCGGCCGAACCGGACCGCAACCGGGAGATGGGCCAGGCGGCCCGCCGCCGCTACGAGCAGGGATTCAGCCCGGCCGTCGGCCTGGAGCGCCTGCTGGAGGAGTACCGCACCGCGATCGCGGGACGGTCGGCACAGGCTCGCGGCGGGGACACCCGCGTGAGCAGGGGGGATGGGGACAGCAGATGACACGATGCCGACTCTGCGGCTCGGAAGCGATGGCGAGCGTCGTCGACCTGGGGGCGACGCCGCCGTGTGAGAGCTTTCTCGCCGCGGACCAACTGGATCAGCCGGAGCCGGCGTACCCGCTGCACCTGCGGGTCTGCACCGACTGCTGGCTGGCGCAGATCCCTCCGCTGATCACGCCGGAGGAGACGTTCAAGGAGTACGCGTACTTCTCCTCCTACTCGACCTCCTGGGTGGAGCACGCGCGCACCTTCGTCGCCGGCGCCGTCGAGCGGCTTCCGCTCGGCCCGGACGCCTTCGTGGTCGAGGTGGCGAGCAACGACGGGTACCTGCTGAGGCACGTCGTGGACCAGGGGATCCGCTGCCTCGGCATCGAGCCGTCGGTGAACGTCGGCGCCACGGCACGGGAGGCGGGCGTGCCCACGCTCACGGAGTTCCTCTCCCCGGACACCGGTGCGGCCGTCCGCGCCGAGCACGGCCCGGCGGACCTGGTCGTGGCCAACAACGTGTACGCGCACATCCCCGACGTGGTCGGGTTCACCAAGGGGCTGCGCGCCCTGGTCGCCGACGACGGCTGGGTCTCCATCGAGGTGCAGCACCTGCTGACCCTGATCGAGGAGAACCAGTACGACACGATCTACCACGAGCACTTCCAGTACTACACGGTCGCCTCCGCGATCCGGGCGCTGGCGAGCGGCGGACTCGCGCTCGTGGACGTCGAGTTGCTGCCCACGCACGGCGGCTCCATCCGGCTGTGGGCCCGCCCGGCCGAGGCGGCCGGCGAACCGACGCAGCGGGTGGCCGACGTACTGGACCGGGAGAAGGCCGCCGGGCTCCAGGAGCTGTCCGGGTACGCCGAGTTCTCCGCCCGGGTGGCCAAGGTCCGCCGGGACCTGCTGCGGTTCCTCATCGAGGCGGCCGAGCGCGGTGAGACGGTCGTCGGCTACGGCGCCCCGGGCAAGGGCAACACCCTGCTCAACCACTGCGGCATCCGCCCCGACCTGCTCACCTACACCGTCGACCGCAACCCCTACAAGCACGGCAGGTTCACCCCGGGCACCCGCATCCCGATCCTGCCGCCCGAGCGGATAGCCGCCGACAAGCCGGACTACGTCCTCGTCCTCCCGTGGAACCTGCGGGCCGAACTCGTCGAGCAACTGTCCTTCGTGCACGAGTGGGGCGGCCGGCTGGTCTTTCCCATCCCGGAACTGAGCATTGTCGAGGGCGTCTTGAAAGAGGTCACAGCATGAAGGTCGTCCTGTTCTGCGGCGGTTACGGGATGCGGATGCGCAACGGAACCTCCGACGACGTGCCCAAACCGATGGCGATGGTCGGCCCGCGACCGCTGATCTGGCATGTCATGCGCTACTACGCGTACTTCGGGCACAAGGAGTTCATCCTGTGCCTCGGGTACGGGGCCCACCACATCAAGGACTTCTTCCTCAACTACGAGGAGACGACGTCCAACGACTTCGTCCTGCGGGGCGGGCGGACCGAGTTGCTGTCCACCGACATCGCCGACTGGACGATCACGTTCGCGCAGACCGGCATCGAGTCACCCATCGGGGAGCGGCTGCGCCGGGTGCGCCACCACCTGCACGGCGACGAGATGTTCCTCGCCAACTACGCCGACGTGCTCACCGACGCCCCGCTGCCGGAGATGATCGACCGGTTCGCCCGGCGCGACGCCGGGGCGTCGATGATGGTGGTGCCGCCGCAGTCGTCGTTCCACTGTGTGGAGCTGGGCGAGGACGGCCTGGTGGGCGGCATCACCGCGGTGAGCGAACTGCCGCTGTGGGAGAACGGAGGCTACTTCGTGCTCCGCCAGGAGGTCTTCGACCACATACCGGAGAACGGGGACCTGGTCGCCGACGGATGCGCCCAACTGGCCAAACGGGGGCGGCTGGTGGCGCATCAGCACCGCGGCTTCTGGAAGCCGACCGACACCGTGAAGGAGCGGGCCGCGCTCGACGAGGCCTACTCCCGGGGCGACCGTCCGTGGGCCGTGTGGGAACGGGACGTCGCGGGGGTGCGTGCGTGATCCGGCTCGGGGCCGGTCCTCTTGACCGGATCGTCGTGGTGGGCGCGCACTGCGACGACATCGCCATCGGCGCCGGAGGCACGCTGCTGACGCTGTGCCTCGCGCGGCCGGGTGTCCGCGTCGACGCGCTGGTGCTCTCCGGCGGCGGCAGCGAGCGCGAGCAGGAGGAGCAGGCCGCGCTCGCCGCCTTCTGCCCGGGCGCCGACCTGCGCCTGACCGTGCACAAGCTGCCGGACGGCCGGCTGCCGGCGCACTGGGAGGAGGCCAAGGCCGCGGTCGAGGAACTGCGTGCGCAGACCGAGCCGGAGCTGGCCCTCGCGCCGCGCACCGATGACGCGCACCAGGATCACCGCGGCCTGGCGAAGCTGATGACCACCGCGTTCCGCGACCATCTCGTGCTCGGCTACGAGATCGTCAAGTGGGACGGCGATCTGGGCCGGCCGGCGGCGTACCAGCCACTGGTGCCGGAGATCGCCGAACAGAAGGTGCGGCTGCTGCAGGAGCACTACCCCTCGCAGCGGCACCGGGCCTGGTACGACCGGGAGGCGTTCCTCGGCCTGGCCCGGATCCGCGGCATCGAATGCCACGCGCGCTACGCCGAGGCCTTCGCCGTCACCAAACTCACGCTCAACCTGGGGGGTTGAACCTTGCGCGTACTACTGACCGGACACCAGGGCTATCTGGGCTCCGTGATGGCCCCGGTCCTCAGGGCCGCCGGGCACGAAGTCGTCGGCCTCGACGCCGGCCTGTTCGCCGACTGCGTCCTTGGCCCGCAGCCCGCGGACCCGCCGGGGCAGCGGGTGGACCTGCGCGACGTCACGGCCGACCACGTGGCCGGGGTGGACGCCGTGATCCACCTGGCCGCGCTGTCCAACGACCCGCTCGGCTCGCTGGCGCCCGAGCTCACCTACGACATCAACCACCACGCGTCCGTGCGGCTGGCCCGACTGGCCCGCGACGCCGGAGTACGGCGCTTCCTGTACGCGTCGACCTGCTCGGTCTACGGCGCCGCCGGCGGCGACGGCCTGGTGGCCGAGGACGCCCCGCTGCGCCCGGTGACGCCGTACGCGGAGTCGAAGGTGCGGGTGGAGGACGACCTGCACGTGCTGGCCGACGGCGACTTCACCCCGGTGTTCATGCGCAACGCCACCGCCTTCGGCTACTCGCCCCGGCTGCGCGCCGACATCGTGCTGAACAACCTGGTGGGCCACGCCCTCCTGTCCGGCGAGGTGTTGGTGCTCTCCGACGGCACGCCCTGGCGCCCGCTGGTGCACGCCGCCGACATCGCGCGGGCCTTCACGGCCGCGCTGACCGCGCCGCGCGAGGCGGTGCACGACCGGGCGTTCAACATCGGCAGCGAGATCAACAACGTCACCGTCGCCGAGATCGCCGAACAGGTCGCCGAGGCGGTGTCCGGCGCGAAGGTGGTGATCACCGGGGAGAACGGTGCCGATCCGAGGTCGTACCGGGTGGACTTCTCCCGGTTCCGCGCCGCGGTGCCCGGCTTCGACTGCGAGTGGACGGTGAAGCAGGGCGCGCTCGAACTCGCCGACGCCTACCGGAAGTTCGGGCTGACCCGGGAGGACTTCGAGCAGCGCTACACCCGGCTCGCCGTGCTGCGCGCGGCGTCCGAGGCCGGCACCGTCGACGACACCCTCAGGTGGCGCAGGTGACCGACGTGAGCGAGGAGATGTACGCGCTGGTGGAGCGGATGTACCCGCTCTGCCGCAGCATCACCGGCGACGGTGTGCGCGCCACTCTGGACATCGTCGGGGAGTACATCCCGCTGCAGGTGTACGAGGTGCCGACCGGGACGCAGGTGCTCGACTGGACGGTTCCGCAGGAGTGGAACATCAGGGACGCGTACATCGCCGACACCGCAGGCCACCGGGTCGTCGACTTCGCCGCGTCCAGCCTGCACGTGCTCGGCTACAGCGTGCCGGTGTCGGCGACCATGCCGCTCGCCGAGCTGCGCGGTCACCTGCACACCCTGCCGGACCACCCGTCCTGGGTGCCGTACCGCACCAGCTACTACAAGCCGGACTGGGGGTTCTGCCTGGCCCAGGAGACCCTGGACGCGCTGCCGGACGGCGAGTACGAGGTGCGCATCGACTCCACCCTTGCGGACGGCCACCTCACCTACGCCGAGTACGTGGTCCCCGGGCAGGTCGCCGACGAGGTGATCGTCTCCTGCCACGTCTGCCACCCGTCGCTGGCCAACGACAACCTGGCCGGCATCGCCGTGGCCACCTTTCTGGCCCGGGCCCTTGCGGAGCAGCCGGCGTACTACACCTACCGGTTCCTGTTCGCGCCCGGCACCATCGGGGCGATCACCTGGCTGGCCCGCAACGCGGAGCGGGTGGACCGGGTCAAGCACGGCCTCGTGCTGGCCTGCGCCGGGGACCCCGGCCAATTGACGTACAAACAGAGCAGGCGCGGTGACGCGGAGATAGACCGGGTGCTGCGGCACGTGCTGACCGCGTCCGAACGCCCGCACCAGGTAACCGAGTTCACTCCGTACGGCTACGACGAGCGGCAGTTCTGCTCGCCCGGGTTCAATCTGGGCGTGGGCTCGCTCACCCGGACCCCGTACGCCGGCTACCCCGAGTACCACACCTCGGCGGACAACCTGGACTTCGTCTCCCCGGAGGCGATGGCGGACACCCTCGCTGTCTGCCGCGAGGCGTTCGCCGTCCTCGACCGCAACCGGCGGTACCTCAACCTAAGCCCCTACGGCGAACCGCAACTGGGCCGGCGCGGGCTGTACGACGCGCTCGGCGGCCGCAGCGACACCAAGCAGGCCCAGATGGCCATGCTCTGGGTGCTCAACCTCTCCGACGGAGAGCACAGTCTGCTGGACGTCGCCGAGCGGTCCGGGCTGCCGTTCGACACCGTCGCCGCCGCGGCCGGCGCGCTGCTCGGCGCCGGGCTGATCAAGGAATGACGCGGATGACCACCGAGGGGGAGAACCCGCAGAAGACGGCGCCACCGGCCGGGTCCGCCAAGCGGGCCCTCGTCGGCCGGCTGTCCTGGGGACTGGCCGACCAGGCGGCTTCCAGCATCAGCAACTTCGCGGTGGGCATCTACGTGGCCCGCTCGCTCGGGGTGACCGCGTTCGGCGTGTTCAGCCTGGCCTGGGTGACCTACGGCGTGGTGCTCAACGTCTCCCGCGGCCTTGCCACCGACCCACTCGTGGTGCGTTTCAGCGGCGTGCCGGACGTGTCCTGGCGCGGGGCGGTGGCCCGGTCGACCGGGACCGCGATCGGCGTCGGATCCGCCATCGGCGTGGTGTGTCTGGTGGCCGGACTCGGTCTCGGCGGCGGTCTGGGGGCCGCGTTCGCCTGCCTCGGCGTCATGTTGCCGGGGCTGCTGCTCCAGGACGCCTGGCGGTTCTCGTTCTTCGCCGCCGGGGCCGGGCGGAAGGCGTTCGTGAACGACGTGGTGTGGGGGGTCGCGCTCGTCCCGGCCATGGTGGTGGCGGCCCATGTGGGCAGCGTGGCCGCCTTCGTGCTGGCCTGGGGCGCGTCCGCCACGGTGGCGGCGGGGTACGGCTACCTCCAGTCCGGCATCCGGCCCCGGACGGCGCAGGCCCGCGGGTGGCTTCGCGAGCAGCGTGATCTCGGCTACCGGTATCTGGTCGAGAACGTCAGCCTCAGTGGCGCGAGCCAACTGCGGGCGTACGGGCTCGGCGCGATCGTCGGGGTGAGCGCGGTGGGCGCGGTGCGGGGCGCCGAGCTCCTGCTGGGCCCGTTCCTCGCCGTGCTGATGGGGCTTTCGCTGGTCACCGTCCCGGAGGCGGCACGGGTGCTGCGGCAGGCCCCGCATCAACTGGGCAGGTTCTGCCTCCTCCTCGGCGGGGGGCAGGCCACCGGAGCGCTGCTCTGGGGCTCGGCGCTGCTGCTCATGCCGGACCGGCTCGGCGAGCTGGTGCTCGGCGACGTCTGGCACTCCTCCTCGCAGCTCATCGTGCAGATCACCCTCAGCGTCGCGGGAGCGGGCCTCGGGACCGGCGCGGCGGCCGGGCTGCGCGCGCTCGGCGCGGCCCGGCGCAGCCTGCGCTGCCAGCTGTTCGCCTCCGCCTGCTATGTCGGCGGCGGCCTCGGCGGGGCGGCCGTCGCCGGCACGGCCGGCTCGGCCTGGGGCGTCGCCGCCGCGACCGTCAGCGGCTCGGCCGTGTGGTGGCTGCAACTGCGGTCCGCCCTGCGCGAGCACCACCACAACCCCATCCCCGAAGTGAGGACCTCATGACCGCCCGACCCAGGCTGAGCATCGGCCTGCCCGTGTACAACGGCGAGGAGTACCTGGCCGAGTCGTTCGACGCCCTGCTCGGCCAGACCTATGAGGACTTCGAACTGGTCGTCTCCGACAACGCCTCGACCGACGGGACCCAGGACATCTGCCGCAAGTACGCCGCGCAGGACTCACGCATCCGGTATCTCCGGCTGCCCCGGAACATCGGAGCCACGCCGAACCACAACCATGTGCTGGCCGAGTCCCGCGGCGAGCTGTTCAAGTGGGCCTCGCACGACGACCTGTACGGCCGGGACCTGCTGCGGCGCTGCGTGGAGGCGCTGGACGAGCGGCCGGACGTGATCCTCGCGCACACCGGCCAGGCGGTCATCGACGGCGACGGCCAGGTGACGGTCCCCTACGAGTACACGCTCGCCACCGACTCGCCGCACGCGCCGGAGCGCTTCCGCAGTCTGCTGTTCGAGCCGGGGGGCGACGACTTCTACGGGGTGATGCGGGCCGACATGCTGCGCCGGGTGAAACCGATGGACAGCTATCACCACGCGGACCGCACGTACGTCGCCGAGATCACCCTGCACGGGCCCTTCCACCAGGTGCCGGAGCTGCTGTACTTCCGCCGCGACCACCCCACCCGCGCCGAGCGGGCGAACCCGTCCAAGCGCTCCCGGTGCGTCAACCTGGACCCGCGCCGGGCAGGCCCGCTGCACCCGACGCCCCGGCTGCTCGCCGAGTACGTCTGGGGCTTCGCCGCGGCGATCCGGCGGGCGCCGCTCGCCCCGGCCGACCGGCGCGCGTGCTACGGCCACCTGGCCGCGTGGCTGACCAGCCGGGTCCGGCCGGGCGCCGGCGAGCGGGTCGAGGACCGCGCCCCGGTCGACCCGGCCCTGCTCACGGTCTCCGTCGACGCCCTCGTCGCCGGCCGTGAGGGGAGGCAGGCATGACGTCCGCGGACGGAACGCCGGTGCGCGTCGGGGTGTTCGGCCTGCTCGGCTCCGGCAACCTCGGCAACGACGGGTCGCTCGAGGCCGTCCTCGGGTACCTCCGCGCCGAGCATCCGGAGGCGGTCGTGGACGCGCTGTGCGGCGGGCCCGAGGCCGTGACGACCCGGTTCGGGATCCCCGCCACGCGGCTGCACTGGAACCGCGCGGAATACCGGACCGCGTCACGTGCGGGCGCGGTCGCGGCGAAGGGGCTCGGCAAACTCGTCGACGTCTTCCGCACCGCCGCCTGGGTGCGCCGGCACGACGTGGTGATCGTGCCGGGCATGGGCGTCCTGGAGGCGACCCTTCCGCTGCGGCCGTGGGGCTTCCCGTATTCGCTGTTCCTGCTCTGCGCGAGCGGCCGGCTGCTGGGCACCCGGGTCGCGCTGGTCAGCGTCGGCGCCGCCGAGATCGGCAACCGGCCCACCCGGGCCCTGGTGCGCTGGTCGGGGCGCCTGGCCGCCTACCGGTCCTACCGGGACGCCCAATCCAGGGACGCGATGCGGGCGATGGGCGTGGACACCGCGCGCGACGAGGTCTACCCGGACCTGGCCTTCTCCCTGCCCACGCCGCCGGTGAGCGCGCCCTCGGGCTCGCCGGGCCCGGTCTGCGTCGGCGTCATGGACTTCCATGGCGGCAACGACGACCGCGCCCGGGCCGACGAGATCTACCGGCGCTACCTCGACGGGACGATCCGGTTCGTCCGCGTCCTGGTCGAGGAGGGCAGGCCGGTCCGGCTGCTCACCGGCGACCGGTGCGACGCCACGGTGGTCGAGGCGATCCTCGACGCCGTGGACTCACCGCTGGTCACCGCCGCCGAACCGGCCTCACTCGCCGACCTGATGAAGGAGATGGCGGCCGCCGACACCGTCGTGGCCGTCCGCTACCACAACCTGATCTGCGCGCTGAAGACCGGAACACCGGTGCTCGCCCTCAGCTACGCGGCGAAGAGCGACGCGCTCATGGCCGGGATGGGCCTCGGCGCGTACTGTCACCCGGCGCGCGAGGTCGACGCCGACCGGCTGCTGGAACAGTTCCGGACGCTGGAGAAGCGATCGGCCGAACTGCGGGGGACCCTCGCCGAGCGGAACCTGGCCGCCGCCCGGCAACTCGACGACCAGTTCACCGCCTTGACCGCGGCCCTGTTCCCGGCGACCGTCCACACTCACGCCCACACCCGCCCTCGGCAGGAGTCTCCATGAAAGCGACCGAAGTCCCGGAGATCGCCGGCGCGTACCTGTTCGAGCCGACGCCGTACGCCGACGAGCGCGGCTTCTTCTGCCGCACCTTCGACGCCGACGTGATCCGCTCGGTGGGCCTCGACCCGAACGCCTTCGTCCAGGACAGCGTGTCCCGCTCGGTCCGCGGCGTGCTGCGCGGCCTCCACCTGCGCTCCGGCGCCGGCGAGGCCAAGCTGGTGCGGTGCTCGTACGGGAGGATCTTCGACGTCGTCGCGGACCTGCGGACGGACTCGCCGACCTACCGAAACCGCGCCTTCTTCGAGCTGTCCGGCGAGACGCAAACGACTCTGTACATCCCTGCGGGGTGTGCGCACGGCTTCCAGGCACTGACCGAGACCGCCGACACCTCCTACCGGATCGACCGCCCGCACGATCCGGCCGAGGACGTGACGATCGCCTTCGACGACCCGGAGCTCGCCGTTCCGTGGCCGTTGCCGGCCACATCGATGTCCCAGCGGGACCGGGAGGCGCCGAGCCTCGCCGAGGTCCTGAAGCACAGAGAAAGTTGAGGTCCCCGTGGACACCGAAGAGCTTCACCTGCCCCTGTCGCGGACAGCCAACGAGCGGCTGCACGCCATGATCCCCGGGGGCGCGCACACCTATGCCAAGGGCGACGACCAGTACCCCGAGAACCTGGCCCCGGTCATCAGCCACGGCAGCGGTGCCCACGTGTGGGACGTCGACGGCAACCGGTACATCGAGTACGGGTCCGGCCTGCGGTCGGTCAGCCTCGGCCACGCCCACCCACGCGTGCTCGAGGCGGTGCGCCGGGAACTCGGCCGCGGCAGCAACTTCGTCCGCCCGTCCATCGTGGAGGTCGAGGCCGCGGAACGCTTCCTGGCCACGGTGCCGACCGCCGAGATGGTGAAGTTCGCGAAGAACGGCTCCGACGCCACCACCGCCGCGGTACGCCTCGCCCGTGCCGTCACCGGGCGCCCGCGGGTGGCCATCTGCGGCGACCATCCGTTCTTCTCCGTCGACGACTGGTTCATCGGCACCACGCCGATGTCCGCCGGCATTCCGGCGGCGACCAACGAGCTCACCGTGACATTCCCCTACGGAGACATGGCCGCCACGGAGGAGGTGCTCACCCGGTACCCGGACGACATCGCCTGCCTGATCCTGGAACCCGCCACCCACGCCGAGCCGCCGCCCGGGTACCTCGCCGGCCTGCGCGAGCTGGCCGACCGGCACGGCTGCGTGCTGATCTTCGATGAGATGATCACCGGCTTCCGCTGGTCCGAGGCGGGTGCCCAGGGCCTGTACGGCGTCGTCCCCGACCTCTCCACGTTCGGCAAGGCGCTGGGCAACGGATTCGCCGTCTCCGCGCTGGCCGGACGCCGCGACCTGATGGAGCGGGGCGGACTGCGTGGCTCCGGCGACCGGGTGTTCCTGCTGTCCACCACGCACGGTGCGGAAACGCACTCCCTGGCAGCCGCGATGGCCGTGCAGACCACCTACGCCGAGGAGGACGTCACCGCGCGGCTGCACGCCCTCGGCGAGCGGTTGGCCGCCGGCGTCCGCGACGCCGCGGCCGCCATGGGCGTCGGCGACCACGTCGTCGTCCGGGGCCGGCCCAGCAACCTGGTCTTCGCCACCCTCGACGAGAACCTGCAGCCGTCGCAGCAGTACCGCACCCTGTTCCTGCGGCGGCTCCTCGCGGGCGGGGTGCTCGCCCCGTCGTTCGTGGTGAGCAGCGCACTCGACGACGCGGACATCGAACGCACCATCGACGTGGTGGCCCAGGCATGCGGGGTGTACCGGAAGGCACTGGACGCCGCCGACCCCACCCCCTGGGTGTCCGGGCGAGCGGTGAAGCCCGTATTCCGCCGCTTGGCGTGACCTGACGTCAGCGGCGCTCCCGCCGGCCCACGCCGGTCGTCCGGTCGGTCACCTGGTCGGCTGTCCGGTCGGTCGTCCGGTCGGTCATCCTGTCGAACGCCCGGTCGACCAGCCACGCGGTCGCCGGTATCACCGCCAGCGCGGTGCACCAGCCGCCGAGGGCGTCGGTCGGGTAGTGCGCGCCCAGGCCGACCTCCGCCCAGCCCATGGTGGCGCCGGCAACCAGCGCTGCGGCGAGCACGAGTGACGTGCCGGCCGTCCTGCCGAGGCCGAGCCGACCGGTCGCGAGCAGCGCCGCCATGAGGGCGAGCGCCGTGAAGAAGGCAGTGTGCCCGCTCGGGTAGGACAGGTTGCCGGCGCCGTGGATGGTGCGTCCCACCAGGTGCTTGAGCAGCGTGGTCGTCCCCACGGCCATGCCGGCGCCGGCAACGACGAGCACCGCCGCGCGGGGACGCCGAAGCAGCAGGCAACCCACCACACCGGCCACGATCAGCATCGCCGATCCCGCGGGTTCCCCCAAGAAGTCCAAGGCCAGAGCGACTTGGCGCCACGGCGGCCGCACACTGTCCGCCGTCGGCCGGATGATCCACCTGTCCACCCTGCTGGGCTCGCTGTGGCCGGCGAACAGGACCCCGAGCGCGACGACCACCAGCGTGGCGAGCGCCGCGATCAGCCCCAGCCAGGTGCGCAGCGACGGGGGCAGCACCGCGCGCGCCGACCGGCCGGTCACAGGCCCACCGCGCGGTGACCGGCTGCATGGCGGCGGTCAAGCCCCGCGAGAACTGTCCGCAACGCGAGCCCCCCCGGTTGTGTCCGACTACCCTCCAGCGACCACAACCGCCCCGCATCAGGCTCTGCTCTTCACCCTAACCAACAATCCGCGGAGACATACGAGCAGTGCCAGAACAACTCCGCGGTGCCCGGAGGGGCAAAGCTCCCTCCGGGCAACCGACTCGAGGCCCTAGAAGAACCCGAGCTTCTTCGGGCTGTAGGAGGTGAGAATGTTCTTCGTCTGCTGGTAGTGGTCCAGCATCATCTTGTGGGTCTCGCGGCCGATCCCGGACTGCTTGTAGCCGCCGAACGCCGCGTGCGCCGGGTACGCGTGGTAGCAGTTCGTCCACACCCGGCCCGCCTGGATCGCACGGCCCGCGCGGTACGCGGTGTTGGCGTCGCGGGTCCACACGCCCGCGCCGAGACCGTACAACGTGTCGTTGGCGATTTTGATCGCGTCGTCGAAGTCGTCGAAGGACGTCACCGACACGACCGGGCCGAAGATCTCCTCCTGGAAGATCCGCATCCGGTTGTCGCCCTCGAAGATCGTCGGCTGGACGTAGTAGCCGCCCTTCAACTCGCCGTCGTACTCCACACGTTCGCCGCCCGTGAGGACCTTCGCGCCCTCCTGCCGGCCGATGTCCAGGTAGGAGAGGATCTTCTCCAACTGGTCGTTGGAGGCCTGCGCGCCGATCATCGTGTCGGTGTCGAGGGGGTGGCCCGGCTTGATCTGCTGGGTGCGGGCGACCGCCGCCGCCATGAACTCGGCGTAGTGGCCGCGCTGGACGACGGCCCGGGACGGGCAGGTGCAGACCTCGCCCTGGTTGAGCGCGAACATCGTGAAGCCTTCGAGGGCCTTGTCACGGAAGTCGTCGTCGTGCGCCCAGACGTCGTCGAAGAAGATGTTCGGGGACTTGCCGCCCAGCTCGAGGGTGACCGGCTTGATGTTCTCCGAGGCGTACTGCATGATCAGCCGCCCGGTTGTGGTCTCCCCGGTGAACGCCACCTTCGCCACCCGCGGGCTGGACGCCAGCGGCTTGCCCGCCTCCACGCCGAAGCCGTTGACGATGTTCACCACGCCCGGCGGCAGCAGGTCCGCGATCAGGCTCATCCAGTAGTGGATGGAGGTGGGGGTCTGTTCGGCCGGCTTGATGACGACGGCGTTGCCGGCGGCCAGTGCGGGCGCCAGCTTCCAAGTGGCCATCAGGATCGGGAAGTTCCACGGGATGATCTGCGCCACGACCCCGAGCGGCTCATGGAAGTGGTACGCCACCGTGTCGTCGTCGATCTCGCTCAGCGAACCCTCCTGCGCGCGGATCGCCCCCGCGAAGTAGCGGAAGTGGTCGATGGCGAGGGGGATGTCCGCGGCCAGCGTCTCCCGCACCGGCTTGCCGTTCTCCCAGCTCTCGGCGACCGCGAGCGGTTCGAGGTAGGCCTCCATCCGGTCGGCGATCTTGAGGAGGATGTCGGAGCGCTCCGTCACCGACGTACGGCCCCAGCCCGGCGCGGCCGCGTGCGCCGCGTCCAGCGCCCGCTCCACGTCCTCGGCGGTGCCCCGCGCGACCTCGGTGAACGGCTGCCCGTTCACCGGCGACGGGTTCTCGAAGTACTGCCCCCGGGCCGGCGGCACATACTCGCCGCCGATGAAGTGGTCGTAGCGCGCCTGGTAGGAGACGATCGCGCCCTCGGTGCCGGGCGCCGCGTAACGGGTCATGGTGGCCTGCCTCCTCGCAGATGCGCTGCCCGCCGTTGGGCAGCTCCGGCGCGCAGGCTAGACAAGCGGAGGTTGCGCCCACGTTGCACCGCAGGTCAGCGCGCCGGCGCCGCCAACTCGGACTCCAGCGCGGTCAACCGGCTGCGGACGACCGCCGTCGGCCGCACCGCCGCGAGGGCCCGCCACACCTCGACATCGTCCTCGCCCCACGGAGCGTGCGCCCAGTCCGCGAGCAGATCGGGGTCACGGCGCGCGATCAGCGCGGCCCGCAGACCGTCCGCCAGCCGCTGCCTGAGCAGTACGACCGCCGGCGCCTGCGAACCGGGCAGCAACGGACCCGGGTACGCCGTCACGGCCGCCGTCACCGCCCCCGCCTCCAGCCGCCGCTCCACGACGCTCGCGTCGGACTCGACCGGACTGGTCAGCCGGTACGGCCGGGAGGCGAGCAGCCCGGGGCCCAGCAGCCGCCGCAGCCGGGCCAGTTCGGCCCGCAGCGTCACCGGTGTCACCGACTCGTCCTCGTACAGCGCGCACAGCAACTCGTCGCCGGTCAGCCCCTCCGGGTGGCGGGACAACAGCACCAGCAGCTCGCTGTGCCGACGGCCGAGCCTGATCCGGTGCCCGTCCAGCCGGAGTTCGGCCTCGTCACGGCCGAGCGCCGTCAGCGCGGGCGCCTCGTCGGCGGGCGTCGGCGGATCCAGCAGCGCCAGCTGCGACTCGGCGGCCCGCGCCACCGCCTGTACGAAGCCCAGGCTGTGCGGATGCGCCAGCCGGTCGCCGCCGGTGATGTCGACGGCACCGAGCACCCGCCCGGTGCGCGGATCGTGCACCGGCGCCGCCGCACACGTCCACGGCTGCACCTGGCGGATGAAGTGCTCCGCGGCGAACACCTGCACCGGCCGGTCCACGGCCACCGCCGTCCCCGGCGCGTTGGTGCCGACCGCGGTCTCCGACCAGCGCGCGCCCGGCACGAAGTTCATCCGGTCCGCCCGGCGCCGGGTCGCCGGATGCCCCTCCACCCACAGCAGCCTGCCGTCCGCGTCGCACACCGCCAGCAGATGCTCGCCGTCCGCAGCGAACGTGCCCATCAGCTCCCGGACCAGGGGCATCACTCTGGCCAGCGGATGCTCCGCCCGATAGGCCCCGAGGTCGCCGTCCGTCAGCTCCACCCGTGCCGCGCCGTCCGGTCCCACCCCGGCCCGTGCCGAACGCCGCCACGACTCGGCCACCACAGACCGCACCGGGCGCGGCACGGTACCCGCCGTGGTGAACGTCTCATGCGCCCGGCGCAGCACCCGGACGCGCTCGGCAGGGTCGGCCCCCGGCTCCAGGGCCACCCACGGATCGGTCAACTCGTCCTCCCCGGACGGCGATGCGGCTGGGGACATCGTCACTCGGGGTGTTCGCGCCGACAACCGTTTCGACCGCCTTGACTCGCTCTCACTCCGAGGACAGGCCGACCAGTCTCATGTACCGGACCCAGTCCCAGTACTTTCCCGGATCCGTGTGGTCGGTCCCCGGCACCTCGACATGGCCGATGATGTGGTCGCGGTCCTTCGGGATGCCGTACCTGTCGCAGATCGACGCCGTCAGCCGCGCCGACTCCGCGTACAGGGCGTCGGTGAAGTACTCCGGCTTGGTCACCCAGCCCTCGTGCTCGATGCCGACACTGCGTGTGTTGTAGTCCCAGTTCCCCGCGTGCCAGGCGACGTCCGACTCCCTGACACACTGCGCCACATGGCCGTCGGCCGAACGCACCAGATAGTGCGCGGACACCCGCTTCTTCGGGTTCTGGAAGATGGACAGGGTGCCGGCGTACGACTGCTGTGTGACATGGATGATCACCCGGTCGATGTCGTACTCGTCGGGGCGCTGGGCGGACGTACGGTTCTCACCGCTCGCCGCCTGCCACTCGGCCTTCGGGTAGTCGACGACTCCGGTGCGCGCGCCCGCGCGGCTCGCGGGGAGCAGCGCGTACGGGACCGCGGTGAGGGCCGCGCCCTTCAGGAGCAGTCGCCTGCTGGGGAGCGGTCGTGCCCGGTCCATGGATGAGGTGCCTTTCGGAAGCGTGCCTGAAGCATGGGGAGTCGCGGTCAGCGGTGCAGGGCCGCCGCGGTCTCGCGCAGCCGCGCGTGCAGTCCGCGGTAAGTCTCGCGCGCGGGCAGCCACTCCTTGCGGAGCTTGGCCACACACGTGTAGTTGGTGTCGCACACGTTGGCCAACGGCGATTCCACCGTCTGAGTCGCGTACTGGTAGGCGTCCAGTTCGGCGAATCCGTAGTCGCGCACCAGCCACTGCACCAGGTCGAGCTGCGATATCCGGAAGGCGTCCTCCAGCGGACGCGCCGACCCCGTCGAGACGATGTGCGTGTCCGACTCCAGCCGGGGCCAGGGCGTCGCGATCCCCTTCAGCAGCTCGACGATCACCACGGTGTTCATCGCGCACTCGACGGCCACCCCGCAGGTCTCGCCCTCGCCCTGCCGGGCGTGCCCGTCGCCGAGACTGAGCAGCGCGCCCTCCACGTTCACCCCGAGATAGCAGGTGACACCCGCCCGCATCTCGGGCGTGTCCATGTTCCCGCCGTGTGCGTCGGGCACCAGGGCCGAGCGGACCTCCAGGTTGGCGGGGGCCACGCCGACCGTTCCGTGCATCGGGTCCAGCGGCAGCTCCAGCTCGATATCGCCCTCGTGGGCCCGGAACAGGGCGGTGCGCCGGCTCCGGTCCAGCTGCCAGATCCAGACCTTCTCCGGGAGCGGCGGCTGCAGGGTGGCCGTGGTGTGCGTCGAGGTGAGGGCGCCGAACAGGGGGACCGTCGTGGACGCCGCCCAGTCCCGCGCCGGTTCGATGGACACGAAGTGCACGGCCACGGTGTCCCCGGGCTCCGCGCCCTCGATGTGGAAGGGCCCGGTCTGCGGGTTGAGGAACGGGAACTCGCACACCTCGGACACCAGGTCCTTCTCGGACCGCACCCGTCCGGCGAAGCAGTCCTCCGTGTACAGGTCGAGCACGGTGCCGGGCGCGATCCGCGCCACCGGCGGCGCTCCGCCGAACGTCCACGCGTACTCGCCCGGTCCGGGCCGGACGGTGAGGATGAGGGGGTCGGTCATCGCGGGAGGTCTCCGTTCCGCCGGTCGACGGCGTCTGCTCGGTCGTCGCCTTCTTCGAGATGGACACGCGCCGTCTCGGCTATGCGCTCGGGGTGACGGCGTATCAGCACCAGGAGCACGACCACTCCGGCCGCCATCCAGACACCGACCACCGGACCGGCGTACGACACCGGGGCGGTCAGCTTCGTCACGAAGTCGAAGACGGGCAGACCGGCGGCGGTGAGCAGGGCGGGCACGAAGGCCACGATGCCCAGCAGCGGCAGGAGCAGGTGCCGTACCGGTCGGAGGGACTCGCGACCGCGGCGCAGGAAGTAGCCCGCACAGGCGAGGTTGACGACGATGTAGACGCCGATGACCACCGTGACGATCACCGTGGCCAGCAGCAGGAACGCGGTCACCGGGTCGTAACCGAAGCCCAGTCCCAGCACGGCGCCGACCGCCACGACCGTCTGGACGGCGATACCGGCGACGGGGGAGCGGTACCGGGGGTGGAGCGTGGCGAGGACGCGCGGCAGCACCCGGATGCGGGCCAGCGCGAAGGCCGTCCGCGTGGACACGTTGGCACAGGCATTGGCGTTGGCGATCGTCGAGTTGACCACGGCGAGGAACACCAGCACCCAGAAGAGCCCGAAGGAGGCCCGGGCGACACCTTCCCAGGACGCGTCGCCCGCCGCGCCGAAGCCGGCGAACCGGTCCGGCCCGAAGTACACGGTCATCGCATAGGTCGTCACCACGTAGAACAGGCCGATCCCCAGGGCCGCGCCGAGCACCGCGCGGTGCATCGTGCGGCGCGGGTCGCGGGTCTCCTCGGCGAGTGGCGCGGCCGCCTCGAAACCGGCGAACGCCAGCACGGTGTAGACGGAACCGGCGAACACCCCGCTGACGCCCCCGTACCCCTTCGCCGTGTGCGAGGTACCGAATACGGAGAGGGTGTTGTGTGAACCGGCCTTTCCGATCAGCCAGATGGCGAAGACGAGGAAGACCGCGATCTCGAAGACCCCGAGGACCGTCCCGAAACGCGCCGAGGCACGCACCCCCAGATACCCGGTGACGGCTATGACGGCGGCGCCGGCCAGCGACCACGGCCACCACAGATCGGCCGGCCAGGAGGCCCACTCCTCGTGCAGGGTGCCCGCCGCGGTGAACCCGAGCTGGAGCAGCAGCAACGGCGGTACCAGCGCCTCCACGAACACATAGCCCCAGCCGACCAGGAACCCCACGGCCGGATGCAGCCCGCGCGCCGCGTACGTGGCCACCGAGCCCGCCGCAGGCAACTCCCGGGCCAGCTCGGCCACACAGGACGCGGTGAACAGACAGGCCACCAGAGCGATGACCACCGCCAGCGGCAGACTGCCTCCGGCGAAGGCCGCCCCCGACGGAATGGACGCGGCGACGGCAGCCGCGGGCGCCATCGCCGTGACGCTCTGGAACAGAACCTCCCGCAGCCCGACCGCGTCCCGCCGCAGCCCCGCGTCCGCCGCTCCGGCCATCTTCTCGGTCATACACACCCCCCGACGTGCGTGAACCCTTCGGTCGCACGGACCGCTTCGCGTGAATCACGGTACGGCGCTGGCGGGTTGGGCAGAAGAGCGCCGAGTGATTCCGTGGACAGGGCGGCGGTTGTGGAAAACCTCGCCACCCGAACGGGTGAGGCAAGAAGCGCGGGACACCTGGTCGATCGCAGGTAACCGCCGGTCGGCCAGGCTTCGGACCGGCTCGGCGGAGGCTTCGGACCGGCTGGGCGGCCAGGCCTCGGACCGGCCGGCCGGCCAGATCGCACCGGCCGGACGGCCCGTGCTCGGATCGGCTGGGGCAGCCGGTCCTCAGACCCGTTCCGCCACCGTCGCCGGGTCGTCCAGTACGGCACGGACCACCGAGTGGGCTGCGCCCAGGAGGGGGCCCTCGGAGCCGAGGCGGGAGACGGTGACCGGGCAGGCCGGGCCGGTTGTGCGGTCGGCCAGTTCGGTCTCCAGGGACGGGAGGAGCCACGGGGCGAGGCCGGCCAGGGCACCGCCCAGGACCACCGACTCGGGGTCGAGGAGGTTGACGGCGCCGGTCAGGGCGATACCCAGGGCCGTACCGGCGTCGTACAGGGCGCGCCGTACTCCCTCGTGGTCCTCGCCCGCCCGCCGCGCGAGCAGGCCCACCGCGTCCTCGCGGGGTTCGAGACCGGCCGCGCGCAGCACCGCTTCCTCGCCGGCGTACTGCTCCAGGCACCCGCGCCCGCCGCACGCGCACTGCGGCCCGTCGGGGTGGACCGGCACATGGCCGAGCTCGCCCGCGAAACCCCGCTTCCCGCGCAGCAACTGACCGTCCACGACGACCGCCGCGCCGATACCGATCTCCGCGGACACATGCAGGAAATCCGGTGGGGTGGCATCGCCGAGCCACAGCTCCGCCAGGGCGCCGAAGTTGGCCTCGTTGTCCACCGTCGGCGGGAGGTCCGCGGGCAGCAGCGCGCCGAGGTCGGTGTCGTGCCAGTCGAGGTTCGGGGCGTGCACGACCGTGTGCCCGTCACGGGCCACCAGGCCGGGGACGGCGACCGCGAGACCGGCCGGCCACAGGCCTTCCCGTTCCGCGTCCGCCACGACCCGGCGGACCAGCGCGGTCAGCTCCTCGACCACCGGCTTGGGCGCCCGGCCCCGATTCGCGCCGTGCCGCACGGCACGCGCGCGTACCTCGCCGCGCAGATCCACCGCGCACACGGCGAGATGGTCGACCCCGACCTCCGCCCCGATACCGGCCGGGCCGCGCCGGCTCACCGCGAGCGCCGAGCCCGGCCGTCCGACGCGGCTGGGCCGCTCGGGGCCCAGTTCCTCCAGGAGCCCCCAGCGGATCAACTCGTCGACGAGGGTCGACACGGCCGCTCTGGTGAGGCCGATGCGGGAGGCGACCGCGGCCCGCGACAGCGAACCCTCGGCGCTGACCGCGTGCATCACGCGCGCGAGGTTGCGCCGACGCATGCCCTGCTGGGTGTCCGGCAGGGCACGGCCGGTCGCCGTCGGGCGGCCCTCGTGCAGCGGTGCGGTCATGCGTTGATCAATCCTCGGTCCCCTGGACGGTCCTGCGACCTGCCTCCCGTGCGGTCAGCGGTCCTCCGGCGCCCGCTCCAGCAGCGGGGCCGCGTCGGAGAGTACCCCGGAGATCCTGGCCAGCGTCGCCGCGTCCGGCTCCACCGCGTCCAGCACCGGTCCCGCCGCCGTGTTCCAGCGCCGGGCCACCGCCGCCGGGTCCTCGCCGGTCAGCAGCCCGGCCGCCTGCGCGGCGGCGCCGAGGGCGACCAGCTCCTTCGCCTCGGGCACCTGCACCGGGCGCCCCGACAACCGCCGTACCGTCTCCTGCCACGCCCGGCCCCGGGCGCCGCCGCCGATCAGCAGCAGCGGCGTGGTCCGGTCGGCGTCCGCGTCCAGCACCAGGTCCAGGGCGCCGAGCAGGGCGTGCACGGCGCCGTCGTAGGCGGCCTGCAGCAGCTGCCCGGCGGTGGTGTCGTGGCGCAGGCCGTGCAGCAGCCCGGAGGCGTTCGGCAGGTTGGGGGTGCGCTCGCCGTCCAGGTACGGGAGCAGCGTGACCGAGGTGCCGGGCTCGACGGCCTCGCGGTCCAGGCCGAGCAGCGCCGCGACCCGGTCGACCGCGAGGGTGCAGTTCAGCGTGCAGGCGAGCGGCAGCCAGTCGCCGTGCGCGTCGGCGAAGCCCGCGACGGTACCGGTCGGGTCGGCGGGGCGGTGCTTCGAGACGGCGTACACCGTGCCCGACGTGCCGAGGCTCAGCACCGGGGTGCCCGGACGCAGCCCGAGCCCCAGCGCGGCCGCCGCGTTGTCGCCCGTACCCGGCGCGACCAGGGTGCCCTTGGAGAACGGCAGCTCGTGGCTGTCGCGCACGGTGCCGGCGATCTCGCCGGGGCGGACCACCCGGGGCAGGAACGCCGGGTCCAGGCCCACGTGTGCGAGGGTCTCTTCGTCGTACGCCTCGGTCGCCGACGCCCACCAGCCGGTGCCGGAGGCGTCACCGCGGTCGGTCGTGCCCTGCCCGGTGAGGCGCTCGGTGAGGTAGTCGTGGGGGAGCCGCACGGCCCTGGTCGCACGGACCGCCTCCGGCTCGTGCTCCGTCAGCCAGGCCCACTTGGTGACCGTGAACGACGCGCCCGGAACACTGCCGGTGCGCTCCGCCCAGGCCTTCGGACCGCCCAGCTCCTCGATCAGCCGCTGCGCCTGGGGTGCCGAACGGACGTCGTTCCACAGCATGGCCGGCCGCACCGGCTCGCCCCGCTCGTCGAGCGTGACCAGACCGTGCTGCTGCCCGCCGATCGACACGGCCGCCGCCTCGTGCGCCGCGTCCCCGCACTGGCGCAGTGCCTCGCACAGCGCGTCCCACCACTGACGCGGATCGCTCTCCCGGCCCGCGCCGGAGGACACGGCGTGCGGCGCCTGGCCGCTCGCCACGACCTGGCCGGTGGACGCGTCGACCACCAGCGCCTTGGTGGACTGGGTGGACGTGTCCACGCCGACGACGAGCGGACCCTCGGCTGCTGACATCGGGCTCTCTCCCTTTTTCCGCGTCTCGCGGTCTGGCCTGACCTGCAGTTTTCCTGGTTCACCGGGGTGTCGCGACCCGGATTTCATCCCTCGGGGACAGGGTGACCCTTCCCAGGGATGCGTCGGCATACTAATTTGTAAACGGCCATGACGAAATAGTCGGCCCGACCGTGTGTCCGACCGACGTCGAGCACACTCATCAAGCACAGGCATCAAGCAAGGAGCCGCGGCATGAGCTTCCAGCCCACCCCCGAGGACAGGTTCACCTTCGGCCTGTGGACCGTCGGCTGGCAGGGAAGGGACCCGTTCGGCGACGCCACCCGCCGCGCCCTCGACCCGGTCGAGACGGTGCAGCGCCTGTCCGAACTGGGCGCCTACGGTGTGACGTTCCACGACGACGACCTGATCCCCTTCGGGTCCTCGGACACCGAGCGCGAATCGCACATCAAGCGCTTCCGCCAGGCCCTCGACGCGACCGGTATGACCGTGCCGATGGCCACCACCAACCTCTTCACCCATCCGGTCTTCAAGGACGGCGCGTTCACCGCGAACGACCGTGACGTGCGCCGTTACGCGCTGCGCAAGACCGTCCGCAACATCGACCTGGCCGCCGAGCTGGGCGCGAAGACGTACGTCGCCTGGGGCGGCCGTGAGGGCGCGGAGTCCGGTGCCGCCAAGGACGTGCGCGTCGCTCTCGACCGCATGAAGGAGGCCTTCGACCTCCTCGGCGAGTACGTCACCTCCCAGGGCTACGACCTGCGCTTCGCCATCGAGCCCAAGCCGAACGAGCCCCGCGGCGACATCCTGCTCCCCACCGTCGGCCACGCGCTCGCCTTCATCGAGCGCCTGGAGCGCCCCGAGCTGTACGGCGTCAACCCCGAGGTGGGCCACGAGCAGATGGCCGGGCTGAACTTCCCGCACGGCATCGCGCAGGCCCTGTGGGCGGGCAAGCTCTTCCACATCGACCTCAACGGTCAGTCCGGCATCAAGTACGACCAGGACCTGCGCTTCGGCGCCGGCGACCTGCGGGCCGCCTTCTGGCTGGTCGACCTGCTGGAGAGTGCCGGCTACGAGGGGCCGAAGCACTTCGACTTCAAGCCGCCGCGCACCGAGGACCTCGACGGCGTGTGGGCCTCGGCCGCCGGCTGTATGCGCAACTACCTGATCCTCAAGGAGCGCGCGGCCGCCTTCCGCGCTGACCCGGAGGTTCAGGAGGCCCTGCGCGCCTCCCGCCTGGACCAGCTGGCCCAGCCGACGGCCGCGGACGGCATTCAGGCGCTCCTCGCCGACCGCACGGCCTTCGAGGAGTTCGACGCGGACGCGGTCGCCGCGCGCGGGATGGCCTTCGAGCAGCTCGACCAGCTGGCGATGGACCACCTGCTGGGCGCCCGCGGCTGAACACGTACGCGCGCGTGGGGGCGGCTCTCGGACCGAACGCCCGCACGCGCGCTTGTCGTTGCGTTGCCGTCGTTGTGTTGCCCGCAGCCGTACGAGTTGCCCGCACCGGCACGACCGTCCGCGCGGGAAATGCTCCGGAATCGTGCGATCCGTTGCATGGGTCCGTATCAACTCCCGCGCGGGGCTCGCGCGGTGACCGGTACGCGGTGACTCTTGGCGGTATGGCCATGCCACCCGTACCGCCCCGCCCGCCCGGCCCGCCGAACGGCACCCCGCCCCCGGACGGCGGCTACGACCCGCCCCCGTACGGAGGTTTCGGACCACCCTCGGGAGGGGGCTTCGGGGACTACGACCCGCCCACCGCCGTCGGCTGGACGCCGGAGCCGCCCCGCCGACGCAGGGGCCCGCTGTACGCCGTCCTGGTCTTGCTGGTGGCCGCCGTGGCCGTCGTCACCGTCGTCCTGATGATGTCCGGCGGCGACGGTTCCCCCGGCGACAGGTCCACCACGAGCAGCCCGACCTCATCCGGCACCTCGCGGCCCTCCTTCAGCCTCCCGACGGAGCTGCCCAGCAGCCTGCCGTCGGGACTGCCGAGCAACCTCCCTACGGACTGGCCGTCGGAACTCCCCAGCCGGCTGCCGAGCGGTCTGGAGTCACTGCTGCCCTCGCTGCCGGGGTGACCACAACCGGCTGGTGATCGTTTTCCGCGGACCGGCAGTCGGGGGAATCGCGCATCCCGGCAGCCGGCCGGGAGTGGCTACGCTGAAGCGGGACTGCTTCACAAACTGTTCGACCCGGTATCAGGGACCAGTAGGGGTCGCTCGTCAGGGATGTCTCAGGGGCGCGGTCCGGAACCGCGGGAGGCTCGGGCCCGTTTTCAGATCAGAGAGCGGCAGTGGCCGCGAAGGAGGCGACGCTGATGTCGAAGAACGCGAAGATCGCCGCAGGAGGTGTGGCGGTCGGGCTCATCCTGCTGATATGGCTGCCCTGGTGGGTGACGTTCCTGATCGTGGTCGGCGTCCCGGTGGCCGCCTACCTCACCCTCGACCCCTCGCAGCGGCGCAGGCTGCGCAGGGTCACGCGCAAGGAGATCGGCCGCTGAGGCACCCGCCCGAGGCCGCGGACCCCCCTCGGCGGGGATGCGGCCCGGGAGGGCTCACAGAGGCCGTACGGCCATCTTGTCGAGGGCTTCCAGGAGGCCGGGGAGCTCGGGGCCCCGGCCCACGGGCAGGACCTCGCCGGGCTCCTCGTCGAGAAGCACGAAGGCGATGTCGTCGGTGCGGGCCACCAACGACCAGCCGGGCCCGTCGGCGCGCAGCGTGCGGGCGTCGCCCGGGGCGAACGACGAGCGGACCCGGCCGAGCGGCGGAGGCGTGTCCACATAGGCCCGCGCCTCGGCCAGTACACGCCGGATCCCGAGGTGACCCTTCGGGGCCGCCTCGCCCTCCCCAGGGGCGTCCTCGGCGGCTTCCGGCGCTGCGGCTGTCGGTGCCGGGAAGTGGTCGTCGCCGATCTGTTCCCGCCAGACCGCCCACTGGAGGGCGATCTCGTCCGCGCCCAGCCGCCGCTGCGCCGGGCCCCAGAAACTGGTGTCCGGCGGGGCCAGCGGGACACGGTCCGCCATCTCCGGGCCGGGGTCGTGCGGAGCGGGCACGTTCGGGGCCGCCACGGCGACCGCGAGCGGCCAGCCGGGCAGGGCGGCGATCACCGTGCGCTCGTCCGGGGAGAGGTCGTGCTCCATGCCGCAGTCCCAGGACGCGATCGCGACGGCGACCAGCGAGACGTCGTCGACGACGACCGTCCAGCGCGCCCCGCCACCGTCCTGGCCGAGCACCAGTCCGTAGCCGTCGGCGCGCGGCGCCAGCTCCAGCGCCGCGCAAGCCTCCGGGTAGTCGTCGCCCAGCACGCTCGGAAACTGCGCCGGCGTCAACAACACCGCAGTGAGCACGTACAGCGCCTCGTCCGCGGCGGCGAGGGCCTCCTCGTCCGTCCCGGCCATGCCTGCCTCCCAGTCGTTCGTCCAACGGCGCGCACCCTAGTGCGAGCGGAAGGCCGTTGTCACGACCGGCCACCACACCCGGAGCTGCAGTTTTCCACCGGGAGGGGACGAAACGACCTCGGCGGGGCGAAGCTTCAGGCGACCGGCAGCCCGAGGAGGTCGCGCGCAACCGCCCGTGGCGACTCCTCGCGCTCCCGCGCCAGTGCGACGACGGCGCGGCAGGCCAGTTCGCTCACCCCGAACGACAGCGCCTCCGGGGACACCCAGCCCGCCGCCTCCTCGATCCGGTCCTGGTCGTCCTCGGCGCGGGCCGCGACATAGGCGGCCGCGGCCTCGAACAAGTTGTGCGCACGCTTCTTGCGCCGCTCCGGCGGTTCCGCGCCCCCGGTGCCACGAAATCTGTCCGCGTACTTGCGCATCCGGTCGAACACGCCGGCCACCTTTCCTGTCGGCTGTCGCTTGCGAACATTCGTCGTTCCCTACCGAACGTAGAGTTGAAGTCCCGGCGACAGAAGAGGGCCCGCTCGGGACACTCAGCCGGCCTCGGCCTCCAGGGAGGCGACGGTGGCGCGCAGCCAGGCGAGTTCGGCGCGGCTCGTGGCGCGCGCGATGGTGAGGATGCCGCGCCGGAACGGATCGTCCACCTCTTCGGCGCGCACCGGCCGGTCGCCGTCGTAGAAGAAGCTGGAGGGTTCCTCCAGGAAGGCCAGCCGCCGGCTCAGTACGGCCGCCTGGGCGGCGGGGTCGTCGAGGTGACGGAGGAAGGCGAGCACCGTGAACCAGCGGTTCTCGTCGGTGATGTCGCGCTCCTCCGGTTCGGCCAGGCGTCGGCGCAGCTCGCTCCTGCCGTCCGCGGTGAGTGTGAGCACGTGACGTGGTGCGGCCACGGAGCCTGGCTCGGTGGCCCGGGCCAGCAGACCCGCCTTCTCGAGGCGCTTGATCGCCGGATACAGCGTGCCTTCGGCGACGGGCCGCACATGCCCGGTCAGTGCCGCGATGTGCTTGCGCAGGACATAGCCGTGCAAGGGGGCGTCGTACAGGAATCCGAGGATGGCGAGTTCCAGCATGCGGGCATTGTTCCGCACTCCCGCTGTACATCCTTCCTCGGATACATCGTACTTGTAATACCTCGGGTTCGATGTATTGTCTGAGATGTGCGCGGTGACGTCATCGGGGAGGGTGCTGTGCGGCAGGCCGAGTTCGACGGCAGGGGAAGTTGCATCCGCTGGACGGAGTCGCCCGGCGCGGAACCCGCGCGCGTGTATGTCCACGGGCTCGGGGCGGCATCGGCCGTGTACCACGCGCATATCGCGGCCCGGCCCGAACTCTCCGGCAGACGCAGCCTGTTCGTCGATCTGCCCGGACACGGCATCAGCGACCGGCCCGCCCACTTCGGGTACACGCTGGACGGCCATGCCGCAGCGCTGGCCGCCGCCCTGGATGCGGCGGGAGTAGCCGGGGCCGAGTTGATCGCGCACAGCATGGGCGGTTCCGTCGCCGTAGTGCTGGCCCACCGGCGCCCGGACCTGGTCTCGCGGCTGGTGCTCACGGAGGCGAACCTGGACGCGTATCCGCCGCCGACCGCGGGCAGCAGCGGAATCGCCACCTATGAGGAGGACGAGTTCGTCGACAGCGGCCACGCGCGCGTGCTCGACACGGTGGGGCCCGTCTGGACGGCGACCATGCGGCTCGCCGACCCGCGCGCCCTGCACCGCAGCGCCGTGGGCCTCCGGAGCGGCTCGGATCCTGTCATGCGCACCCTCCTGGAGGGGCTGACGGTCGACCGGGTCTACCTCCAGGGCGAGCTCAGCGGTGAACTCGCCGGGCGGGGCCGGCTGGAGGCGTCCGGAGTGCGGGTGGTGACGGTGCCAGGCGCCGGGCACAACATCATGTTCGATCGTCCCGACGCCTTCGCCGCTGCGGTCGCCGGCTAGCCCCCGCGGACCGCCAGTGCGAGGAATCGGGCGTCCTCGTCCACGTACGAGGCCATGCGCCAGCCCGAGCCGGCGAGCAGCGGGCCGAGGTTGCCCTCCGCGCGCAGGTCGTCGGATGTGATCCGCCGTCCCTGACGCGCCGCCAGGGCGGCCCGGCCGATGGGGTGGAACAGGGCGAGCGTGCCGCCGGGGCGGACCACGCGCGCCAACTCCCGCAGGTTCCGGGCGGGCCGGGGCAGGTGAGCGATCAGACCCGCGGCGAACACGGCGTCGAGGGACTTCGAGCGCACCGGCAGCGCGGCCGCGTCGGCGAGCAGCAAGCGCCCGTCACGGTGCCGGCCGGCCCGCACGGCGGCCTGGAGCATCGCCGGGGTCAGGTCCATCCCGAGGACCGCGCCCGAGGGCCCCACGGCCGCGCGCAGCGGTGGCAGCGCGCGGCCCGTGCCGCAGCCCGCGTCGAGCACCCGGTCACCCGCGCGCAGCCCCAACTCGGTCACGGCCGCCGCGTACGCGGGACCGTCGTCGGGGAACTTGGTGTCCCAGTCGGCCGCTCGCGCGGTGAAGAACTCCTGGACGTGCGTGTGGTCATCGCTCATGTTCCGCATGTTCCCTCACCGTCACGGACGACGAACCTGTGCGCATGTTCGAGCCGGACCCGATCGTTCCGACACATCTCCGGGTCATATTGCAACACCTTTCGAAATGCGCCCCCTTTGTGCTTCCGTGCCCCCTAGCGTCCCTTGGCCATGGGACACCTGGACCACGCCACCTTCGGCTGGCTGACCCCCGTGCTGTCGTACGTCATGGCCTGCATAGGCGCCGCACTGGGTCTGCGCTGTACCGTCCGCGCGCTCGGCAGCACCGGCCGCGCGCGCCGCAACTGGCTCCTGACCGCGGCCTCCGCGCTCGGCACCGGCATCTGGACCATGCACTTCGTGGCCATGCTCGGCTTCGGCGTCAGCGGCACCGACATCCGCTACGACGTGCCGCTGACCATCCTCAGCCTGCTCGTCGCCGTCATCGTGGTCACCGCCGGCGTCTTCGCCGTCGGCTACAGCCGTGACCGCAACCGAGCACTTCTGCTGGGCGGGCTCACCACCGGTCTGGGCGTCGCCAGCATGCATTACCTCGGCATGGCGGCGGTCCGGCTGCACGGTGACGTGCACTACGACCCGATGCTCGTCGGGCTCTCCGTGCTCATCGCGGTGGTCGCCGCGACCGCGGCCCTGTGGGCGGCGCTCAACATCAAGTCACCCGTGGCGGTCACCATCGCCTCCCTGGTCATGGGGGCGGCCGTCAGCAGCATGCACTACACCGGGATGTTCGCGGTCAGCGTGCACGTCACGCCCTCCGGTACCCCGCTGCCCGGGGCGACGGCGATGCAGTTCATCTTCCCCCTCGCCGTCGGCCTCGGCTCCTATCTGTTCCTCACCTCGGCCTTCGTCGCACTCTCGCCCACGGCCGGGGAGCGCGAAGCGTCCGCCTCGGCCCAGCGGCCCGTCACCAGCGCCGCACGCTGACCCGGCCCGCGGCGCGTCGGCCCAGCGCCGCACGCCGACCGGCACCGGCCCCGATGCGCCCCGACCCACTCCCGAGCGAGGAGGCCATGCGTACACCCCGTAGGACCCCCACAGCAGGCCCGCAGACACCGTCCCCGCGCCCGCCGCGCGGCCGTCGCGCACACGCCGGACCACCCGCCGAGGAACCGGTCGACGACGTCGTCGGCACCGCGGCCGACAACGCGCCCGGCGGAGGCTGGCGAATTCGCCCCCGGACCGTGCGGGCCAAGGTCGTCTGCCTGCTCATGGTGCCGGTCATGTCCCTGCTCGCCCTGTGGGCGTACGCCACGGTCACCACCGCACAGGACGTCTCCCGGCTGCGCCAGTCCCAGCGCGTCGACACCGCGTTGCGGACCCCGGTCGCCGCCGCCGTCGCCGCGCTCCAGGCCGAGCGCACCGCCGCCGTCCGGTACGCGACCGACCCCACCGCCGAACAGGCCGGCGACCTCAAGAGCCTCGGCGCCCGTACCGACCAGGCCGTTGCCGAACTGCGGCTCGGCAGGGGCAGCACCGTCGCCGACAGCGAGGAACTGCCCTCCGGTGTCGCCCTGCGCCTAGGGACCTTCGTCACCGGCGCCGAGCAACTGCGCACCCTGCGGACGGCGGTTCGGAACCGGGGCGCCGGCTGGGACGAGACCTACGAGCGGTACACACAGACCATCGACACGGCCTTCGCCGTGGACGGTGCCCTCACCGGCGTCCAGGCCGACGACATGGGCGCCGACGCGCGCGTGCTGCTCGAATTCTCCCGCGCGGGAGAGGCGTTGGCCCAGGAGGACGCGGTTCTCGCCGGCGCCCGGCAGACCGGCGGCCTGGACGGCGAGCGGCTGCGCCTGTTCTCCGGCGCCGTCGGCACCCGCCGTGTCCTGACCGACGCTGCCGTCGCCGACCTGCCCGGCGCACAGCGCACCGCCTGGCGCCGGCTCGCCGCCGGCGACGACTACACCGCGCTGGGCGCCGCCGAGGACAGGATCCTCACGAGCCAACCCGGAGCCAAGGCGCTCGACGCGGCCCCGGAAGCAACCTGGAACACCGCGCACGCACGCGTGCAGGACGGAATGCGGACCATCCAGACCGGCACGGCACACGTGGTCGCGGGCCGGGCCGATCCGTTCGCGCGCGGTCTGCTCACCCCCGCCGGAGCGGCCGTCCTCCTCGGTCTCCTCGCGGTGGCCGCCTCGCTCGTCATCTCCGTACGCATCGGACGCGGCCTCGTGGTCGAGCTGGTGAGCCTGCGCAACAGCGCTCTGGAGATCGCTCGGCGCAAGCTCCCCGAGGCGATGCGCAGACTGCGCGGCGGCGAGGAGATCGACATCCGCGCGGAGGCACCCTCGGGGCCGCCCGCGGAGGACGAGACCGGACAGGTGGCGGAGGCCCTCGGCACCGTCCACCGCGCCGCCCTGCGCGCCGCAGTGGAGCGCGCCGAACTCGCCAGCGGCATCTCGGGCGTGTTCGTCAACCTCGCCCGCCGCAGCCAGGTCCTGGTCCACCGCCAGCTGAGCCTGCTGGACAGCATGGAACGCCGCTCCGACGACCCCAACGAGCTGAGCGACCTCTTCCGCCTGGACCACCTCACCACCCGTATGCGCCGCCACGCGGAGAGCCTGATCATCCTCTCCGGGGCGGCACCCGGCCGGGCCTGGCGCATGCCGGTCTCCCTGACCAACGTCGTACGGGCCGCGGTGTCGGAAGTCGAGGACTACGCGCGCGTGGAGGTACGCCAGCTCCCCGAAGCGGCCGTCATCGGCGCGGCCGTGGCCGACCTCACCCATCTGCTCGCCGAGGTCGTCGAGAACGCCGCCCAGTTCTCACCGCCGCACACGCGCGTGCGCGTCTCCGGGGAACCCGTCGGCAACGGCTACGCCCTGGAGGTCGAGGACCGCGGACTCGGCATGGGCCAGGAGACCCTCGCCGAGGCCAACCGGCGCATCGAGCAGTCCGAGGCCCTCGACCTGTTCGACAGCGACCGGCTCGGCCTCTTCGTCGTCAGCCGGCTCGCGGCCCGCCATGGCATCAAGGTGCACCTGCGCACCTCTCCCTACGGCGGCACCACCGCGGTGGTGCTGCTGCCGAAGGCCCTGCTGCACGGTGGTACGGCGGAGCGTTCCGGCCGTCCGGTGGCCGGCATCGAACAGGCACCGGAACGCGAGTACGCGCGCGTGCCGGGCACCGCCCTTCCACAGGCCGCCGGCCCAGCCGCCCGTCCCGCCCTCGCCACCACCCACACCACCCCGCACCCGGCGCCCGAGCCACCACCCCCGGGAGTCACGACCTTGAGGCCGCACCACCGCCCACCGCACGACTCCGAACCCAACGACGACGACCTCCCGCGCCGGGTGCGGCAGGCGAGCCTCGCCCCCCAACTGCGCGATCCACGCACCGAGCAACCCGCGCCCGCCCGGCGGGAGGACGAGCGCACCCCCGAAGCCGTCCGCGACCGCATGACGGCCTACCGCGACGGCTGGGCGCGCGGCGGCGGCAGACAACCCGGCCGCGCAGCCGTTCCGGAACCCGAAGAGGGCACCGACAGCACCGAAGGAGACCGCGCATGATCCAGGACCCGAGCATGAGGGCCGACCGCCGCTCCGGCGAACTCGACTGGTTGCTGGACGACATGGTGCTGCGTGTCGAAGAAGTACGGCATGCGGTGGTGCTGTCCAACGACGGCCTGGCCGTCGGCGCCTCGACCGCCCTCGGGCGTGAGGACGCCGAGCACCTCGCCGCCGTCGCCTCCGGCTTCAACAGCCTCGCCAAGGGCACGGGACGGCACTTCGGGGCAGGCGGGGTGCGCCAGACCATGGTCGAGATGGACGACGCCTTCCTCTTCGTGGCCGCCGCCGGCGACGGCTCCTGCCTCGCCGTGCTCACCGCCGTCACCGCCGACATCGGCCTGGTCGCCTATGAGATGGCACGCCTGGTCAAGCGCGTCGGCGAGCACCTCTTCACAGCGCCGCGGGTCGCCGCCCGGCCGCCCGCCGCCGGATGAGCCGGAAGCGTCACCGATGACCGAGTACACGACCGACGCGGCGCGCGAGCCGGGCAGCCAGTGGTACGACGGCGAGGCCGGGCCCCTCGTCCGTCCCTACGCCATGACCGGCGGCCGCACCAAACCCGGCCCCACCGGAGTGCGGTTCGACCTGATCGCCCTGGTCACGCTGGACCCGGGCGCGCCCGGCGTCGACGACGACACCGCGCTCGGCCCCGAACACCGGGCGCTGATCGACCTGTGCCGGGTCGAGACGCAGTCCGTCGCCGAACTCGCCGCCGGCGCGGACCTTCCGGTGGGCGTGGTCCGGGTGCTCCTGGGTGATCTGCTGGAACTGGGCAGCGTCACCGTGAGCCGTCCGGTGCCGCCGGCCCAGCTTCCCGACGAACGGATTCTGCGCGAGGTCATCGCGGGATTGCGGGCACTGTAGATGAGCATCCGGAACCAACCGGGCGCGCCCCGGTCAGAACAGACGCGTTCCGGTCCAACCGCCCGCGAAGGGGCCACGGTTGTCATGATGCTGGCTTCGCGTCCCGACCGGACCGACCGGCGTCGCGCGAAGCCCGAGCAGCGCCTCGCGAAGCCCGAGCGGTGTCCCTGGCCCTCCGAGCCTTCTGAGCATGTCGTCCGTAGCCGGCCCTCACGAGAGAAGTGATCATGGTCTCCGAGTACTCCGAGCCCGCCGACGACGACACGTCGGCCATGGCGCTCAAGATATTGGTCGCCGGCGGCTTCGGCGTCGGGAAGACGACCCTGGTCGGCGCCGTCAGCGAGATCCGGCCGCTGCGCACCGAGGAAATGCTCAGCGAAGCGGGCCAGCTGGTGGACGACACGGACGGGGTGGACCAGAAGGTCACCACCACCGTCGCCATGGACTTCGGCCGCATCACCATCCGCTCCGGGCTCTCCCTCTACCTCTTCGGCACCCCGGGCCAGGACCGCTTCTGGTTCCTCTGGGACGAGCTGTCGCAGGGAGCCCTCGGGGCCGTCGTCCTCGCCGACACCCGCCGCCTGGAGGACTGCTTCCCGGCGGTCGACTACTTCGAGCACCGGCACATCCCGTTCGTCGTCGCCGTCAACTGCTTCGTCGGCGCCCGGAGCTACGGCGCGCGTGACGTCTCCCGCGCCCTGGACCTGGACCAGGGCACGCCCGTGGTGCTGTGCGACGCCCGCGACCGGGACTCCGGTAAGGAGGTGCTGATCCGACTCGTCGAGTACGCCGGGCGGATGCACACCGCCCGGCTCCTCGACTCGGTGGGCTGAGTGTCAGCCCGTGAGGTCCTTGAGCGCCACCACTTTCTCCACCGTGACCCGGACCAGCAGCTCGCCCGGGACGCCGTTGCGGGCGCCGAACTCCTCCGCGCTGTCCTCTCCCATGTAACGGGCCGCGATCCGGGTGGCCCAGTCACGCAACGGCCCCGGTTCCTCCGACAGCCGGGCGCGCCCGTTCAGCACCACGAAATGGAAGGGGGGCCGGTCGTCGTCCACGCACAGGGCGACCCGCCCGTCGCGGGTCAGATTGCGCCCCTTCACGGTGTCCTTGCCGGTGTTGAAGACCAGGTCGTCCCCATCCAGCAGGAACCAGACGGGGGCCACGTGCGGGCTGCCGTCGGCGTTGACGGTGGACAGCTTGCCGGTGCGGGTGCCGTGCGAGACGAACGCCCGCCATTCCTCGTCGGTCATCTTCTGTGCCATGTCTCCATCCTCCTTGCCCGGACGCCGGTGGTGGGGAAGGCTGGCGAGGAGATCCTCCAGCCAGGGGGAGACGGCACACGGGGAGACGCTACGACATGGCGCAGAACCAGGGACTCGGCTGGCTGCTCGACGACCTGACCGAGCGCGTGGAGCACGTACGGCACGCGCTGGTCCTGTCGAACGACGGGCTGGTCACGGGAGCGAGCACCGGCCTTCGCCGGGAGGACGCGGAGCATCTGGCCGCCGTCGCCTCCGGGCTGCACAGCCTCGCCAAGGGCTCCGGACGGCACTTCGGCGCGGGCCAGGTCCGCCAGACGATGATCGAGTACGACGACGCGGTCCTGTTCGTCACCGCCGCCGGAACCGGCAGCTGTCTGTGCGTGCTCAGCGGCGCGGAGGCGGACATCGGCCAGATCGCCTACGAGATGACGCTGCTCGTCAACCGGGTCGGCGAACACCTCGGCGTGGACGCCCGGCAACCGGAGCGTTCCTCCACAGTGGACCTCTGACCTGCTGTTTCATCCTCTGTCGCGGAGTTGTCCACAGGCCCGCCAGAAGATCCGCCGGAGCGGCTACGGTTTTTCCACGGCGAGCGCATCCGGCGCGAGCCACCCGCTCCACGGGGGAGTACGACCATGGCCGGCACCACCATCGCCCGACCCCGCCCGCTCAGCTGCACGTTCAGCCGCGCCGCCCGTGAACTGGGCCTCAGGCGAGGCGAGTTCGACCTCGCGGTACATCTTGGCCGGATCCGCACAGTGCCCGACGAGGGCGGCGGCGGAGGCCGCCGCGTCACCCGGGCCGAGATCGAGCGGCTCCAGGACCGGGCGGAATCCCTCCGCGAGAGCGTGCGAGCGGTCGGGACCACCGAGGGCGCGGCCCTGATGGAGATCCCGGCGGGCAGGTTCACCCGCTTCGCGAAACTCGGCCTGGTGACCCCCGTGAACTGGTACCCGAACCGCTACCGGGCCGTGGTCTGGCTCTACCTGGCCGAGGAGCTACGGCGGTTCGCGGCCGACGAGAAGAACGCACCGCTGCTCACCGGCCGTACGCCCGAGGAGTTGCGTGGCCGGCTCAGGGCGGGAGCGGACCAGCGGGCCCGCAACTGGCGCGGACGCCACTGCGGTCTCCTGCTGAGGGCGGCGGACGGGCCGTGGGAGCGGGCCGGGGCGGTGGCCGGCTTTCTGGACCCCGACGAGATCGACGACGCTCTGACGGATCCTCACGAGCGTGCGTATGTGAAGGCCCTCCGGCCGGCCCCGCCCGCCCACGGCTCACCGGGCTCGCCTACCGCGCTGCTCGCCGAGGAGCTGATGACGGCGGACGAGCCCGACGAGATCGACTGGTTCCGCAACGACCTGGCACGGGCGGTGGCGGAGGCCCGTACGTTCCGGCCCGCGCGCCGCCCTGCCGAGCAGCCGCACACCGCCGCCACGCGATCGCAGCACCCGGCACCGGCACCACCGGTGCGGCCGCGCGGCATGCGCCGCTGGCTGCATCTATACTACAAGGCCCTGAACAGCCCCTCCTGGACGACCGACACCAGCAGCCGCCCCTCCAGGTCGTAGACCCGCCCGCGGGCCAGTCCCAGGCCACCCGTGGCGATGGGGGACTCCTGCTCGTACAGGAACCACTCGTCGGCGCGGAACGGCCGGTGGAACCACATGGCGTGGTCCAGCGAGGCCATGTCGAAGTTCCGTGGCCCCCACAGGGGCTCGACAGGGACCCGCACCGCATCCAGAAGGGTCATGTCGCTGGCGTAGGTCAGCGCGCAGGTGTGCACCAGCGGATCGTCACCCAGCGGACCGACCGCGCGCATCCACACCGCGCTGCGCGGCTCGGCGCCCGCTATCTCCTCGTGATTCCAGCGCAGCCGGTCGACATAACGGATGTCGAAGGGCTGGCGGCGCGCCATCCGCTCCAACTGCTCCGGCAGCTCTCCCAGATACTTGCGGATCTCCTCGGCGAGCGTCGGCAGCGACTCCGGGTGCGGCACCTCACGGGCCGGCGGCAGCTGGTGCTCGAAAGCTCCCACCTCAGGCTTGTGGAAGGAGGCGGTCAGATTGAAGATCGTGCGGCCCTGCTGCACGGCGGTGACCCGGCGCGTCGTGAACGACCGCCCGTCCCGGATCCGTTCGACCTGGTACACGATCGGCACGCCTGGCCGGCCCGGTCGCAGGAAGTACGCGTGCAGCGAGTGCACCGGGCGGTCGCCCTCAGTGGTGCGGCCGGCGGCGACCAGCGCCTGGCCCGCCACCTGGCCGCCGAAGACCCGTTGGATGGACTCCTGGGGACTGCGGCCACGGAAGATGTTGACCTCGATCTGCTCGAGGTCGAGCAGGTCGACCAGTCTCTCGGCCGGGTTGGTCATGGGTGAGGTTCTCCTGTGGTCGGAACGGGCCGGGTCAGAGCTGGCCGACATCGGTGACGCGGACGACCGCGCGGCCTTCGGCGTCGGAGGCCGTCAGGTCGACCTCCGCGCTGATGCCCCAGTCGTGGTCGTCGTTCGGGTCGTCGAAGATCTGCCGGACGCGCCACAGCGCGTTCTGCGGCTCCTCCTGGATCACGAGCAGCTTGGGGCCGCGCGCGTCGGGACCGGTGCCCAGGTCCTCGTACTCGTCCCAGTACTTGTCCATCGCCTCGCCCCAGGCATCGGCGTCCCAGCCGGACTCCGCGTCCATCTCGCCCAGCTCGTCGACGTGGTCGAGGGCGGCCAGCTCCACGCGGCGGAACATCGCGTTGCGGACCAGGACCCGGAAGGCGCGCGCGTTGGCGGTGACCGGCTTGACCTCGTCGGCCTTCTCCTGGGCCTCCTCGGCCGTCATCTCCTCCGGGTTGGCGAGCTGTTCCCACTCGTCCAGCAGACTGGAGTCGACCTGGCGGACCATCTCGCCCAGCCACTCGATCAGGTCCTGCAGATCCTCGGACTTGAGGTCGTCGGGGATGTTGTGGTCCAGCGTCTTGTACGCGCTCGCCAGGTAGCGCAGCACGATGCCCTCGGTGCGGGCCAGTTCGTAGAAGGACACCAACTCGGTGAAGGACATCGCCCGTTCGTACATGTCCCGGATGACCGACTTCGGCGACAGCGGATGGTCGCCGACCCAGGGGTGGCTCTTGCGGTAGGTGTCGTACGCGTGGAAGAGCAGCTCTTCCATGGGCTTCGGGTAGGTGACGTCCTGGAGGCGCTCCATGCGCTCCTCGTACTCGACGCCGTCCGCCTTCATCGCGGCCACCGCCTCGCCCTTCGCCTTGTTCAGCTGGGCGACCAGGATCTGCCGCGGGTCGTCCAGGGTGGACTCGACGACGGACACCATGTCGAGGGCGTAGGACGGCGATTCGGGGTCGAGGAGTTCGAACGCGGCGAGGGCGAACGTGGACAGCGGCTGGTTGAGCGCGAAGTCCTGCTGGAGGTCGACCGTGAGACGGACGATACGGCCGGTCGGGTCCGGCTCGTCCAGCTTCTCGACGATGCCGCCGTCGAGGAGCGAACGGTAGATGGCGATCGCCCGGCGGATGTGCCGCAGCTGCTGCTTGCGCGGCTCGTGGTTGTCCTCCAGCAGATGACGCATCGCCTCGAAGGCGTTGCCCGGGCGGGCGATCACCGACAGCAGCATCGTGTGCGTCACCCGGAAACGCGACGTCAGCGGCTCCGGCTCGGACGCGATCAGCTTCTCGAACGTGGTCTCCGACCAGGCGACGAAGCCCTCCGGCGCCTTCTTGCGCACCACCTTGCGCCGCTTCTTCGGGTCGTCGCCCGCCTTCGCCAGCGCCTTCTCGTTCTCGATGACGTGCTCGGGCGCCTGCGCGACCACCAGACCGGCCGTGTCGAATCCGGCCCGGCCCGCCCGGCCGGCGATCTGGTGGAACTCACGGGCGCGCAGCGTGCGCACCCGGTTGCCGTCGTACTTGGTGAGGGCGGTGAACAACACCGTGCGGATGGGCACGTTGACGCCCACACCCAGGGTGTCGGTGCCGCAGATGACCTTGAGCAGACCGGCCTGCGCGAGCTTCTCCACCAGCCGCCGGTACTTGGGCAGCATGCCGGCGTGGTGGACGCCGATGCCGTGCCGGACGTACCGGGAGAGGTTGCGGCCGAACTTGGTGGTGAAGCGGAAGTTGCCGATCAGTTCGGCGATCTGCTCCTTCTCCTCCTTCGAGCACATGTTGATGCTCATCAGCGCCTGCGCCCGCTCCACCGCCTGCGCCTGGGTGAAGTGCACGATGTACACCGGCGCCTGCCTGCTCTCCAGCAGTTCGGTGAGCGTTTCGGTGAGCGGGGTGAACTTGTACTCGTAGGACAGCGGCACCGGGCGGGTCGCCGAGCGGACCACCGAGGTGGGACGGCCGGTGCGGCGGGCGAGGTCCTTCTCGAAGAAGGAGACGTCGCCGAGGGTGGCGGACATCAGGATGAACTGCGCCTGCGGCAGTTCCAGGAGCGGGATCTGCCAGGCCCAGCCGCGGTCGCCCTCGGCGTAGAAGTGGAACTCGTCCATGACGACCTGGCCGACGTCCGCCTGCTTGCCGTCGCGCAGGGCGATGGAGGCGAGCACCTCGGCGGTGCAGCAGATGACGGGTGCGTCGGAGTTCACGGAGGCGTCGCCGGTGAGCATGCCGACGTTCTCGGTGCCGAAGATCTTGCACAGCTCGAAGAACTTCTCCGACACCAGCGCCTTGATCGGCGCCGTGTAGAAGGTGACCTCGTCCCGGGCCAGGGCGGCGAAGTGCGCGCCCGCGGCGATCATGCTCTTGCCGGAGCCGGTCGGTGTCGACACGATCACGTTCGCCCCGGAGACCGCCTCGATCAGCGCCTCCTCCTGGTGGGGGTAGAGCGTGAGACCGCGCTCCTGCGCCCACGACTCGAAGGCTTCGTACAGGGCGTCGGGGTCGGCGGTCGGCGGCAGTCGATCGATGAGGGTCACGCACCCATCTTGCCTGGCCCGACCCCCGAGGGGGGAATCGGCTACGACGCCGATGATCAAGACCCCTATGCTGTGTCGCCGACGGAGCGTCATCGCACCCGGTCAACTGGACAGCGGCACACGAGGAATGGGGCGCACAGCGGCCATGATGGGACCTGCACACTCACTGTCGGGAGCCGCCGCCTGGCTCGGCGTCGGAGCCGCGGCCGCCGCGGCCGGGCACGGGATGCCCTGGCCGGTGCTCCTGGTCGGGGCACTGATCTGCGCCGGCGCCGCGCTCGCCCCGGACCTCGACCACAAGGCCGCCACCATCTCGCGCGCCTTCGGACCGCTGTCACGCTGGGTCTGCGAGATCGTCGACAAGCTCTCCTACGCCGTCTACAAGGCGACCCGGAAGCCGGGCGACCCGCGACGCAACGGTGGGCACCGGACGCTGACCCACACCTGGGTGTGGGCGGTGCTGATCGGCGGGGGCTGTTCCGCCGCGGCGATCCTCGGCGGCCGCTGGGCGGTGCTGGCGATCCTCTTCGCGCACATGGTGCTGGCGATCGAGGGCCTGCTGTGGCGGGCCGCCCGCGGCTCCAGCAGCGACATACTGGTGTGGCTGCTCGCGGGGACCAGCGCCTGGATCCTGGCGGGCGTCCTGGACAAGCCGGGCAACGGCTCGGACTGGCTGTTCACCCAGCCCGGCCAGGAGTACCTGTGGCTGGGGCTGCCGGTGGTGCTGGGGGCGCTGGTGCACGACATCGGGGACGCGCTGACCGTCTCCGGCTGCCCGATCCTGTGGCCCATCCCGATCGGCCGCAAGCGCTGGTACCCGCTGGGCCCGCCGAAGGTCATGCGGTTCCGCGCGGGCAGCTGGGTCGAGCTCAAGGTGCTGATGCCCGTGTTCATGGTGCTGGGCGGCATAGGCTGCGCGGCCGCCCTGAACGTGATCTGACCGCGGGGGCTCCGGGGTCAGCCGGTCTGCCCCGAGCCACCCCCGTAGCGCCGTTCGAACGCGGCGACGCGGCCCTCGGTGTCCACCGTGCGGGCCTTCCCGGTGTAGAAGGGGTGGCTCTCCGAGGAGATCTCCACGTCGACCACCGGGTAGGTCTCGCCGTCGTCCCAGTCGATGGTCTGGTCGCTGGTCGCGGTGGACCGGGTCAGGAAGGCGTATCCGGCGGCGCGGTCGCGGAAGACCACGGGGTGGTAGTCGGGGTGCTTGTCCTGCTGCATGGCGGCTCCTCGAACAAGGCGGACAACGCGGACAGGGCGGTCGGGGCGGCCGAGCAGGGGGATGCGGCGTCAGCCGTAGGCGGTGTCCTCGTCGACGATGTGCATTGCGGCCTCCTCGGCGGAGGCCCCGGCGCCGTCGATGCCGACGTCGGTGGCGACGAGACCGTTCTCGTCGTCCTCGTGCGCCCCCTCGTCGGGTGCCACAAGGCGGCCGGAGCGCAGATCGCCGACCTCGTTGTCCAGGAGTTCGCCGTCGCTGCCCTGACAGTCGCCGATGCCGTCGCCGTCGGGCGCGGCCGGATCGGGCAGCTCCTCGGCGAGCCGCTGGTCCAGGGTCTCGCCCCGGTGGCCCTCCGCCGCGGTGACCCCGGTGTGCTCCACGGCCCAGGGCCGCTCGGGCGGGGACCAGCCCCGGTCCAGGGGATCGCTGACGCCGTCGGACTCCAGCGTGTCCTCCACGTCGAGCAGTCCCGTGTCCTCGCGGATCTCGGATCCGTCGGGCTGGTAGACGTCGTCCCCCCATCCGTCGGCGGTGGTCACGGCTACCTCCAGGGGGTGAGGCGGCGGTCCGAGGGGCGGGCCGCCGGCACGCTCGGCACGGGCCTCACGCGCCGCGAACCCTCCGGTTCCCGGCCCGTCCCCGAACCGGTGCCGCTCTCCAGCCTTCCACCCCTGCTCGTACCCGCGCAACGGCACGGGGCGCGACCTGCGGCGCGCACCCCGTGCCACGGCCGGTCACCCGTGCCACGACCGCCACAGCGCCGCGTAGGCGCCGTCGGCCGCCACCAGCTCGTCATGGCTGCCGAGCTCGCTGATCCGGCCGTTCTCGACCACGGCGATGACATCCGCGTCATGGGCGGTGTGCAGCCGGTGCGCGATGGCGACCACCGTGCGGCCGTCGAGGACCCGGGCCAGGGACCGCTCCAGGTGGCGGGCCGCGCGCGGGTCCAGCAGCGAGGTCGCCTCGTCCAGGACGAGGGTGTGCGGGTCGGCCAGGACCAGCCGGGCCAGCGCGATCTGCTGGGCCTGCGCCGGGGTCAGCGTGAGGCCCCCCGAGCCCACCTCGGTCTCCAGGCCCTGCTCCAGGGCCCGCGCCCAGCCGTCCGCGTCCACCGCGCCCAGGGCCGCCCACAGCTCGGCGTCCTCGGCGCCGGTCCGGGCGAGCAGCAGGTTGTCGCGCAGGGAGCCCACGAAGACGTGGTGCTCCTGGTTGACGAGGGCGACATGGGAGCGGACGCGTTCGGCGGTCATCCGGGACAGCTCGGCGCCGCCGAGGGTGATCCGGCCGTCGCGGGGCGCGTAGATCCCGGCGAGCAGCCGGCCCAGGGTGGACTTGCCCGCACCCGAGGGCCCGACCAGGGCAAGGCGGGTGCCGGGCGCGACCTCCAGGGAGACCTGGCGCAGCACGTCGACGCCCTGCAGGTAGCCGAAGCGGACCTCGTCCGCGTGCACCTCGCGGCCCTCGGGAGCCAGCGAGGCGTCACCGGCTTCCGGCTCGATGTCCCGGACGCCGACCAGCCGGGCCAGCGACACCTGGGCGACCTGGACCTCGTCGTACCAGCGCAGGATCAGGTTCACCGGCTCGACGAGCATCTGGGCGATGAGTGCCCCCGTCGTCAGCTGGCCCACGTCGAGCCGGCCGTCGAGGACGAGGGCGCCGCCGATCATCAGCACCGAGCCGAGCACGGTGGTGTGCGTGGCGTTCATGGCCGGGAAGAGCACCGACCGCAGCCACAGCGTGTAGCGCTCCCATGCCGTCCACTCCTTGACCCGGCGTTCGGACAGGGCGATGCGCCGGGCACCGAGCCGGTGTGCCTCGACGGTGTGCCCGGCGTCCACGGACTCCGCGAGGGCGGCGGCCACCGACGCGTACCCGGCGGCCTCGGAGCGGTAGCCGGCGGGCGCCCGCTTGAAGTACCAGCGGCAGACGATCACCAGGATCGGCAGGGCGAGCAGCACGGCGGCGGCCAGCGGCGGCGCCGTGACCACGAGGCCGCCGAGCAGCAGCACCACCCACACGACGCCGATCGACAGCTGTGGCACGGCCTCCCGCATGGCGTTGGCGAGCCGGTCGATGTCGGTGGTGATCCGGGACAGCAGATCACCCGTGCCCGCCCGCTCCAGGACGCCCGGCGGCAGCCCGACGGACCGGACGAGGAAGTCCTCGCGCAGGTCGGCCAGCATCCGCTCGCCGAGCACGGCGCCCCGCAGCCGTACCTCGCGCATGAAGACGGCCTGGACGGCGAGCGCGAGCACGAACAGGCCGATGGTCAGGCCCAGATGGAGGTCACGGGCACCGTCCGACACCCGCTCGATCAGTCCGCCGAGCAGGTACGGGCCGACCATGGAAGCGATCACGGCCACGGTGTTGACCAGGACGAGGACGCAGAAGGCCCGGCGATGCCGGCGGAACAGTTCGGCCACGTAGGCGCGCACGGTCGAGGTGGCGCCTACGGGCAGGGTGGTGGCCGTCGTCGGGGCCGCCGGGTCGTACGCCGGTGGTGCGACGCCGATCATGCGCTTTCCTCGATCTCTTCCAGCGCGCTGCCTCGCAGCGCGGCTTCTTTCGACTCGGGCGTGCCGCCTGGCAGCGCGACCTCCGTCTCCTCGAGCGCGCCGCCTCGCAGGGCGACGTCCTCGTCCCTCGTGTTCCGGAGGGCGGCTTCGTCGTCCGTCTCCCGGGTCACCACCGCCCGGTACCGGGGCTCGGTGCGCACCAGTTCGCGGTGCACGCCGACCACCTCGACCTCGCCCTCGTGGACGAGGACGACCCGATCGGCCCGGTCGAGCAGTAGCGGCGAGGAGGTGAACAGCACGGTCGTACGGCCGGACCGCACCTCGCGGATGCCCTCCGCGATCCGCGCCTCGGTGTGCGAGTCGACGGCGGAGGTCGGCTCGTCCAGGACGAGCACCTCGGGGTCGGTGATCAGTGACCGGGCCAGCGCGAGCCGCTGGCGCTGGCCGCCCGACAGGGAGCGGCCCCGCTCGGTGATCCGGGCGTCCAGCGGGTCGGTGACGTCCAACGATCCCTGGACCAGGGCCTCCAGGACGTCCGCGCACTGGGCGGCGGCCAGCGCCTCCTCGGCCCGCACGGCGCCGGAGGCCGGCACGTCGAGCAGGTCGCGCAGCGAACCGGAGAGCAGCACCGGGTCCTTGTCCTGGACGAGCACCGCGGTACGGGCGGTCTCCAGGGGCAGTTCGTCGAGCGGTACACCGCCGAGCAGCACGGAGGTGGCGGCCTCGGCGGGGTGGCCGCCCAGCCGTTCGGCGAGGTGGCCGGCCGCGTCGGGGTCGCCGCAGACCACGGCGGTCAGCCGGCCCGCGGGCGCCAGCAGACCGGTGTCCGGGTCGTACAGGTCACCGTCCGGCACCGCGTCCGCGCGCGAGCCGCCGGTGTCGGTGGCCCGCTCCAGGGAGAGCACCCGGGCGGCCCGTTTCGCCGAGGGGCGCGAGAAGGAGTACGCCATGGCGATCTCGGTGAAGTGCTGCAACGGATAGTTGAGGATCATGACCGAGCTGTAGACGGTGACCAGTTCGCCGACGGTGACCCGGCCCTGCCGGGCGAGGTGGACGCCGTGCCAGACCACCGCGATCAGCAACAGCCCGGGCACCAGCACCTGGATCGCGGCGATCAGGGACCACATCCGGGCGCTGCGCACGGCGGCCCGGCGCACCTCCTGGGAGGCACGGCGGTAGCGGTCGAGGAAGAGGTCCTCGCCGCCGATGCCGCGCAGTACCCGTAGCCCCGCCACGGTGTCCGAGGCCAACTCGGTGGCCCGGCCGGCCTTGGCGCGCTGGAAGTCGGCGCGCCGGGTCGCCCGGGGCAGCAGCGGCAGCACGGCCAGCGCCACCAGCGGCAGCCCCGCGGCGACCACCCAGCCGAGCGCGGGCTGGTAGAAGAGCAGGCCGACGCCGACCACGACGACCGTCAGGGCGGCCGCGGTGAACCGGGAGACCGCCTCGACGAACCAGCCGATCTTCTCGACGTCGCCGGTGGAGACGGCGACCACCTCGCCGGCCGCCACCCTCCGGGTCAGCGCCGAGCCCAGCTGGGCGGCCTTGCGGGCGAGCAGCTGCTGGACGCGGGCGGCCGCGGTGATCCAGTTGGTGACGGCGGCCCGGTGCAGGAAGGTGTCGCCGACGGCGATCGCCGCACCGCACAGCACGAGCAGACCGCCCGTCAGCACCAGACGGGTGCCGGAGCGGTCGACGACGGCCTGGACGGCGAACCCCACGCAGAAGGGCAGCGCGGAGACGGCCACGAAGTGCAGCAGTCCCCAGGCCAGCGCCTTGAGCTGGCCACCCAGTTGGTTCCGCCCGAGCCACCACAGGAATCGGGGACCCGAACGTGCGTCCGGCACGCCCGGATCGGAATACGGAAGATCTTGAATTTGCATGACGTCCCAGCGGCTCGTGTCGGGGGAAGGTGGCGACAAGCCGTGAAAGGTTCGCGTCGGAGCGTGGTCGAAATCAAACGGTTTTCCCGGACGGTCGGTGAAATCCGCCGCCTTCCGGTCAGGGCCCGCCGTCCAACACGCGGTCTATGTTCGTAAAGTCAATCAATGTGTCGATATGTGATGTCAGGATGTCCGGGTGCAGATCAAGAGCGTTCGGTGTGCGACGGCCGTGACGGCGCTGGCCTACGCAACCGTCCTGATGGCCCTGGCCGGCTGTGGGGGACCGGAGAGCGGCGGCGGTGCGAAGAACGGCGTATCAGGGGTGCCCGGCGCGGCCGCCCGGGCGAGCAGGGTCCCGCAGCCGTGGCCGGCTGTTTCCGTCGGCGACGCGACCGCGCTGCCCGGCGTCGGCGAGCGGCTGCACGCGGAGATCCCGGCCGACTCCGGCCAGGTCCTGGCCGTGTACGGCGAGGGCGGGGACTCGGCCGACGCCACGGCCGTGCTCTACAGCCTGCGGGACGACGGCTGGCGCCCGGTGGGCAGCTGGCCCGCCCACAACGGGCGGAACGGCTGGACCACCGACCACTACGCGGGCGACGGACGCAGCCCGGTCGGCGTGTTCACGGTCACCGACGCGGGCGGTGTGCTCCCCGACCCGGGCACCCGGCTCTCCTACACCCACGACGAGACCGCCTACGCGCCCCCGTCCTACTGGAGCCCGGCGTACCGGCACGACTTCGACTACGTCATCGCCATCGACTACAACCGGCTGCGGGGCGCACCGCCGCACGACGTCACCCGGCCCTGGGGCGCCGAACGGGGCGGCAAGATCTGGCTGCACCTCGACCACGGCAGCGGCACCTCGGCCTGCATCGGCCTCTCCGAGGAGGCCATGCGGTTCCTGCTCCGCACGCTCGACCCCCACCGCGATCCCGTCGTGGTGATGGGAGACCGGGCGGACCTGCTGGCCTAGCGAGACCCCGGGGGCCGCGCGGGGTCACCGGCCGGCCGCGCCGGGCTGCTGCTCGGGTGCCCCGGCCGAGCCGGTACTCGCGTGCACCAGGTCCACGTCGTTCGCCCGGACGTAGGCCAGCCGGTGGCCGAACTGGATCTCGTAGTACCTCTCCTGGCCCAGTACCACGGGCTGGGGCGTACCGGAGAAGGTCGATCTGTCGACATAGGAACTGCCGACACCGGACTGTGTCACATAACGCTGGCCCGCCCGCAGGGTGTACGGGAGCGGCGAGTCGGTCTCCTCCTCCATTCCCTCCGGGTAGGCCTCCTCCTCGGGCAGGGCACGCCCGTACACCGGGATCTCGTCCAGGCCCTCCTTCGGTGTCACCATGCGGCCGCTCGCGCCGACCGCCGTCGGGTGGTCCTTGGGGTTCTTGAACCAGGCCTTGTTGCCCTGGAACCAGATCGCCGTCCACTCGCCCCTGCGGTCGGCGACGGCGAAGGTCTGGCCGGTGGAGACACGCGAACCGAGGTCACTGACGTCCTCGGTGGACTCGTCGCCGTCCGGCCTGCGGCCCGGGTCCTGGATCAGCGGGGCGTCGTCGGCCGGTCGGGTGTGCAGGCGGACGGCGCTGGAGCCGTGCGGCTGGCACCGCTTCCCGGCGCCGTCGCACCCGGTGTACCGCGGCTTGTGGGTGGCGTAGTCCGGCAGGATCATCACCATGTCGCTGTTCGGTCCGGCCGTGGCCTTCAACGGCGCGCCGAGCAGGTCGAAGTAGTGTCGCCAGTCCCAGAAGGGACCGGGGTCCTCGTGCATCTCGGGGATGCTGTCGCCGGTCGGGGCCGGCACGTTGTCGTGGCCGAAGATGTGCTGCCGGTCCATCGGGACGCCGTACTTCTTCGCCAGGAAGCGCACCAGGCGGGCCGAGGACCGGTACATCTGCTCCGTGTACCAGGTGCCGGGGTGGGCGAGGAACCCCTCGTGTTCGATGCCGATCGAACGGCCGTTGACGAACTTGCTGCCCGAGTGCCAGGCCTCGTCCTTGGTCCTGACGTGCTGGGTGACGTGGCCGTCGCTGGAGCGGATCGAGTAGTGCCAGGACGCCTCGGTCGGGTCCTGCACGGTCTTGAACATGTTCGGCAGTGTCGACTCGGTGTCGTGGATGACGATGTACTCGATCTTCTGGTCCCGGGGCCGGTCGGCCAGGTCGTGGTTGCCGTAGTCGCCGTCCTCGTCGATCTCCTCGTAGGGCGCGGCGAGCCAGTCACAGGACAGCTCCCGAGGGCACTCGACCTCCTTGGGCCGGTGCGGGACCTGCGGTCCGGGGTGCGAGCGGACGCCGGGGGAGGCGGAGAGCGTGACCTCCTGGCCTTCGGCGGTGGTGCGGTGCGCTCCCCGGCGGATCAGGGTGAAGACGTCGTCGGCGTACGTCGTGGCCGTGGTGACGTCACGGGTGCCGGGGAAACGTTCCACCGCCTGCCACCAGTCCTCCGGGTCCTTGCTGAGCGGCTTGCCGAGATGCCGTTGTGCGGCGGCCAGCAGGGCCGCGCCACCGCGTACGTTGGCGACGGCGTCCGTCCGCAGCGCCGCGGGCGGGACCTTGATCAGCCGTGCGGCGCGTTCCAGGTCCGCCGGCTGCACGGCGTGCCCGCCCGCGGCGAACACCGTCCCCGCGAGGGGGCTGTTCTTACGGCCGTCCGGCGCCGCCGGTGCCGCCCCCGGTGCGGGGGCGCGGCCGCCGCCGGTCTCCACCAGGTGCATCGGCCCGTAGCCGCCCGCGACGCTGGGGGTGCCCGGGTGGGCGTCCCAGCGCGACTGCATGTAGGACACGCTCAGGAGCACACTGCGCGGCACGTGGAACTCGCGGGCGGCATCGGTGAAGGCGTTCTGCAGGCGCTGGTCCTCCGCCTCGTCGGCGCCCGACGCCGGGAGGATCAGCAGCGGTGGCAGCAGCGCGGCCGTCGCGAGCAGACAGGCCGTCAGTCGGCAGTTCCGCAGGGCGCCGGGCACACGTGGGGCGACAGTTCTTCTCATACCGGAGGGTCTCCAACCGCTTGCTGAGGGTCTCCAACCACGCTCGTCGCAACCAGGGCAAATGGATCGCCCTTAACGTCACCCCCTGTACGTTTCCGTGTCCGGCGCGGCACGGCGCGCCGAACGTCAACCGGGTGGACCAGCGGTCCGGCAGAGGCCACCCGGTCGGCGGCAGCGGATCGGCGTCCGAGGGACGGTCGCCGACCGTCCCGACTCAGTCCTCGACCGGGTCCACCCGCCAGTCGGGATGTCCGGGCATCGGTGGGGTGTCCGGCCCGTACAGCCAGGGCGTCAGAAAGGGCGTCAGATCCTCGCCCGCGACCTCGGAGGCGAGCGCGACGAAGTCCTTGGTGCCGGCCGCGCGGCCCCGGTACCGGGTCACCCAGGTGCGCTCGATCCGGTCGAACGTTTCGTCACCGACCTTCTCCCGCAGGGCGTACAGCACCAGCGCCGAGCCGTCGTACCGCATCACCTTGAACAGCGTCGGCTCCGTCGGCTCGGCGGGGGCTCCGTCGTCGTGGCGCCACTGGTCGTGCTGCTCGTACGCGTCCCGCATGGCGTCCTCCATGCGGACGCCGCCGTGCTCCTCGGAGTACAGCCGCTCGTAGAACCGGGCATGACCCTCACTCAGCCACAGGTCGGACCACCGCCGGATGGCGACGCTGTCCCCGGTCCAGTGGTGGGTCAGCTCGTGGACGAGATTGCGTTCGGCGTCGACCCGGTCGCCGAGCAGGTCGTCCTTGGGCACGACGGACAGCGACTGCGTCTCCAGCGCCACCGGCAGGTCGGTGTCCCCGACCAGCACGCCGTAGCGGCGGAACGGGTACGGGCCGAGCCGGCGTTCCAGCCAGGCGAGGTGTTCTGGAGTGAGCGCGCGGTCGGCCTCGGTGTCCGCGACCAGACCGTCCGGCACCACGTCCCGCACGGGCAGTCCGCGTGGGCCCGTGCTGTCGACGACCGTGAGCTTCCCGATCGCCATCTGGATCAGCTGGGCCGCGATGGGCTCCTCGGAGTCGTACGTCCAGCGCACGCGTCCGCCCGGCCGCTGGACACGGTCGACGAGCCGGCCGTTGGCCACCGCGCGGAGCCCCGCGGGGGTGGTGATGCGGAAGGTGACCGGCGCCCGCAGGCTGGGGTGGTCGTCCACCGGGAAGACCAGTTTGGCGCCGTCGGGCTGCGCACAGAGCAGGGTGCCGTCGGCGGTGGGCACCCAGCCGTACTCCCGGATCGCGTCGCCGCGCTGCCGGCGCTGGGTGGGGTCGGCGGTGTAGGTGACGCGGACGGCGAACGCGTGGCCGCGGGGGATCGGTCGCGCGGGCGTGACGACGAGTTCGTCGCCGTCCCGTACGGCGGTGGCCGGTGCGCCGTCGACGGTGACCTTGTGCAGGGTGTTGCCGGCGAAGTCCAGGTCGAAGCGGGACAGGGCCTGAGTGGCGGTGGCGCTGATGGTGGCGCCCGCCTCGAACGGCGTCCCGGGCGCCTGCCAGTCGAAGTCGAGCGTGTAACGGCGCACCGTGTAGCCGCCGTTGCCGTCCAGCGGCATCAGCGGGTCGCCGATGCCCGGGGCGCCGGGGGCCGGGGCCGGTTCGGAGGCGGCGGCCGAGGGGCCGGGGGCGGGGGAGCCGTGGCTCCGTTGCGGGAGGCCGGCGAGCACGGCGTCGCAGGTGAGGGCGACGGCACCGCCGAGGGCGAGGGCGAGGGCCGCGCGACGGACGCGAGCGGTCGTGATCTCCATGGGAGCACTGTGGCAGTAAGATCCGCTTATAGCACTTTTTGTTCCTCTGGTGTGGGTCCGCGTAGGTCACGGAGCGGTCGGCCGATCTCCTCATTGCGGCCGGCGGTCAACTCCCCGTAGAACACCGGCCATGAGAAGACGGATCGTCATGTCCATGCTTGCCGGGCTGGCCGGGGTGCCCCTCCTGGTGAGCGCGCTCCTCGGTACGGGTGCCTCCGCCGCCGTAGCCGCCGACGTCCCGGCGGAGTTCGGCACCGACTGGCACGACCCGGTGACCGCCGCCCCGCCGGTGTCCGTGCCCAAGGGCGCGAAGTCCTGCCAAGTCACCCTGGCCGAAGCCCAGTTCCGTGACTTCACGCCCTACCGGGGCACCTACGCGCCGCCCCAGGGCTGCGGCGACCGCTGGAGCAAGGTGGTGCTGCGGCTCGACGGCAAGGTGAAGGGCCGTCAGTACGACCGGCTCGGCTATCTGCACGTCGGAGGCGTCGAGGTGCTGCGCACCTCCACCCCCGAGCCCTCGCCCGACGGCATCGAGTGGCACGTGGAGAAGGACGTCACCCGCTACAGCGACACCTTCCGGGGCGCACAGGACGTCGAGATGCTGATCGGCAACGTCGTCGACGACACGTACACCGGCGTCATCGACGTCAAGGTCACGCTCACGTTCTACGCGGGGCGCCCCCAGGCCGCGGTCCCCGACAAGGTGCTCACCCTGGACGGCGGTACCACCCTCACCACCCCGCGCAACAGCGAGCGGATCGTCGCCGAGGTGCACGCCACCGGATCCGGCGGTGGCTGCGAGGAGTTCTGGTATCTGACGGTGGCCGACCCGGCGTCGTACTCCTGCAAGGCGGACAAGGGGCCGTACCGCGAGGTGCAGATCAACGTGGACGGCCGGCCGGCCGGAATCGCCGCGCCGTTCCCGAACGTGTGGACCGGCGGCTGGTCCAACCCCTTCCTCTGGTACGTCGTTCCGGGCCCCCGCGCCTTCGACGTCAAGCCGATCGAATACGACCTGACGCCGTTCGCCGGGCTTCTCAACGACGGCCGCCCGCACCAGGTCGAGGTCTCCGTCGCCGGGGTGCCCGAGGGCCAGGCCGGCTGGAGCGCCCCCGTGAACGTGCTGGTCTGGCAGGACGCGCACCGCGCCCACGTCACCGGCCGGCTCACCGCGGACAGGGCCTCCGACCCCGTCAACTCCTCGGTGTACACCCCGGGTTCGGGGGAGTACCGGGTCGACACCGACGCCGGGCACCGGCTGACGGTCTCCGGATATGTCGACACCTCGCACGGCCGGGTGACCACCACCGTCAGCCGGACGCTGGCCAACACCTCCGCGCACCGCTGGAACGACGGTGAGACGACGGACGCGCTCGACGCCGTCTGGACGGACGACCAGAACGTCACGGTGAAGGCGGGCGGGGCGTCCCGGACGACACGCACCGACCGGACGTACACGATGAACGGCGCCATCACCGTCGGTACCGACGATCGGCTGCGTACCGAACTCACCCTCGGTGACCGGGCGGCGGTCAGCCGGCCCGGGCGCGGGTGGTCGCGGCTGGACGACACCTACCGCGGTGACGCGACGTACACCCTCAATGTGCCGCGCGACCAGCGGCACGCGGTCGGCACGTCGAGCGAGCGCTACCGGCTGTACGGGTCCGGCGGGTGCTACGACCGTTCGCTCGCCACCGAACAGGGGGTGCTGACGGAGGACCGCGGCGGCTGCTGAGCCGAGTTGCGTGCGATGCGTCACCAGGCGCGTGATTTACGCGGCTGATACACGGTGGTCTCGGACGGGATCAAGAAGGCCTCCAGAGTGATCGACACGGAAACCGCTTTCCGTATGGCAGAAGTCCCGCTGTCGCGGAAGTCCCGCTCGGCTTCCGCGAGTCGAACCCCCACACCAGGAGTGCCCGTGCCGCAGCCCCTACCGTCCCTGCCGCGACGCGTCGCACGCATACTGCGTACCTCTCTCTTCGCGCAGGTCGCCTGCGCGCTCGTGCTCGGAATCGTCGTCGGGAAGCTGTGGCCCGGCTTCGCCTCGGACCTGCAGCCGCTCGGCGACGGTTTCACCCGGCTCATCAAGACGATCATCTCCCCGCTGGTGTTCTGCGTGGTCGTCGTCGGCATCGCCAAGGCCGGTGACCTGAAGGCCTTCGGGCGGATCGGGCTCAAGGCCCTGATCTGGTTCGAGGTGGCGAGCACGCTCGCGCTGGTCATCGGCCTGGTCGCCGCCAACGTCGTCCAGCCCGGCTCCGGAATGCATGTCGACCCGGCCACGCTGAGCGCGAAGGCGGTCGACGCGAAGACGGGCGGCGGCTCGCTGCCCTCGACGACCGAGTTCGTCCTCGAAGCCCTGCCCACCAGTTTCATCGGCGCCTTCGCCGACAACTCCCTGCTCCAGGTGCTGGTTCTGGCCTGCCTGGTGGGCGCGGCCCTGCTCCACCTCGGCCACACCAGGGTGCCGCAGGTGCTGCCGGCCATCGAGCAGGCGCAGGAGATCATCTTCGCGATCGTCGGGTTCGTGATGCGCCTCGCCCCGATCGCCGTCTTCGGTGCGATGGCCGTGCTGATCGGCCAGTACGGCCTCGGTGTCATCGAGACCTACGCCAAGCTGATCGTCCTGTGCTACGCGGCCGCCGCGCTCTTCGTCGCCCTGCTGGCGGTGGCCCTGAAGGCGGTCACCGGGCTCAGCCTCTGGAAGTTCGTCCGCTACATCCGCGAGGAGCTGCTGCTGGCGCTGGGCACCGCCTCCACGGAGTCCGTGCTGCCGCGCGTGATGCAGAAGCTGCGCAAGGCGGGCGCCCGCGACGACGCCGTCGGCCTGGTGCTGCCCACCGGGTACTCCTTCAACCTCGACGGTGCCTCTCTCTACCTCTCCATCGGCACCCTGTTCATCGCCCAGGCCGTGGGTGTCGACCTGAGTCTGGGTCAGCAGATCACCGTGGTCCTGGTGCTGATGCTCACCAGCAAGGGCATGGCCGGCATCCCCGGTTCGGCCTTCCTCGCCCTGTCCGCGACCGCCTCCTCGCTCGGGGCGATCCCGGCCGGTGCCGTCGCCCTGCTGCTCGGCGTCGACCGCATCATGGACTCGATGCGCGTCGTCACCAACCTGCTCGGCAACTGCGTCGCCGTCTTCGCCGTCTCCCGCTGGGAGGGCGCGCTGGACGTCGAGCGGGCGAAGAAGGTGCTGGGCGCCGAGGTCGCGGCCATCGAGGTGGCGCCCGCCGAGGTCGCGGCCACCGAGGCCGAGCTGCCCGCGCAGGTGCCGGACAAGGAGTCCGTGTCCGAACGCTGACGTGCGGAAGCAGAGCGGCTCCCCTCCGGAGTCCCGGAGGGGAGCCGCTTCGTCCTGTCTCAGCAGCTCTTCGCGACCGCCGCCCCGTCGACCAGAGTGTCCAGCAGGCCGCCCAGCACCTCCCGCTGCTCCTCCGACAGCGGAGCCAGGATCTCCTCGGCCGCGGACCTCCGGGCCGCCCGCAGCTCGCGCAGGGTCTCGTGCCCCTCGTCCGTGATCTCGATCCGGGTCACCCGGCGGTTCGTCGGATCCGGCACCCGGCACACCTTGCCGCTCGCTTCCAGGCCGTCGACCAGCGTCGTCACCGCGCGCGGCACCACCTCCAGCCGCTCGGCGAGGTCGGCCATGCGCGGGGGGGTGTCGTAGTGCGCGAGGGTGCGCAGCAGCCGAGACTGGGCCGGGGTGACGCCCAGATCCCGCGCCTGCAGATGGCGCTTCTGGATACGCCACACCCGGCGGGTCAGGCGTAGCAACTGCTCGGCGAGCGGGCCGTCGGAGTCGGGGGTGCTCATACGGGAACAATATCAGGACTATGTTCATTGTGAGTATAGGTAACAGTGAGCTATGCTCCGTGAGTCCGTACACACCACACCCATCCGTAGGAGCCATGCCCCGAGACGAGATCAACTGGACCCCCGACGGCACTTCGGCCGGACAACCCCGCCAGGTGCGCCGTATCCTCAGCCTCTTCCGCCCCTACCGCGGCCGGCTCGCGATCGTCGGCCTGCTGGTCGGCGCCGCCTCGCTGGTCTCGGTCGCCACCCCCTTCCTCCTGAAGGCGATTCTCGACACCGCGATCCCGCAGGGCCGCACCGGACTGCTCAGCCTGCTGGCCCTGGGCATGATCCTCAGTGCTGTCCTCACCAGCATCTTCGGTGTCCTGCAGACGCTGATATCCACCACCGTCGGCCAGCGCGTCATGCACGACCTGCGCACCGCCGTCTACGGCCGCCTCCAGCGCATGTCGCTCGCCTTCTTCACCCGCACCCGCACCGGCGAGGTGCAGTCCCGCATAGCCAACGACATCGGCGGCATGCAGGCCACCGTCACCTCGACGGCCACCTCCCTGGTCTCCAACCTGACCAGTGTGGTCGCCACGATCATCGCGATGATCGCCCTCGACTGGCGGCTCACCATCGTCTCGATGGTCCTGCTCCCGGCCTTCGTGTGGATCAGCCGCCGGGTCGGCAACGAGCGCAAGAAGATCACCACCGAACGCCAGAAGCAGATGGCCGCGATGGCCGCCACGGTCACCGAGTCGCTCTCCGTCAGCGGCATCCTTCTAGGCCGGACCATGGGCCGCGCCGACTCGCTCACCGCCTCCTTCTCGGACGAGTCCGAGCAGCTCGTCGACCTGGAAGTACGCTCCAACATGGCCGGCCGCTGGCGGATGGCCGTGATCACGATCGTGATGGCCGCGATGCCCGCCGTCATCTACTGGACCGCCGGCATGGCCCTCCATCTGGGCGGCTCGCAGATCTCGCTCGGCACCATCGTCGCCTTCGTCTCGCTCCAGCAGGGCCTGTTCCGCCCGGCCGTGAGCCTGCTGCAGACCGGCGTCCAGATCCAGACCTCGCTCGCCCTCTTCCAGCGCATCTTCGAGTACCTCGACCTGCCCATCGACATCACCGAGCGGGACGAGCCGGTCCACCTCGACCGGGTGAAGGGCGAGGTGCGCTTCGAGAAGGTCGAGTTCCGCTACGACGACAAGAGCGGCCCCGTCCTCGACGGCATCGACCTCACCGTCCCGGCCGGCGGCAGCCTGGCGGTCGTCGGCCCGACCGGCGCCGGCAAGTCCACGCTCGGCTACCTGGTGCCCCGGCTCTACGACGTCACCGGCGGCCGGGTCACCCTGGACGGCGTCGACGTCCGTGACCTCGACTTCGACACCCTCGCCCGCGCGGTCGGCGTCGTCTCCCAGGAGACGTACCTCTTCCACGCCTCGGTCGCCGACAACCTGCGCTTCGCCAAGCCGGACGCCACCGACGAGGAACTCCACGCGGCCGCCCGCGCGGCCCAGATCCACGACCACATCGCCGCCCTGCCCGACGGCTACGACACCGTCGTCGGCGAACGCGGTCACCGCTTCTCCGGCGGTGAGAAGCAGCGGCTGGCCATCGCGCGCACCATCCTGCGTGACCCGCCGGTCCTCATCCTCGACGAGGCGACCAGCGCCCTGGACAACCGCACCGAACGCGCCGTCCAGGAAGCCATCGACGCCCTGTCGGCCAACCGGACGACCGTCACCATCGCCCACCGGCTGTCCACCATCCGCGGCGCCGACCAGATCGTCGTCCTCGACTCCGGCCAGGTGGCCGAACGGGGCACGCACGAGGAGCTGCTGGAACTCGACGGACGGTACGCGGCGCTGGTGCGCCGGGACGCCCGCGAGGAGACGGCGGCGGCAGCGGAGACGGCGGGGGAGGGGCCGGCCGGAACCGACGAGGCGGCTCAGTGGGAGGCGGTGAGACGGCCGGGGCGCCGACGGGGCGACCGGGGGCGTCAGTGGGTGACTCCGCCGACGAGCTGAAGCCGTCGCGTCGAAGTCGGCAAGCCGAAGTCAACAAGATGGAGTCGACAAGCTGACGATATGTCGGGTTTGGGGCTGTGTGCGGGCTAACGTTCCCGCATGCAGATGAACACTCCGCGACGGAAAGCGGTCCGAGGGAGCGCGGTCCGACGGAACACGATCAGGCCGGGGGTGATCCGGCGGAACAGGATCCGGCTGACGCGTCGGGGCAGGCTCCTCCTCGTCGCGGCCGGCGCCGTCGTGGCGGGCGCCGCCGTGACGGTGCCGCTGCTGTTCCTGGCCCACGGCGCGGCCGTCAGGTCCGCCACCCTGGTCATCCCGGAGGGCTGGCGCGCGTCGCAGATCTACGACGCCGTCGACAAGGCGCTCGCCCTGCCCGCCGGCAGCACCAAGCGGTCCGTGGGCACCGCGAGCCTCAAACTGCCCGGCGACGCCGGGGGCAACCCCGAGGGCTACCTCTTCCCGGCCACCTATCCCCTGGAGAAGGACGCCACCCCGCAGTCCGTGCTGCGGTTCATGGTCGACACCGCCAACCAGCGGTTCGACGGGGCGCCCGTCGCGGCCGGTGCACAGCGCGACGCGATGAACGTCTACCAGGCGGTGACCATCGCCAGCATCGTCCAGGCCGAGGCGGCGAACAAGGCCGACATGGGGAAGGTGGCCCGGGTCGTCTTCAACCGGCTGCAGAGCGGCATGCCGCTGCAGATGGACTCCACCCTCAACTACGGCCTCAACCGCAGCACCCTCGACACCACGGCGGACGACACCCGTGTCGAGAACCCGTATAACTCCTACCAGCGCATGGGCCTGCCGCCCAGCCCGATCGACAACCCGGGTGAGGACGCGATGCGCGCCGCGATGAACCCGACGCCGGGGAACTGGCTGTACTTCGTCACGGTCAAGCCGGGGGACACGCGGTTCACCGCCGACTACGCCGAGCACCAGCGCAATGTCGCGGAGTTCAATGCGGAGCGGAAGAACAAGGCCCAGCCGTCGACGCAGTCGCCGCAGGCCTCACCATCGTCCGGCTGAGGCGCCGGCACGTCACGCGCAAGGCGCAACGCGTCACGCGCAGGGCGTTACGCACAACGCGTCACGCACAAGACCGCACGCCTCACGCGGCGACCGGCTCCCCCGCGAGCAGTCGCCTGATGTCCCGGACCGCTGCGCGGCCCGCGCGGTTGGCGCCGATGGTGCTGGCCGAGGGGCCGTACCCCACGAGGTGGACCCGCGGATCCACGACCGAACGGGTCCCCTCGACGCGGATCCCGCCGCCCGGCTCGCGCAGCCGCAGCGGCGTCAGATGGTCTAGGGCGGCGCGGAAACCGGTCGCCCAGAGGATGACGTCGGCGTCGACGTGCCGGCCGTCGTTCCATGCCACCCCGTCCGCAGTGAGGCGGTCGAACATCGGCTGCCGGTCCAGGACACCGTCCTTCAGGCCCTGCCGGATCGCGTCGTTGAGGGGCAGTCCGGTCACCGAGACCACGCTCCGCGGCGGCAGCCCCTGCCGTACCCGTTCCTCCACCAGGGCCACCGCGGCCCGGCCCACGCCCTCGTCGAAGGGCCCCTCACGGAAGACCGGCGGCCGCCGGGTGACCCAGGTGGTGGCGGCCGCGTACGGGGCGAGCTCCAGCAGATGCTGGGTGCCGGAGGCCCCACCGCCCACGACCACCACCCGCTTCCCGGCGAACTCCTCGGGCCCGGCGTACTGCGCGGTGTGCAACTGCCGCCCGCGGAATGTCTCCTGGCCCGGGTAACGCGGCCAGAACGGCCGGTCCCAGGTGCCGGTGGCGTTGATCAGCGCCCGCGCCGACCAGTCCCCGGCGTCCGTCTCCACGAGCAGCCGTCCGCCCTCGCCCTCGCGTACCGCGCGGACGTTCACGGGTCGCCGTACCCGCAGGTCGAAGGTGCGCTCGTAGGCCGCGAAGTAGTCACCGATGACCTCGGCGGACGGCCGCCCGGGGTCGGCCCCGGTCAGCTCCATGCCCGGCAGCGCGTGCATCCCGTGGACCTTGCCGTACGTCAGCGACGGCCACCGGAACTGCCAGGCGCCGCCCGGGGCGGGGGAGTGGTCCAGGACCACGAAGTCGCGGTCCGGCTCGAAACCGGTGCGGCGCAGGTGATAGGCGCTGGACAGACCTGCCTGACCAGCGCCTATGACGACTACCTCGACCTCGCGCAAGTTGTTCACGCTTCCACTAACAGAGGGTCGGGCGGGGATCTTCCCGGCATGGCCGCCGGCGCCGGCGGCCCGGTGGATGGGCGAGGATGGGGGCATGTCGGATGCCTTCACCACACGAGTGCTCCAAGTCGCCACCGGGACTCGCGAGCGGGTCGTCGACCTGACCGCCGACTGCGAGGCCTTCCTGCGCGAGGCCGCGGCCGGCCGCGACGGCCTGCTGAACATCTTCACGCCCCACGCGACGGCCGGGATCGCGGTCATCGAGACCGGCGCCGGCAGCGACGACGACCTGCTGGCCGCCCTGCACACCCTGCTCCCCGCCGACGACCGCTGGCAGCACCGGCACGGCAGTCCCGGCCACGGCCGCGACCACGTCCTCCCGGCCTTGGTACCCCCGCACGCCACCCTTCCGGTGATCGACGGCCACCTGGCACTGGGCACCTGGCAGTCGGTGTGCCTGGTCGACACGAACAGGGATAATCCGTCACGACAGGTTCGTTTCACCTTTCTCGCGGGTTCCTGACCTCATCCCTGATCGCTTGGTGTGCTGTGAAGGTCGGCGATGACCTGGGCCGCATCGGCGAAGCGGCTTTGCGGGTGCCATACGGGCAGTCGTACGAAGGTGCGGTGCCCGCCGTGCGGAGAGAACGCCGGTCCGGCGGTGAGACGGATTCCGCGTGCCAGAGCGCGCTGTGCGAGGGCCACCGCGTCCTGACCCGTGTCGGTCCAGAGACCTGATCCGCCTACCGGAGTGCTCCACCGCCAGCGGGGCAACACGGTTCGGAGGATCTCCGCGGTGACCGCGAACTGCCGTGCCAGGAACTCGCGGCGCAGTTCCCGTTGCCGATCCGCCTGAGGCAGCAGTTGCAGTGCCGCCAACTGGTCGGCGACCGGTCCGCCGAGGTCGATGCCGCCGCGCAGCGCCGCGAGCCGTCCGACGATCTCCCGCGGCCCTCGTACCCGTCCCACGCGCAGCCCGCCCCAGAACAGCTTCGACAGGGTGCCCACGATCAGCAGCCGTTCGGGGTCGGCCATCCGTTCCAGCCCCGGCAGCGGGTCGGAGCGGAACCAGCCGAGCTCCGACTGCGACTGGTCGTCGACCACGAGAGTGCCGTGCCGGGTCGCGATGTCGTCCTGGTGGACAACGTGCGCGGTGCCCACCGGGCCACCGAACATCTGCTCCGCCACGGACGCCGCCGGATCGGCTGCATCGCGGGGCAGTTGGGCCTGCGCCCCACCACGGACCGGGTGACCGGCTGGCGCACCGCGCTGGAGGCGGCCGGGCTCAGGGCGGGCTCGGGCTCGGGAGGCCGCACCGGCTGGCAGGCCCGGCCGGCCGCCGCCCCGCTGCTGCACGGCGCCTACGGACGCCTTGAGGGATACCGCGCCGCACTCGCTCTACTGGCTCATGACCGGTTGGTGGACGGCCTGTTCGTCACCTCCGACGAGCAGGCCGCCGGGGTACAGCGCGCCGCGCACCAGCTGGGCATCCGGATCCCGGACGATCTCGCGGTGGTCTCCTTCGACGGCACCACGAGCAGCGCGTACAGCGCCCCGACCCTGTCGACGATGCGCCAGCCCGTCGAACAGCTGGCCCGTACCGCGATGGTGCGGCTCACCGATCTGATGCGGGACCCGGACCAGCCGCCCGGACGCGACGTGCTGCCCGCGGAACTGCTGGTCCGCGGATCCTGCGGCTGCTCGGCCCCGGAAGGCGCCCCACCGTCACCCCCTGAAGAACTCTCGGCGGTTCAGGACCCCCAAATGGCTTGAGAACAAGACCCGTTGATCCCGTTGACAACTACAGTCCCGCCGTTTGACCCAGGACACACCCCACTCCCAGTCCCCCGATTCCACCCCCCACCCGCACGGTCCGTCGAGGCGCAGGGTGCTGCTGGCCGGCGGCGCGGGCCTCGCGGTTGCCGGCCTCGCGGCATCCGCCTCCGCGCCCTCGGCATCGGCGTCATCGGCGTCGGCCGAGACCACTGCGCCGGCCTGCTACGCGCTCGCCCCCGAGGCCATCGAGGGCCCGTACTTTCTCGACTACGACCTGTTCCGACGCGACCTGACGGAAGACCGCACCGGCATCCCGTTCACCCTCCGGCTCACCTTTACGAGAGCGGAGAGGTCTGCCACACCGGCCAGCTGTACTTCACCGAGGACGCCGTACTCGCCAGCGCCGACGTCGCCCCGTACGACACCAACAGACTCACGCGCACGACTCTTGACCAGGACGGGTTCTACGGCGGGGGCGGCGCCGTGGACGGCCTGCTCGATCTGTCGTACCGCGCGGGGGCGATCGAGGACGGGGTCCGCGGCAGCCTGGTCGTGGGCGTGGACCCGAGCACGACACCGGCGACGTCGGCTTCGTAGCCGATCGCGGTTCGACCGAGGGCGGGCCTTGGGCAACGGGTCCTTTTCGATGGCGATCGTACGATGGGCTGAGCGCATCGACGTCATCGCAAGGAGTCACCGTGGCCCGCCCCCGTACCGTCGCCCGGACAGTGGAGCACCCCGAGCTGTCGGAGGTTTCGCTTCAGCAGGTCCTGGATGCGCTGGTGGATCCGGTGCGGCGCATGGTGGTGTCCCAGCTGGTCCGCGCCGGTGAGGACCTGAGTTGCGGCACCTTCGAGGCTCCGGTGTCGCCCTCGACGCTGACGCACCACTTCAACGTGCTGCGCGAGGCCGGCGTGGTCCGGCAGTACTACATCGGGACGTCGAAGATGAACACGCTGCGTACGGACGAGATGGAGGATCGGTTCCCCGGCCTGCTGTCGGCCGTGATGGCCGCCTCCGCCGAATGATTACTTCGATGACCATCAAGATTTGACGGTCATCGAACCTTGGGGCAAGGTGAACATCGGCACCGGGCAGGTTCGGTGCACGTCCCCATTCCCGCTCCCAGGACGGATGCGTCATGGCAAAACTCGTACAGTTCGACCGGCTCGGCGGCCCCGAGGTCCTGACCCTCCGTCACGTCGAAGTGGGCGCCCCCGGCGCGGGGGAAGTACGGATCCGCGTCGACGCGCTCGGCCTGAACCGGGCCGAGATCATGTTCCGCAAGGGCAGTTACTTCGACCAGCCGCGCTTCCCCTCCACACTCGGCTATGAGGCCGCGGGCGTGGTCGACGCGGTCGGCGAGGGCGTGAACGGTTTCACCGAGGGCGACCCGGTCGCGGTCGTGCCGGCGTTTCTGCAGAGCGAGTACGGCACCTACGGCGACCACGTCGTCGTTCCGGCCTCGGCCGTGGTGCCGCGCGCCGCGGACGTCGAGCCCGTCCGGGCGGCGGCCGTGTGGATGGCCTACATCACCGCCTACGGCCCCCTCGCCGAGAGCGGCCGGGTGCGGCCCGGGGACCATGTCCTGATCACGGCGGCCTCCAGCAGTGTCGGCCTGGCCGCCCTCCAGATCGCCCGCCACGTCGGCGCGATCCCGATCGCCACCACGCGCCGCGCGGACAAGAAGCAGCGTCTCCTGGACGCGGGTGCGGCCCATGTGATCGTCACCGACGACGAGGACCTGCCCGCGAGGATCAAGGAGATCACCGGCGGCGAGGGCGTCCGCCTGGCCTTCGACCCGGTCGCCGGCCCCGGCGTCGAGACCCTCGCCCAGGGCATCGCCCCCGGCGGGTTCCTGGTGGTCTACGGCGCCCTCGACCCGCGCCCCACCCCGCTGCCCAACGCGCACTCCTACCCGGCGCTGACCAGCAGCACGTACACCCTCTTCGAGATCACCACGGACCCCGAGCGGCTGCGCCGCGCCGTCGCGTTCGTCAACGCCGGTCTGGCCTCGGGCTCCTTCACGCCGGTCGTGGACCGCACCTTCGACCTCGCGGACATCGCCGAGGCCCACCGCTACATGGCGGCCAACGGCCATGTCGGCAAGATCGTCGTCACGGTCACCCACGACGACACGGGGGCGTGAATCCGACCGCATCAGGAGGGGGCCCGAACCGAGCTGTCCGGGAGGCGCAGTACATGACCGATCCCGCCATCACCGCAGCGCAGTCGTCAGCGTTCACCATGCTGCTCCACGACGTGCGCCGCGTGGCGGGCGTCGACCTCGCCGTGGGCGCACTCATGGTCGCCGACGCCGACCTCTTCGTCATCGACCGGCTCGTGGGTGTGACCACCGAGGGCCTGCGCGACCTGCGCATCTCCGTCGGCGCGGGGCTGGGCGGCAAGGCGATGCTGCTGGCCAGACCGGTACAGGTCCAGGACTACTGTCGGGCGAGCGGGATCACCCACGACTACGACGACGCCGTGCGCCGGGAACGGATCCGCGCTTCCTTCGCCGTCCCGATCCGGGTGCCCCGGGGCCCTCGGGGCGTGCTCTGGGGTGGCCTGCGCCATGAGTGCGTCTTCGGCGACCGGGTCATAGGCGATGTCATGACGGTCGTACGTGCCCTGGAGCGGGACCTGGCCGAGGACCTGGCGCTGAGCCGCCGCCTGGACAACCTGCGGGTGGCGGCCGGAGGGACGGTCGTGGACGGCAGGCGGGCGGCCGATGCGACGACGAGCGTGGCCGAGCGCCGTCGGCTCGTCGGCATCTGCGCGGAACTCGTGCACATCGCGTCCTCGATTCCCGACGGGCCACAGCGGCAGCAACTCGACGCCCTCGTCCGGCGGTTGACCGGCGAGGCCGTGGGTGGCGTACCGGCCGATCCGTCCGTGGCCGCGGCGCCCGGCGGTCGACAGGCGGCAGGTGCGGGCCTGACCGCCCGTGAACGGGAGATCCTCGCCGAGGTCGCGCTCGGCGCGACGAACCGGGAGATCGCCGCGAAGCTCGGCATCGGCGCCGAGACCGTGAAGTCGAGCCTCACCTCCAGCATGCGCAAGCTCGGCGTGCCCAACCGTGCGGCTCTGGTGGCCGTCGCCCTCGGCCGGGAACGCCGGCGCTGACCCCCCGTTCGGGGGGTGCGCGCCCACGGCTTGTTGCCGTCGTACCGGTCGACTCCCATGCTGATCACCACCCCCACCCAACCGCTGTCAGTTCTGCTCTGGTCAGCACCACGAGAGACGCGAACCACCATGCGCAACGATCTCGAAGGTTCCGCAACCACCACCGCCGTATCCCTGTCACCAGGACGAGGCCGGACGGGCCGCACGAGGTCGCGCGGCGCCCTCGCTGGTCGCATCGCCGCGGGGCGCTCCTGGCGGCGGTCCTGATCCTCGCCCTGTTCCTCCTGCTCGGTCAGCTCCAGGCGGTGCTGCCGGTCAGCTGGTGGTCGCCGTTCCTGCACGTCTTTCCGATCGAGATCTTTCTGCTCGTCGTCGCCATAGCCCGGGACGCCCTCGGGTCCTGGGACCTGCTGCCGGCTGCCCTGGCTCTGGCCGCGGGCGTGTTCGTTCTGCACCGCCGCGGCCGGCGCCGGATGCCCCTCGCCCTCTCGGCGATCAGCGGGACGGCTCTGCTGCTGGCCCTGGTCACCACCACCGTGCAGGTCGTCTCGGTACACGGCGCCACCGGCCAGTGGTTCCTGTTCTCGCCGGCCACCCCCGCGAGCGCGCTCGGCCGAGACCCCGACCGGACCGTCACCTACGCCACCCTCGGCGGCGAGCGGATGAAGGCGGATCTGTACCTGCCCGAGACCGCGTCGAAGGCGTCGGCCCCACTGGTCGTCAGCATCCACGGCGGCGGCTTCATCAGTGGCAGCCGCGGCCCCACCGTCTACACGAGCTGGCTGGCCGACCACGGGTACGCCGTCCTCGACGTCGACTACCGGCTGGCCGCCACCGAGCACACGTGGAACACCGCCGACGCCGACGTCGGCTGTGCCATGACCTGGGCCACCGAGCATGCTTCTACGAAGCCGTCGACTCCGCGAACCAGATCAGCAAGGTCGCCCCGCCGACCCTGATCCTCCAGGGCTTCCGCGACCACCTCGTCTTCGCCGACCACACCGAGGCCTTCGCCGACAAGCTGACGACGGCAGGCGTCACCCATGACTACGTCGAACTCCCCTTCCTGGACCACGCCTACGACAGTGTCTCCGCCGACATCGGCACCAAGGCCACGCGGGCGCTGACGCTGCCGTGGCTCCAGGAGTACATCGGAGGCTGACGAACTCCTGCTCCCCTGGGCCACGGACCTCAGTAGACCGCGCCCGACCTTGCGCCCGCCGACGTCAACGGCATGTCCGATGAACCCCGATGACTCAAACGGGATCCGGATACCGTGCACTGCTTGTCACCGCCGAGGCCCTCCTGCGAGCACCTGAACCCTTCCGTTGGAACGTCCGGCGGCCGACCCCGCCCGTCCGCCGGACACCAGGGCCGCCGCCGCGACCGTCCCCCGCAGCGCGGCGGCGGCTCGGCTACTTCTGCCATCGGTCACCGGGAAACCGCCCATGCTCAACATCGTCGACACACCGCGCCGTTGGTCGACGAAGCCCGGCTTGGGCCGTCGGCGGATGGATGAGGAAGTCCGACGCCGTGGGCCCCGCGGCGGGTTCTCCTCGACGGTGTCCCTGCGTTCGGGGCACCGCCGGGAGTCGTTGCGGGGATGTCGGCAGGTCGGACTCGGTTCCCGTCAGTTCGGCGGGTGGGGGAGGAGCGCGGCTCGTAGAACCCGCTCGGTGATCTGGTCGGGAGGACGGTGGAGAGTCCAGCGGTGTGCCTCGCCGTCCATGGGCAGCACGGCGACGACGGTCTTCCGTGGTGGACGGCCGGGTTCGGCGTACTGGAACTGGCGGATCACGACGGCTGTGTCGTCGTCCAGGCCGAGCAGGGCGCGCACGCTGTCCCTCAGCCTGCGCAGGTGCGGGCTCGGTCCGGTGGTTGCCGGGTGTGGTTGCGGTGACATGGGGGAGACTCCTTGGTTCCGTCACTTGGGTGGTGTGTGGAGGGTGACCCGGTCCCAGACGGGTGGCCTGAGGGGAGGCCGGGCAGCACGGCGCCGTCTGGTCACGCTTGCCTGCCGGACGGCTAGGAGCAGCAGGGTCCCGGTTTCGGCAAGGAGACTGAGCAGGGCCTGTGGGGCGGGCTGCAGACCGTGTTCGGTGAATCCGAAGACGCCTACGGTGCGTGAGGCGGCGAATCCGCCGAGGGCACCCAGCGCCACACCGCCGGCGGCGACGCTCAGCAGCGGAGGCATCCCGATCAGCAGCAGGGCGGCGACCGCGAAGGACACGCTCGCCTGGACCAGGAACAGGGGGCCGACGATGTGGATGAAGTGGTACCCGTCGGCGTAGAGCCGGGCGTGGATGTACCCGCTCGCGGCGAGTGTGCCGGCGGTCGCCACACGCAGGGCCGGGTCGAGGAGCCTTTCGAGCGTCATGTCAGCCTCTTGTCCTTGATCGCCAGCTCCCGGTCGCCCTGCCGGTAGCCGACGGAGCGAATGCCGAGTGCGTCCTTGAGCTGTCGGGCGGGGACGACCTGAGGGGTGGGGGCGGGGGCCCGGCCGGGCTTCGGCAGCGGGTAGGCCGTGGTGGTGGCGGAGTGGAAGGTGATGTTGCCGTCCGTCTTCGTGAACAGCTGGTGGACATGCCCGTTGAGACAGGTGACGGAGGAGAAGCGGCGCAGGAGCGCGATGACCTTCAACGCGTCGTCCGTACTCCAGCCCCACCGCGGGTACATGGCGAACAGCGGAATGTGGCTGAAGACCACGATGGGCGTGTCCGACGACAGTCCCCTGAGGTCCCTGCGCACGAACTCGATCTGTTCGTTGCCCAGATGACCGAGCTTCTCCAGGCTCAGGGTGTTGACCAGGGCGATGAAGTGCACGCCGTGGGTGTCGAAGCTGTACCAGCCGTCGCCGAGCGTGCCCTTGCCGAAGGTCCGCCGGTAGGCGCGGCCCGCATCGCCGATGGAGTCGTGCTCGCCGGGCACGGTGAAGACGCGGTCGGTCTCCATGCCGGTCATCATCTGTCTGACCTGGTCGAACTGTGCCGCCGTGGAAAGGTGGGTGAGATCGCCGCTGTGCATGACGAAGTCGGGCCGGAAACCGAGCGAGTTGACCTGGTGGATCGCTTCGTTGAAGGAGCCGGTCACGTCCGTGTTCGCCGGACCCTGGAAGCCGATGTGGCTGTCGGAGACCTGCACGAATCGCAGTGCGCCGTTCGCTGTCGTGCCGCGTGCCACCGGGGCGGCCCCGGCGGCGGTGTCCCGGGGGCCGGCGATGTGACTGACCACCTCTCCACCGGCCACGGTCAGCACCACGGCCCCGCCGAACCATCCTGCGTGCCGGAGGAGTTGGCGCCGGTTCATGTCGTGTTCCCGGGCGGGCCGCTCGGAGTCGCCGATCGGTGCTGCTTGGTGAGGATCGAGGTACTCGGTCATCAGGTCACCTCCACGGTGGCGGTCATGAACGGATGGATGGTGCAGAGGTAGGCGTAGGTGCCGGGCTTGGTGAACCTGTAGCTGTAGGAGGCGTGGGTGGTCAGGGCGGCCGAATGCAACGGGCCGCCCGTTCTGGCGCTGGTGACGGTGTGGGGGTCGGTGTCCTGGTTGGTCCAGGTCACCGTCGTGCCCGCCTTGACCTTCACGGTGGCCGGGGAGAACGCGAAGTTCTTGATCGCTACGGCGTTCCCGGCCACCGGCGCGGTCGACGTCCCGGTGCTCGGGGAGCTCATGGGCATGCTCATGTTGGGCATGGGTGAGGCGCCGGGAGCGGAGTCTGCCGCGTTTTCCGGTCCGGAGGCACCGGGCATCCCGGCCGTCCGATGCTGACCCCCTCCCGGTGTGATGGCGACGGCGCCGGTGGATGAGGAATGCGACGACTGACCGCATGCGCTCAGGAGAACCAGCGCGCCGGCGGTGGCGGCGGTGGCGACGGCGAGCCCGGCCGCGGTGCGTGACCGCCGGCCTGGTGTACGAAGGTGCGGATACATGCTGCTCCTTCCTCGTGATCGGGTTGGGATGGGCGGTGCGCCGACGGAGTGCGCGGACGAAGCGAAGTCCCGGGCGGTACGCGGCAGTTCCCTGTCAGAGGGCCGGGATCGGCCCGAGGTGCGAACAAGGCGTGCCGCCTACGTCGGCTCTTGTCTGACTCCACGGGCGACGGGGGCGAACGGTTCGGTCGGTTCGCACCTTTTTGTGCTGCTTTCGTGCGGTCGCCTTTGTGGCGCTTTCTTGTGGTCGCCGCGGGCCGGTCGGGCCTCCGGTGTCCCGCATGCGCGAGCCTGGCGGCGCTCACGGAGAGTGGCGGTGCGGGTGCGGTGCATCACAGGACAAAGCCGTAAGTGTGCGCGATGATCGCCTTATGTCCTGGCGTTCCCGAAAACGTGGCCCGAGGACCGATCCGGATCGCTCCGCGGACCGTGTCTCTGGTACAGGGACACTTTCGACCACGGACGAGGAACTGCTGCGCACCCTGTATGCCGAGCACGCGGGACCCCTGTTCCACTACGCGCTCCGGCTGACCTCGGGTGACCGGCAATGGGCGGAGGACGTCGTGCAGGAGACGTTGCTGCGAGCATGGCAGCATCCCGACGCGTTCGAGCCCGCACGAGGCCCGGCCCGGGCGTGGCTGTGCACGGTCGCCCGGCACCTGGTCATCGATGCCCACCGGGCCCGGCAGGCCAGGCCGGCCGAGGTCGGCGGCGAGGCGCTCGACCGGGTCGCGGAGCAGGCGCCGGGCCAGGACGAGATCGAGCAGGCGCTGCAGAGCTGGGCGGTGGCCGACGCCCTCCGGGCGCTGTCCCCGGACCACCGCGCGGTCCTGTTGGAGACCTACTACCGCGGCCGGACCATGGCGGAGGCCGCGCGGGTGCTGGGCATCCCGCTGGGCACCGTGAAGTCGCGGACGTACTACGCCCTGCACGCCCTGCGGCTGGCGCTGCGGGAACGGGGCATTGAGCCATGATCATGCCGTGCGGGAGGTGGCGACCATGAGTGCGCATTGCGACGCCCTCCGGCTGGCGCTGGGAGGGTACGTCCTGGGCACGCTGCCTCCGGCTGAGATGGAACAGGTGCGTGACCATCTCGCGGGATGCGCCGAGTGCCGGGCGGAACACGCACAGTTGGCGGGACTGCCCGCACTGCTGGCGACGGTGACCGCGACGGAAGCCGCGGGCCGGACGGTGCCGGCTGCCGATGAGGACCTGGCGGGTCGGCTGGTGGCCCGGGCGGCCGAGAGCGCGCAGGGCACTCCGCCCGCGCGGCCTGCTGCGGCCGGGGCGCCGCAGGCGCGCGAGGCGGGGGTGCTGGAAAGGCTGCTGCGGCAGGCCGCGGCCCGGCGCCGCAGGACGTGGCGGCTGCAGTTGGCGGGCGCCGCCGCCTCCGTGATGCTCATGGCGGGAGCGGCCGCCGGCACCTGGTTGGCGACCGCCGGGTCCCTGAGCAGTGAGGCGAAGCAGCCGGGACCGACCGCGCCTGCTCCCGCGCGCACCTTCTCCGGAAACGATCCCACCACTGGCGTCACCGCCTCGGTGAAGGTCTCGCCCTCTGCCTGGGGCAGCGTCCTGCTGGTCTCCGCCAAGGGGGCACCCGCCGGGATCACCTGCCGGCTGCAGGCGGTCGGGCGTGGCGGGGTCAGGGCGGACGGCGCCACCTGGCGGGCGGGCGAATACCCTCCTGGCACCACGGTCCCAGGTGCGGTCCCCATGTCTCCGAGTGCCATCGAGCACTTCGAGATCGTCGCCGGCAACGGTCAGAAGCTCGTCACGATCCGGGCGTGAGGTCACAAGGAGTCCGCCCGACCCTGGGTAGGGGGGGCTCAGAAGCACCGGGGCAAGGTAGTTGAAGGGTCTCCGGCCCGCGCGCCTCCAGCGGGGGCCGCGGCGGTGTTCGCCGGCCCCG
>NZ_JBSHAF010000018.1:0-63466 GCF_053611365.1 Streptomyces sp. NPDC054813 | reverse complement strand
CGGCCCCCGCAATCTGTCCCACGCGCTCCCCCACCGGGGTGTGTGCACACACGGCGCCCCCCCCCCCGGGGGGGGGCCGGACTCTGACGCACCGGGCCAAGGTCGTTCACGGGACTCCGGCCCGCTCGCCTCCTGCGGTCGCCGCGGCGGTGAGCGCCGGCCCCTCTCGTCGCGGGCTCTCGCGAAGAGGACCGACCTTTGGCCTGCTCGACGCGTCGGTGTCCCGACCGGGGGCAGGTCTGCCGACCCCCGGCCACCCGACGGCCGGCGTCCTCGGCTCCCCTGGCCGAGGCGAACGAGTCGGCCTTCCGGCGGCCCGACCTGACCTGACAGGAAATACGGCAAAAGGTGCGAATTCCTCGAACCGTTCGGCATGCCTCGTCCGTGGAACTGAATGAGCGATTCTCCACAGGATCCGGCATACCGACCGCTCCTCGAATGTGTAGGCGGTCTCCCACGTTCCGGTCTCCCACGTTCCGGTCTCCGCACATCCACAGAAGAGTCAGAAGACCATGTCTGTAACCGATTCTCCCCGCCTGAGCTCACTGCTCTCCCCGCTCTGCCGCCGCGAGGCACTGCTCACCCTGCCCGCGCAGGAGGCGCACGTTCCCGCCGCTCGTCACTTCGCGGCCGATCTGCTGGAGACCTGGAGCGTTCCCGAGAGCGAGCGGGACTCCGCCGTTCTCATCGTCGACGAACTCGCGGCCAACGCCGCCCGGTACGGGCGCGAGCGCATGACCCTGCTGCTCCTGCTCGACCTCGGCACCCTGCACATTGTGGTCAGTGACTCCGGCACTGCCGTGGAGCGCCCCCGCCCGGACATCGCCCCGGACGAGCACGGACGCGGCACCGGCATCGTCCAGTGTCTCGCAGAGTCGACCGAGGTCCACCAGACGCGCGGCGGCCGCGAGGTCCGCGCCTGCCTGAGGTGTTCGGCATGACCGGCCCCGCACGCCATGGCGTCCGCCCCGGTATGCCGGACGAGGGTGTCCCCCCGGGCGCCGGCGAGGGGATCGACGCTCCGCCCCCGCACGAGGCGTACGCGAACGCGCCCGACCTGCGCCGCGAAATGCACCAGGTGCTTGCCCTCGGGGCCGAGCGCGACGGCCGCCAGGGCAGGACCGTCTCCGGCCCGCCGGCCGACACCGAGGTCGACGAACGCGCCTGGCTGCTGCGCCGGGCGGCCCTCATGGACCGTATGGCCCTGGAAAGCTCCGACTCCGGCCCGGCCGGCGCCGCCGCACAGACCGCCGGACAACTCGTGGCGCACGACCGGTGCCGGCCCGACCTGGTGGCCGGTCCGCACCGACCCGACGCGGTCACGCCCGGCCCCGCCCGCCGCCGTTACGTCCGCCAGGAATACGCCGCCTGGGCGTCCGCCGGGCGACCCGGCACCTGAACCGGCCCGACCCGTCAGACCGAGGCTTCTTGCGCGGGCGAGGCCCCGGCTGTCGCAAGGAGTCGGGCCCCGTCATCCGCCGGGCTGCCGGGCCCCAGGGCTGAACAGCCCCCGCCCGCTGCCGGCTACGCGGGCCTGCGCCACACGGAGATGTGCTTCGTCGAGTCCTGGGTGAACGGGGAACCGTCCCAGTCCGCGACGCGCCGCTCCGGTTCGAGACCCGCGATCCTGGCCATCAGGTCCAACTCGGCCGGCCACGCGTACCGGTGCCGGGAGTCGTCGCGGCGGTAACTGCCGTCCTCGCCTTCGCGGGTGAGGTGGTGGGAGACGAGGATCTGCCCGACCAGGTCGAAGGTGTCGAAACCGAGGTGTCCCGCGGACACGTCGAACGGCACCGCGACCTGTCCGGGCGGCAGCAGCCGCAGCGGCGGCACCCCCAGCTCGATCACGAAGCGGCCGCCGGGCGCCAGATGCCGGGCCGCGTTGCGGAAGCACTCGACCTGCTCGTCCTGCGTCAGCAGGTTCGAGATCGTGTTGTAGACGAGGTAGACCAGGGCGAACTCGCCGGGCGCGGTGGCCGTCGCCATGTCCCCGATCACCACTGGCAGCGTCTCGGCGTCGACCTTGCGGCGCAGCACGGCCGCCATGTGCTCGGAGAACTCGATGCCCACCACGGGCACCCCACGCTCCCGGAGCGGCACACCGACCCGACCTGTTCCGATGGCGAACTCCAACGCCCGTCCCCCTCCGGCGAGTTCGGCGAGGAACTCGACGGTCGGCCCGAGCACGGCCGCCGAGGTCATCTCGGTCTCCTCCGCGTCGTAGCGGTCGGCCTCGGCGCGACTCCACAGCTCACTGCTCGTCATGGGCGGCCACTCTGCCGGGCCGCCGGAGCCGCCGTCCACGCAATTTCACGGCCCCGACTCCGTCGGACCCCGCGTTGTCAGTGGCGGCCGGTGCCGACGGCCGCCGACCGTTGTGGTCCTCCTCCGGCCGCCCGCCGCCCGGTCGGGAGCGGGCACCAGGCCCAGGCGCTGGGCGTGCAGGACCGTGCTGAGACGGTCGCGGGTGCCGAGTTTGCGGTAGATGTTCTCGACGTGTTTGTGCACCGTGCGCGCCGAGATGCCCAGACGCCGGCCGATCGCGTCCGCGGTCAGGGCGTCGGTGAGCAGAAGCAGGACGGTGAGTTCACGGGGCGTCAGCGCGCAGTCCGCCGCCCGTTCCTCCGGATCACCGGCTGTCGCGGCCGACCGGCGCCACTGTTCCAGCAGTTGGCGCTGCTGCTCGACGGCGGCCAGCAGCGGCTGGGCGCGTTCGGCCGTCCGTAGGTGGTCCTCGGTGAAGTCCGCGCCGGAGCGGTAGACCAGGCAGCCGGTGATCGGCGCGACCGTCCCGGGCAGCGGGAGCGCCAGGACCTGGTCCAGGTCCAGGGCCCGCCCGAGGACCTGCGCGGTCTCGCTCGCCGTCCAGGCCTTGCCCGCCAGCCGGCGGGCCGTGACGGGGACACGCCCGAGGCCGGCCGCGTAGTGGTGGGCGAACGGGTAGCCCGAGCGCAGCACGCCCAGCTCCCGGTGGCCCAGCCGGCCCAACTCGGCGGCCGACATACCGAGGGTGCCCTCGCCCTCGTTCCAGTCGTCCAGCTTGTAGATCAACGTCTCGCCGCCGCACAGGTCGGTCAGCGCGTCGGCGAGCAGTGGCCACAGTCGTTCGGGCTCGCGCTCGTTCAACGCGGCCACGGCCAGCCCGGTGAGGCGTTCGTAGGCCCTGTCCAGCCCCTGTAACACGTCTTCCTCTCTGCCCGCGCCCCTACGCAGTTATACGCATACCCATGCGACAGTCCGCTGCCGCATGCTTCAACCGGGTACCGGGATCGGGTTCGACGACTCCGGTCGTGCGGGCCGCCGGCACGGGGGAGTGGCGGCCCGCATCGCTCGTCGGCCCGGTCACCCGCCCCAGGCCGCGGCGCACAACACACGGTCGACCTCGTCCGCGTAGCGCGCCGCGGTCAGCCAGGCCCGCGTGAACCGGCCCGTGTCCGCCGGTAGCAGTCGGCCGAAGGCGTCGCGCGAGCGTTCCGCGGCGGCCGCGAGCAACTCGTCGAGGATATCCCCGGCCGTGGCGAGACCGTGCCGGTGCAGCCGACGGGTGTCCGCGGCCGCGTTCCCCGGGAAGGCCAGCACACGCCGGCCGCCCGAAGCCGCCTGCTCGACCCGGCGACGCAGCAGGTGCAGAGGTGCCTCCTCGGACGTGGGCACGGTGGTGGCCGGCGCCGGAGCCGGCAGATCCGCGTGCTGGAGCCGGTCCAGGCCCAGGTCGACACGGCTCCCGGCGAGCGTCGGGTGCTCGGTCGCGAGCAACTGCGCGCGGGCGTGCGGGGCCGCCACCAGACGCGCGATCACGCGCAGCCGGCTCCCCCGGGCGGCGGACAGCAACCGCAGGTTGTCGCGGTGCGGGAGCGCCGGATGGTCGTGCGCCGCCGTCAGCCGCAGCGGCACGCCGCCGCAGTCCGCCAGCAGACCGTCGCCCGCCGCCTCACGCACCACGCCGACCGGCGTGACCTCCAGGAACAGCAGATCGTGCCCCCCGTTCAGGGCCCGCCCGACCTGTTCGGCCACCGGCACTGCCCAGAGCCGGTCCAGCGGCTCGGCCCGCCAGTCCGCACCGGACGCGCGCACGGCCCGTACCCCCGCGCCGGCCCCCAGCCGCCCGGTCGGCGACACCGTCGCCCCGGACACCGCGAGGCCCGCCCGCGCCAACTCGCGGTGCGTCAGCGCCGTGTCGCCGATGCGTACGGCGCGGTCGGCGGCGCCCACCGCCCGGCCCGCGCCGCCCGGGGCCACGTCGGAGACCGTGTACAGACGGCCGTCGGCGTCGGCGGTCCAGGTGACGGCCCCCGCATAGCCGCTCGCGGTCAGCACGGGCTCGGCGAACAGGCCGTACAGCCGCAGCGAACCGTCCGGGGTGTACGGCTGCCGTACGGTGCCGCGCAGCCCGGTCAGTTCCGGACCCGCCGCGAACGGGACGCGGTGAGCCACGTACAGGGTCTCCGACAGGGCGGCGACCAGGTCGGCGAGCCGGAAGGCCGGGTCGGCCGCGCGGGCCGCACGCAACGCGGTGACCACGGAGACCACCGCCGTGGCCGCGCGGGGGAGCCCCGCGAGGCGCGCGGCGTGCGCGGCGCGCAGCAGCTCCGCCTGGAGCACGGCGCCGGAACCGTCCGTACCGGCGTCGAGCACGGCGGCCGCCGCGGCGAAAACGGCTTCGGCGGCCGTGTGTTGAGGGAGCGTGGCGGACTCCTCGGAGGCGGGAGCGGGGGACTCCGGTGTGGTCGAGTCGGCCACCGGCTTCCCGGCGCTCCCGGCGTCCTCGGAGACGCCCGCCACCGGCACATCCGAGACCCCGTCGGCGCCCTGTGCTGCCACGGCCGCGTCGGCCCCCGGCCCCGTGCCGGACACTGACACAGCCGATTCGGCGCCCTGTGCCGCCATGGCGGCGTCGGCCTTCGGCGCGGGCGCGGCCGGGTCCGCCACCGGGGCCGCCGAAGCCGCCGCCGCGCGGTGCAGGCAGTCCGGGGCCAGCAGGCAGCCGCAGCGGATGGCCGTCGCGTCGGCCACGACGCCCTCGGGGGCGTGCAGTTCGAGCTCCGAGCCCTCGTCGTCGACGGTGATGCGTACGGTGTCGCCGTCCCGGACCACCGGGCGGTCGGCCAGCTTGGCGATGCCCGCGTCCAGCCGTTTGCGCAGCCGGGGCGAGAGGGCCGCGACCAGTTCGGCGGTCACCGCCGGGGCGACCGGGGGCAGTTCGAGGCTCATGCGATCTTCTCCCCTACCCAGCGGGCGAGTTCGAGGGGGCTGAGGGCGGCGACCGGCATCCCGGCGGCCACCAGCTGTCCGGCGATCCCGGTGGAGTACCGGGGGCGCCCCGAGTCGTCGAGGCCGGCGCACCCCAGCACCTGACAGCCCGCGCCGACCAGTGCCCTGACCTCGGCGAGCAGGCCGCCGACCGGATAGCCCTCCTCGAAGTCGCTGACCACGACGACGAGCGTCCGGGACGGCACCGTCACCAGCTCACGCGCGTGCCGCAGCCCTGCCGCGATATGGGTGCCGCCGCCCACCCTGACCTCCAGCAGCAGTGCCAGCGGGTCCTCGACATGGTCGGTGAGGTCGATGACCTCGGTGGAGAACGCCAGGAAGTGCGTGGACAGGGTCGGCACACCGGCCAGCACCGAGGCCGTGAGCGCCGCCCAGACGGTCGACGCCTCCATGGACCCCGACACGTCGGTGACCAGGATCAGCCGCCAGTCGGCGGCGCGCCGGGCCCGGGTCCGGAAGACCGGGCGCTCCGGGATCACCTGGACCGTGCCGTCGGCCGCCCGGCGGGCGGTGGCCAGGTTGGCCCGCAGCGTGCGAGGCAGGTCGAGGCCGCCGCCCGGACGCCTGCTGGGGCGAGGCAGCGCCGTGCCGTGCAGCGCGGGGCGCAGCCGCGTCGCCAGCTCCCGGGTCAGCGCGTCGACCAGGCGTCGTACCAGCGGGCGCAGCGCGGCCAGCCGGGCCTCCGGCAGCCCGCCCGCGTGCCGCAGTACCGAACGCAGCAGGTCCACGGAGGGGCGCACGCTGTCCGGATCCAGCTCGGCCAGCACGTCCTGACGGCCGGTCGCGGCGGCCGCCGCCAGCACCTCCTCCCGGACACCCGGCCCGAACAGCGCCGCCAGCTCCTCCGACCACTCCCGCACCCCGGGGTACGGCGCCTCACGCCCGCCGCCCCCGCCCCCGAGGTCGCCCCGGCTGCCCTCGCCGCGCCCGCTGCCGTACAACTCGTCCAGCGCGGTCGCCAAGGCGCGTGCCCGCTGGGGAAGTTGATCGGTGCGGCGGCCGAGCAGCAGGCGCCAGCGGTCGGTGGGGGCCAGCCGATGGTCCGCCGGGAGCGCGGGGGCCGTGGCGGGCTCGTGCTCCGCCCGTTCCCGGCGCGGCGGCAACAGGCCCAGCGTGCGCAGGGTTTCGCGGGCGGCGAGATCCGCGCGGGTCCAGGTGGCAAGCGCCGCCGGGTCGATCGTGCCGGTGTCGGCCACCCGGTCGGTGCCGAGACGCTCCTCGACACCGGCCAGCAGACGGCCGCGGTCGGCCGGGCTCAGCGTGTCGAAACCGCCGCGCAGGGCCGGCAGCCGGTCGAGGAAGTCCCGGTCGGACAGCTCCGACACCCGGCCGACCAGGGGCTCCAACGCCGGCGCCGCCGCCTCCAGCAGCCGCCCGGCGGCCGTCAGCAGCCCCGTCAGCCGGGCGGTGAGCGCGGTCCGCGACTCGGCGTCGACAGCCCCGTCTACCCAGGAGGCGACCCTGCCCCCGAAGACCCGCGGGTCCTCCTGACCGAGCAGGACACGAACGGCTCCGGCGGCACCCCGCATCAACGGGGATCCGTCGGCGGCCAGCCGGGCCAGCGCGTCGGTCAGCCGGATACCACCCAACAGATCCGCACGGTGGGCGAGTTCGAGCAGCGCGTGAGCGTCGGCCGGGTCCTGGGAACCGGTGAGGCCGTCCACCTGGCGCACCGCGGCGGCGGTCAGCAGCTCGGCCACGGCGACCGTCCGCGCCGCACGGTCCGCGTCCGTGTCGAGACCGGCGACATGACCGGCCCGCAGCCGGTCCAGCAGGGCCAGCCCGCTGAGGAGTTCGGGCAGGGTGCCGGCGCCCGGGAGAACGGCGGCGGTGTCGCCGAGCCGCTCGTCCACCAGGCCGGGCAGACCGCAGTGGGCCGCCTGCTGCAGGCCGTCGAGCACCTGCGCCGCCGTGGGGCCGCCTGCCTCGCGTTCCTTGCGGCTCCGCTCGCGCAGCAGGCCCTCGGCCGCCTGGACGAGGGTGACCCCGCGGACCCCGGCCGCCGTCAACATCGCGGCGGTGGCCGGAGTCCAGCGCACCTCCCAGCGTGAGGCGAGGGCGTCGGCACCGCCGGTACCGGCCACCGGCCTGTGCTCGGCGTACGGCACCGAGCACAACGCCAGGCGGCGCAGCTGCAGTTCGCGGCGCCGGTCGAGGTCCGAGCGCAGGGGGTCGAGCCGCAGATCCCGGGCGGGGCCGCGGTCCGCCGCGCCGGGCAGGCCGAGGGCGGCCAACTCGGCCTCCACGGCGGGGACGAGGCCGCACCGGGGCGCCTTCGGCGCGGGACGGCCAACGCGGGTGCCGACCAGTACGGCCTCCATAGCCCGGGCGACGGCCCGGCCCCGGCCGTAGGGCTCGCCCTGTGCCAGCACGGTCTGGGTCGCCTCGACCAGTTCGCCGCGGCCCGCTGCGGGCAGACCGCGCAGGCGGGCGAGGTCTCCAGCCAGGCGGGTGATCTCCCTGGCGTCGGCAGGGCCCGAGGGGTGGCCCTGTTGCCGGAGTGCGGCGCAGATACCGACGGCCGCGCTGGTCAACGCGTGTTCCAGGGCAAGGGGATTGCCCGCTGCCTCCAGAACCATGTGCTGCCATTCGGGGTCGCGGATGCCGGCGGGGTAGCCGGAGCGCTCGTCCAGGAGGGCATAGGTGTAGGGGATGAGGGAGGTTGTCCATTCGGGCGCGGCTGGGCGGGGGCTGGTCGCGCCCACGCGGTGGTAGCCGCACATCGACTGCAGCCCCGCGCCCCTTGGGCCGGCTACCAAAGCCGGTGTGTGAAAGGCACCCACCACCATGGCGGCCCGTTCACCGTCTGCCGTCGCCTCTGCCAGCCTGGAACGCATCCACTCCTCCCGCCGCAGATCCACCTCCGACACGGCTGACTCCTCCCGCAGTGCCCACCCCGTCAGCAGCGCCGCCCGGCGCAGTGCCTCCGGTGTCGAACCGGGCGCGGCGGCCTCGACCAGCCGGTCCCAGAGGTCGTCGCCCGGGCGCCCGGTGAGCCGGGAACGCAGTGCGCCCGACAGCCGGCCCGGCCCCTGCGCCGCACGTTCCTCCTCCCGCCACCCCCGATCAGCCAGCGGCAGATCGCAGGCGACCACCGGCACCGCTCTCCGCGCCGCCCACCGCACCGCCGCCAGCTCCGGGGAGAAGTCCGCGAACGGATAGAACGCCGGGCCGGCGCTGCCGTCGGCCGGTGCCGCCGCGAGGGCCACCGGGGCGCGGGTGTCCTCGTGGGCCAGCCACGGCAGCCAGTCCTGCAGTTCGGCCGGCAGCTCGACGAGCAGCGCGTCCGGCTTCGCCGCGTCCAGCAGCGCGGGCACCGCCGCCGCCAGGGACGGCGCGTGGTGCCGTACACCGATGAGGTACGGCCCGGCGGGGTCGGTGAGGGCCGCCAGGGCCGCCTCGGGGGAGTCGGTCACGAGGTCACGCCTCCAGGACCGTGCGCAGGTCCCACAGGGTGCGCCAGGTCGCCGAGCCCTGTTCCGCGCGCCGTCGTACCGGACCGTCCCAGTAGCTGCGCAGCCGGGCCGCGTCGGCGGGATCGTCCTTGCGCACGACGCCCAGGAGATGCCCCGGGAGCAGGCCGAGGACGTCGCGGTCCCCGGGGAAGTAGGCGGCGGCCAGGGCCAGCGCGCCCGCCACCGACACCGCCTCCGCCGTGCTCATCACCGTGGACGGACGTTCCACCTCCCAGCCCTCCGCCGACCGTCCCTCACGCAGATCCCGGAACGCGGTGACCAGTGCCTCGAGCACCGCGTCGTCGACCTGGAAGGGCGCTCCGGCCCGCTCCACGGACGCCCGCGCCTGACCGCGTACCAGCGCGGTCTCGGCGTCCAGGTCCGGAATCGGGCCCACGGTCTCGAAGTTGAATCGGCGCTTGAGTGCGGCGGACATCTCCGAGACGCCCTTGTCCCGCAGGTTGGCCGTGGCGATGAGGGTGAAGCCGGGCGCGGCATGCGCCAACGCGTCGTCCGTGCCCGCCAGTTCGGGCACCGCGATGCGCCGTTCGGACAGCAGCGACACCAGGGAGTCCTGGACCTCGGGCAGACAGCGGGTCACCTCCTCCACCCGGGCGACGGCGCCCCGGGACATCGCGGTGAGCACCGGGGAGGGGACGAGTGCCTGTCGGCTGGGACCCTGGGCGAGCAACAGGGCGTAGTTCCAGCCGTACTTGAGCTGGTCCTCGGTCGTGCCCGCCGTGCCCTGCACGACCAGCCCGCTGGTGCCGCACACGGCGGCCGACAGCAGTTCGGACAGCATCGACTTGGCGGTACCGGGCTCGCCGACCAGCAGCAGACCCCGCTCACCCGCGAGCGTCACCACACAGCGCTCGACCAGGGCCCGGTCGCCGACGAACTTGTCCTCCACGACCAGCCGGCGCGGCACCCCCGCCGGCACCTCGGCGTCGTCGGGCAGCCGCAGTGCCTGGCCGCCGCTGCCCATGACGAAGGTGACGACGGCGCGGGGCGTGAGCCGCCAGGCGGGCGGCCGCGGCCCGGCGTCGTACGCGGAGAGGAAGGCCAGTTCGGTGACGTACCGGTCCTCGGGCGGCACGATCTGGCGGAGCGGAGCGGCACTGGCGGTCATCGGTGGTCGTCCTTCGCGGTGGTACGGGTGGTGGTGCCGGCGGCGGTACGGGTGCGGGTGGCGGCGCGGCGCTCGGTCATCGGCGGCGGCCGCCGCGGGTCGCTCGCGTGGTCAGCTGCTCGTACGCGGGCGCGTCCCCGGCCCGCACGCGCTCCCAGGCGTGGGCGAACAGCTCCGGCACCGGGACCAGCGGCAGGGTGCGGTCGCCGTCGGAGACCGGGTAGAGCGCTTCCTTCCAGGTCTCCACCGGCAGGGCCGGGGCCTTGAGGTCGCGCCAGCCGCCGGGCAGGAAGAGGGTGCGGCCGGCGCGCGGGCGCTTGGCCTCGACGACCAGACCGCTCGCCGTCAGTTCGGCGCGCGCCTTCTTCGTCCGGGCGGGCTTCCAGCCGGTCCAGCGCGCGCAGTTGCGGTCGGTCGGGTCGGGCAGGGCCAGCACCTGGAGGTAGAGTGCCGCCGCGTCCTCGCCGAGACCGTGGGCCGAAGCGACCTCGGTGACCAGGGCGGGCACACTGACCGTGGGGTCCTGGGCGTACCCCGCGGGTCCCTCGGCCGCGAGGGCGCGGTCCAGGTCGCCGCCGAGGATCGTCCGGACGGCGCGCAGCCAGGTCGTGCGCCCCTCGCCGAGCAGGCCCTCCAGGAGCCCGAAGACGGAGTCGTCCGGTCCGCTCAGCGTGGCCGGCCGGACCAGTACGTGCTCCGTGTCCGAGTACCAGGGACGCAGCACCAGCGTGTCACCGGCCCGGGTCACTCCGTCGGCGTCGGCGCCGCCGGACTCGGGCAGGCCGAAGGCCTTGCGCAGCTGGACAGAGGTCGGGCCGCCCTTCTCCGTCCAGTCCAGGCCCAGTTCGAGCAGCAGTTCGGGGTCGGCCAGGCGACGGCGCAGCGCGGTGAGTCCGTCCGTCAGCCCGGCCCGCAGCGGATGCCCGTACGGCAGCAGGTACGCGAGCGCCGCCAGGCTCTCCACGGCACCGGCCAGCGCATACGAACCGGGTACCGCCGACGGGTCGGCGGGCGTCAGGTCGCCGTCCTTGTCGGGCCGGAACACCGTGGTACGGGTGAGCCAGGGGGTGCGCGCGGGGTTGAGCACGGCCTCGGCATGACCGACGCCCATGCCGGCCAGATCGGTGCTGAGGTCCTCCGGCAGACGCACCAGGGTGCCGAGGCGCTCGGTCCAGAGCCGCGCCGCGGACGCTGTGTCGGGGCCGGTCGTCCACAGCTCGGCCGGGTCGTCCGGCAGCAGCGCGCCGAGGAGCGCCCGCTGCTCGTCCAGACCCAGCGACTTCAACAGCTCGGCACCGAAGCCGCGCTGACGAGGCTTGAGACCGATGGTGGCAAGGCCCTCGGCACCGGGTGCCTGCGGATGGCCGGCCAGCAGCACGGTGGCCTGGAGCGGACCGAGCCCGCCGTTCGTCGCGGCCGCCAGCGCCTCGGGAGCCCCGGGCCGCCAGGGCGCGGCGCCCTTCTCCCGGACCAGTCGGGTCAGGGCCGTGAGCCGGTCCGCCGGAATCCCGGTGGCATGCCGGGTCTCCCGGACCAGCGTGAAATGCCCGACGGCACCGAACGCCCCGGACGGATCGTGGTCCAGGGCCAGCCACTCGACCTGGCCCAGCCGGGCGTCCACGCTCTGGCAGCCGAGTATCACCACCGTACGGCCGTCCCGGCGCAGCACCTGGCCCGTCCGCTGCTGCTTGTCGTGCGGTTCGCTGAGCACGACCTCGCGCAGCGCGGTCCCGAGCCCGGGGAGCGGTCCCTCGGCCAGCGCCTCGAACAGCAGGAGCAGCGGCTCGCGCTGGGCGTCGGTGAGGGCCGGGGAAGCAGCGCGGTAGGCGAGCGGCCGCAGCACGCCCAGGACGGCCGGCCAGACCGCGCCGATGCCGGGGACGGTGTGCTCCTCGCTCAGCCAGCCGTCGCCGACGGCGGCGAGCCGCTCGGGTCCCGGCAGCGGCTTGCCGTCGGCGGGCCTGCCGGACAGCACGTGGTTCACCGAGCGGATCTGGCGCAGCGCGGCCCAGCCGCTCTGCCATGCGTTCTGCAGGGGCACGACTCCGGCGACGGCGTCGTGCAGCGTCCGGTCCCCGCCGTGCTCCGGGGAGTAGTCAGCGAACATGCCCTCGGTCCGCTGCCGGGGCTGTCGCGGCCGCTCCTTCGGCGGCGTGGCCAGGGACCCGGCCGACTCGGCGACCCGCAGCGCCGCCCGGACGAGGGAGGCGACACCGGTCAGCAGCCGTCGGTCGGCGAGTCCGGGCAGCGACCGTGCCACCGCCGCCAGTGCGACCTCGTCGGCGGCCGGCACCGCGGCCCTCGCCCTGTCGTCCTGCCCGGCCCGGGCCAGCGCCTGCCGGCGCTCGTCCAGCGCCGTCGCCGTCGCCCGCATCAGCGTCCCGGCCGCCTCGTCGGTCAGGGCGCGCAGCACGCCCGACCCGTGCTCGTCGCGGGGGCGCAGCGCGTGCCAGAACGCGACCGGCGGCACCAGCCGGGTACCGGCCGCGTACGCCCCGCCGGACTCGCCGAAGGACATCCGCCCGAGCTCGGTGCCGTCGCCCGCGTGCAGGGCGACGCTCTGGTACATCTGCGTGGCGATCGGCTCGGCCCCGCCCGGCAGCCGCAGCGCGCCCAGCGGCACCCCCGGAACCCGGCCGTTGCGGGCCGCCCGCAGGGTCGCCGTCCGTCCGTCCGGTGTGCCGGCGACGGTCCGGGCCTCGGCGCCCTCGCCCTCCGTGCGCACCCAGCGCCCCAGGACCGTGCCGTCGGTACCGAACGGGCTGTGCTCAAGACCGGGTTGCAACGGCAGCACCTCGCAGGAGCCGTGCAACAGCGAGGCGTCCTCGCGGACCGCCGACGCCAGCAGCGCCGGCAGCGAGGCACGTCCGTGCTCGCCGGTCGCCGGGTCGTACTCCAGCCACACCGACTGCCGTCCCTGCCTGCCCTGACGCCAGTACGTGGTGCCGTCGCCCAGCACCGGGCGGCTCGGCGGCAGGACCGTGTCCCCGGCGTGCAGGGTGCGGCCGCCCGTGGCCCGGCCGCCACCGGGCAGCGGGACCGAGGCGTTGGCCGCGTCCATGCCGGACCACCAGCCGGGTACCTGCTCACCGCCGAGCGGGAACACCTCGGACGGGCGGTTCGACCAGTAGCCGTGCTGCTTCGAGCCGTCCCGCCACACCACCAGCAACTCGCCGTCCACGTAACGGAACCGGGGCCGCTGCCAGCGGTCCAGGTCCGTCGGCAGCCGCAGGTCGTGCTTGAGCAGCACCCCCTCGGGGCCGACCACGATCGCCTTGTGACCGCGCGCCAGGATCAGCGCGGGCCATGCCTCGGTCACCGACAGCGCGTTGTCCCGGTCCTTGCGCACCTCGGAGTCGAGTAGCTGCAGCGCCTCCTCCAGCGCGGGCCAGCCCAGTTCGTCGAGGATTCCGGCGCGGAGCGTGCGGCCGAGGACCGGGACAACGTCGTACCCGGCGAGCCGGCCGACGGCGAGCGGGCTCTCCTGCACCACCGCCCGGAAGGGACGCAGCCGCTCCAGCTTGGAGGCGGCGCCGGGCAGTCCGGTCGCGGCGGCGAACTCCGAGGTCGCCTCCTGCAGCCACTCGCGCAGCACGTCGCCGAGGACCGGATGCGCGGCCACCCTGGGAAGATCCGCGGGACCCTGACCCCTCCCGAGCTCTTCGACGGCCTCGAACAGCATGGTTCGGTAACGGGGTTCGGCTGCCAGCGCCTTCAGATCCCGCTGCCCGGGCCGCTCGTCGCGCAGCCAGCTGCTCAGCGGCAGATGGACCTGCGCGTCCGCGTCCGGAACGGCCAGCGCGACGCCCTCCGCGACGCACAGGTCCAGCAGATCGAGGTCGGCCCCGGCCTGCCAGCGACCGGTGAAGAGGTCCACGGGCCGTCCGGATGCCCGCAGCCGGGACGCCATCCGCTCGACCAGCGCCAGCGTCGCGGGGGAGCGGTGCGAGTACGCAGCCCCGTGCTTGCGGTGCTGGGCCCAGCGGCTCAGCCAGTCCGCCGCGTCCATGTCCCCGTCGGCCCCGCCGTCGTCGGTGAGCAGCAGATCCGCTCCGCACTCGGCCAGCAGCGCCAGCCAGAACTCGTCGTCCGCCACCTCCCGGCCCAGCCCGGCCGGCATGATCTCCAGCAGCCGCACCCGGATCTCGGGCCGCTCCTCGGCGAGGACCGGCAGCACGCTGCGGTAGGCGTTCCAGAAGGAGGCCGGCGCCCGTACGGCGGCCGGGGAGGCGAGCAGGTCGGCGACCAGGGCACACTCCTCGGTGACCCGGCCAAGACCCGCTGCCTTGATCAGCCCGCGCGCGTCCTGCGGCAGCGAGGCGTACGGCGGCATCCCGGCCGCGCATCGCTCCACCGTCAGCTGCCGGAACTGCGCCCAGGCGGTGGCCGGTTCGAGCCGCCGGGCGAGGTCCTTCACGTACTCCTTGAGCGCCTTGACCGTGAGCGCCCCGGCGAAGGCGAACTCCAGGAACACCGCGCGCTGCCGCTCCTCGTCCACGGCCAGGGCGTGCACCCGCTCCGCCTCGCGGGCCTTGCCGAAGAAGGCCGCCGCGTAAGTGGTGTTCTCGTGCTGGAGGAAGACCCGTGCGGCCTGCTCGTAGAAGGTCGGCAGGAAGTGCGGGACCGCCCGGCCCAGCCGCTCACCGAGCGCCTCGAAGCCCTCCTTCGCGTTGCCCGGCTTGGACTTGGCCTGCCGGGCCAGCCGCTCGACGTCCTTGACCAGGGCGAGGGCGTGATGGCCGTTGGCCGGGTCGTGGACCAGCGCCCAGGCGGGGAAGCCCAGGGTCTCCCGGCGCACCTGGCCGACCTCGGGCGCCTCGGGGTCCCGGGCGAGGCCGAGGAACTCAAGGGCCAGGTCCTCGGCCTCGCCGAGGGTGCCCGGCACCAGGCGCACCACCGGGCGGTCGTCCAGGGCGGGGTGGGTGTAGGTGCGGGCCGTCAGGACATCGGCGTCCTCGCGCCGGGTGGTGCCCGACGGCAGGATCGCGCCGGCGTCGAGCAGCGTGGCCGTGGTGGTGTCGTCGTACGCGGTCATGCCGCCCGCTCCTCGTCCTCGATGTCCCGCCCGGCGTACAGCGCCGCCGCCATGCGCATGCCCTCCGACCAGGCGACCGGGCCGACCTGACCCAGCTTCAGCGCCCGGCCCGCCGGATCGGTCCACACCAGCGGGCCGGTCTCGGTCTCGTAGTAGGCGTCGAAGTCGCCGACCCAGACCCGGGCCTCGATCCCACGGCCCTCCTCCAGTACGGAGCACACCGCGTGGCCGCCGCGCACCCGGTACCCCAACTGCGTGGCCCTGCCGTGCAGGAAGCGCAGCTCCTTGAACACCCCGCCCGCGTACTCCTCGACCTGGGCGGCGTCCGCGTCCAGGGTGGCCGGGCGGTGCCAGACCTCGCGGAAGAGCTGCTGGGCCTTCTGCTCGACGCCCAGCTCGACAGCGAACTCCCGCAGCTCCTCGAGGTCTTCGAGGAGTACCGGGTGCGGCAGCCGGACCAGGTCGGGGGCGATGCGCACGGTGTCGCCGTCGAGATCCACCAGGCCGAGCCCGCGCTCGGCGTCGGCGTCCCGCAGGAAACCGGCGACCTGGCCGTCGGCGCCGGTGACCACGAGGTCGCGCAACGCAGCCTGCCAGGCCGGGTCCGGCCAGACGCGGGTGAGGACCTCCAACGGCACCGGCAGTGAACGGGTCAACCACCGCTCCACATCGGCCAGGCACTGCCGTTCGTGCCGCTCCAGCCACTCGGCGAGCTGCCGAAGTCCCACCACCGCCGGATCGTCCGCGAGCTTCGCGGGCACGGACTTCAGCCGCCGCCCCGCCGCGTTGCGGCAGACCACCTTCCCGTCGTCCAGGGCCACTTCGTAGTCCCCGGCCGTCACCCACCCCATGCGTGCCTCCCCGCACCGCAGTGATCAAGTGATGGCGACTGTAGGGGAGACCACTGACAACGCCCTCCACGGTCCCCGGCGCCGGAGGGAAACCGCCGCTCATCAGGGGCGACAAGGGCCGCCGAGAGGCGTGAGGCGGGATACGGGAACGGCCCCGGTCCGCAGGCGGAGACGCCTGGACCGGGGCCGTGCGGAAGTCAGTCGGGCGAGGACGTCAGCCCTGCCCCGCTTCCTTCTCGCGCTTCAGGTTCTTCAGCCGTGCGCCCTCCTTGCGGACCTCCGCCTGGGTGGCGCGCTCCTTCGCCAGCCACTCGGGCAGCTCGCGCTTGAGCTCCTCGATCTGCTCGGTGGTGAGCGGCTCGGTCACCCCGCCGCGCGCCAGCCCCGCGATGGACACGCCCAGCCGCTCCGCGACCACCGGACGCGGGTGCGGCCCGTTGGCCCGCAGTTCGCGCAGCCACTCGGGCGGGTCAGCCTGGAGTTCGGTCAGCTCGGCGCGCGAGACGACGCCCTCCTGGAAAGCGGCGGGCGTGGCGGGCAGGTACACACCCAGCTTCTTCGCCGCGGTCGCGGGCTTCATCGTCTGGGTGGTCTGGTGCGAACTCATGAGGTCAAGGGTATCCGCAGGGTAGGAAAGCGCCGACCACGGCCGACGCGGGGCCGCCGACCACGGCCGACGCGGGGCGCCACCACCGTCGATGGGGGCCGCCGTCTCCGGCCGATGCGGGGCCGCCGCCCCCGGCCGGTTAACCTGGCCAGGTGACAGGCTCGGAGGAAACACCGTCGTTCCGGCTCGCGTACGTCCCCGGCGTGACGCCCGCCAAGTGGGTACGGATCTGGCATGAGCGCCTGCCCGACGTCCCCCTCAGCCTCCACCAGGTCACGGCCGCCGAGGCGTCCGACATGCTGCGCGCGGGGGACGCGGACGCGGGTTTCGTACGGCTCCCGGTGGACCGTACGTTCTTCAGCGCGATCCCCCTCTACACCGAGGCCTCGGTGGTCGTCGTACCCAAGGACCATGTGATCACGGCGGCCGAGGAGGTCACCGTCGCCGACCTGGCCGACGAGGTCCTCTTCCACCCCCTGGACGACGTCTTCGACTGGGACGCACCGCCCGGCGAGGCCGCCTTCGAGCGCCCGGCCACCACCGAGGACGCCGTCGAACTGGTCGCCGCCGGCGTCGGCCTGCTGGTCGTCCCGCAGTCGCTGGCCAGGCTGTACCACCGCCGGGACCTCACCTACCGGACGCTCACCGACGCCCCCCAGTCGACCGTCGCCCTGTCCTGGCCCGAGGAGGCCACCACGGACCTGGTCGAGGACTTCATCGGCATCGTCCGCGGCCGCACGGTCAACAGCACGCGCGGCCGTCAGGCCGAACAGGCGCCGCAGGGATCCCAGGGCGGCCGGACGCAGCCGAAACGGCCACAGAAGGCGACCGCGGCGGGTCGTGGCGCACAGGGCAGGGCCGGGGTCGGGGGAGCCAAGCGCACCCAGTCCGCCAAGCCCGCGAAACGCGGAAAGCCCCGCCGCCGGTCGTGAGCCACGAGCCGGCCGGTGATGAGCAGCGCGCCGGCCGGTCATAGGCCTCGAGTCGGCCGGTCCGTAAGCCACCCGCCAGGAGCCGCTCACGAGCCGCATTCCGGCCGGTCACGAGTCACACGTCAGCCGGTCATAAGTCACGGGTCAGCCGGTCCACGCCACACGCGAGTCGGTCATAAGCCGCGTCAGCCGGTCACATGCGGCCGGTCGGCCGGTCACAAGCCGCGGGTCCCGGTCATGGGCCTCAGGCGATACGCCGTACGGGATCCGTCGGGGCGGGGCTTCGTGACCGCTCCCGGTCTGCTCCCGCGCGCCCCGATCACCCTCCCCGATCCAGGGCCCACGCGATGTCACGATGCCTCCGGACATCCCGGAGATCAGCGCTGGAGGCGCCCGTGAGCCCCGAAGTAGCCCCGGACGAACCCGTCGACCCCCGTACCTCGTCCGCGTTCCTCGTCAACGAATCGCTCGGCTACCTGTTCCCGGCCGCCCTGCGCGCCGCCGCGGTCGTCGGGGTGGCCGATCATCTGGCCGACGGCCCCCGTACCCCGGCCGAACTGGCCGCGGCCACCCGCACGGACGCGCGGAGCCTCTACCGGGTGCTCCGGCTGCTCGCCACGCGCGGCGTCTTCGAGGAGGACGCCGCCAGCCGCTTCCGGCTCACCTCCGCCGGTGACGCCCTGCGCAGCGACGCACCCTGCTCGGCACGCTCGGCCGTCCTGATGAACACCGACCGCAGCATGTGGCTGCCGACCGCCGACCTGAGCCGCTGTGTCAGTGAGGGCACATCCGCGTTCGAGCATCTCTTCGGACTGCCGTTCTGGGACTACTTCGCGCAGGACGAGGACACCGCGGACGTCTTCCACCGCGGTATGGCCGCGATGTCCGACGCCGAGAACGAGCCCATCGCCACCGCCTGTGACTTCCCGCCCGGCGGAACGGTCGTGGACGTGGGCGGCGGCCACGGTGGCTTCCTGCTGACGGTCCTCGACCGCCACCCCGGTCTGCACGGCGTCCTGTACGACCGGCCGCACGTCCTGGCCGGGCACCGCCTGGACACACCCGGGACCGTGGGGCGCTGGAGCACCGAGTCCGGCGACTTCTTCACCGCCGTACCCAAGGGCGACGTCCTCGTGCTCAAGCGATCCTGCACGACTGGGAGGACGAACAGTGCGTGGTCCTCCTCGACCGCTGCCGCGCCGCGCTGGCGCCGGGCGGGCGGGTCCTGGCGGTGGACGCGGTGGTCCCGCCGGGCAACGCATCCCATCAGGCCAAGGCGCTCGACCTGCTGCTGATGGCGGCCCTGGTCGGTCGGGAACGCACGGCACCGGAGTTCGCCAAACTGTTCGAGTCCGCCGGTCTGAAGCTGTCGAGGATCGTGCCGACCTCGACCGTGCTCTCGGTGATGGAGGCGGTGGCCGCCTAGTACTCCAGTGAGATAGGAGATCCCGGCCCGGGGCATCCTGGGCTCAGTCGTCCTCCGGCGCCCTCGACCGCTCGCGCATGTCGGCGACCGCCAGGCACAGCGCCACCAGGATCAACCCGACGGATGTGAGCAGGCCCAACTGGAGCGCCTCGGTGGCGGGGCCGCCGTTCGCGAGGTGGGCGAAGTAGACGGAGCCCACCACGGCGATCCCGGCCGCCGAGCCGACGCGCTGGCCGGTCTGCAGCACCCCGCCGGCCGCGCCGGCCCGTTTCACCGGGACGCGGGTGAGGGTGAGCGTCGTGTTGGGGGAGACCGCGAGACCGGAGCCGATCCCGCCGATGATCATCGGCACCGCCGCGGCCCACCCCAGGTCCTCCAACGGCACCAGCCACGCCACCGCGGCGATCCCGAGCAGCCCCACCGCCACCCCGCCGAGGCCGATGACGACCAGCTTGCGCCCGTGCCGCACCACCAGCCGGCCCCCGAGGGCGGCACCGACCGCCGAGGCGATCGCGAACGGCAGCACCGTGAGCCCGGAGGCCAGCGCGCTGTATCCGGCGGCGTTCTGCAGGAACAGGGCGAGGACGAAGAAGACCGTGGTGAAGCCCGCGAAGTAGCTCAGGCTGATCAGCGCGCCGAGGGTGAAGGACCGCAGTGAGAACAGGTCCAGATCCACCAGGGGCGCCCGTCCGAGCCGTCCCTGCCGCCGTTCCCACACCCAGAACAGGCCCAGCAGCACTCCGCCCACCGGCAGCAGCGCCCACTTCAGCCGCCCGGTCCACTGCTGCTCCTGCACCAGCGGCAGCATCAGCGCGAGCACCCCGGCACCGAGGAGCACCACCCCGACGGGGTCGAACTCCTCCCGTCGGCCGGGCGAGGCGGGGAACCGGGGCAGCAGCCGCAGTCCGGCGGCGAACGCGGCCACCCCGATGGGCAGATTGACGAAGAACACCCAGCGCCAGCCGTCGCCGGTACCGACCGCGCCGATGATCAGACCGCCCGCCAGCGGACCGACCGCCGTCGAGACGCCGATGACACTGCCGAGCAGCCCGAAGGCCTTGGCCCGCTCGGCGCCCTGGAACATCTGCTGGATCAGTCCCGAGGTCTGCGGGGCCACCATGCCCGCCGCCGCGCCCTGGATCAGCCGGAACACCACGAGCCGGTCGGGGCTCGCGGCGAGCCCGCAGGCCGCCGACGCCACCGTGAACGCGGCCAGCCCGAAGAGGAAGGCCTGGCGCCGCCCGCGCATGTCGCCGAGCCGGCCGGCCGGCACGAGCGCCAGCCCGAAGGTCAGGGCGTAACCGGAGACCACCCAGGACTGGGCGGCCTCGGTCGCGCCGAGCCCGTGCTCGATCGAGGGCAGTGCCACGTTCACGATGGAGGTGTCGAGCAGCGAGATGAATCCGGCCGCCAGACACACCCCGAGCGCCCGCCACCGCCGGTCCTCGGTGGCCGGTCGCTGCGGCTTTGCCCAGGTCGTGGTCATGCCGCCACGCTATGCAGTCATCACAGATGTCGCACGACCGGCGGAGCGAACGGCTGGCGGTACGGGTCCGTCCGGGTGGGTTTCAGTGGGCGCCCGCCGACGGTGAGCGTGCTGCCCTGCGGGGGGGGGGCGACAACGGTACGGACAGACGGACAGACGGACAGGCAGAAGGAGTTCAGGTCACGGATGCCGCTACGCGCGTGCCGTCCGGCCGATCGACTCCACCAGTGGCAACAGGCGGTACGGGACGCGTTCACGCAGGGCCACTTCCGTGCGGGTGCGTACCACGCCCGGCAGGCTGATCAGTTTCTGGATCACGTCCTCCAGGTGCGCGTTGTCCCGCGCCACCACCCGGGTCAGCAGGTCCCCGCCGCCCGTGATCGAGAACGCCTCCACGATCTCCGGCACGGCGGCCAGCGCGTCCCCCACGTCGTCGAGGTGGCCCTGGGTGACCTCGATGTGCACGAAGGCCAGCACCGGGTGGCCGAGAGCGGCGGGGGAGAGGGAGGGACCGCCGCCGGTGATCACACCGTTTCGCTCCAGCCGGTCCAGGCGGGCCTGGAGGGTGCCCCGGGCGACACCGAGGATCCGGGCGTACTCGCGCACGCTGGTGCGCGGCTGCTCCAGCAGCAGGCGCAGGATGCGGGTGTCGAGCTCGTCCACGGTCATGGTGTGCGACTGTACCAATGGCTCACAGCCGGTTCGGGCTGAGCTGGGCCATTGGTGCTCAGGCTGGCCGGCTTCGTGCGGTGAGAGTGGGCCGATGGCTCAGTGAAATCGGGAACACTTGAGCCGGTCGCCCCGACGATGCTCTCATGGGGGTGTCGATGGCGCTGCGGATCCCCGCGGCGCCATTTCTGTGTCGTCCACGCGGCGCCGTTTCTGTGCGGTCCATGGGAGGGAAAGCAGTGCTGAAGAGGGTGTTCACGGCTCCGGACCCGGGGCGGGTGCGGCTGCGCTTCGCCGCCCGGGCCGTGCTGGGCATCGGCCTCGCCGTCGTGCTCTGCGGGGCGGCCGGGCACTCCCTCACGGGCGCCGTCACCGGCGGGCTCGCCGCGCTGCTCACCCTGTTCACGGTCGCCGACGCCACCGTGCGCGGGCAGGCCGTCACCACCGCGCTGCTGCCCGTCGTGGGCCTCCCCGTGCTGGCCGCCGCGGCCGAACTGCACGACGTGCCCGTCGCACGGGACCTGGTCTTCCTCGCCGTGGTCGGCGCGGGCGTGTACGCGCGCCGCTGGGGGCCGCGGGGCCACAGCCTCGGCGTGTTCGCCTTCATGACCTACTTCGTGGCCCAGTTCCTGCACGCCACGCCCGGACAGCTGCCCGAGCTGTACGCCGCAGTGCTGCTCTCCGTGCTCGCCACGGCCGCCGTCCGCTTCGGCCTGTGGTGCTACGAGCGCCGCCTGCCCCCGCCGCCGGTACCCGCCCCGCCCGCCGGCAGCGGCCTGGCCCGGGTGACCACCCGGCAGGCGGTCCAGGCCACCGCGGGCGCGGGTTTCGCGCTGGTCGTCGGTCAGGCGGTGTCGGGCCAGCGCTGGTACTGGGCGGTCGGCGCCACCTGGTGGATCTTCGTCAACACCGCCTCGCGCGGCGAGACCCTGGTCCGGGGCTTCCGCCGGGTGCTCGGCACGGTCCTCGGCATCGCGCTCGGCCTGCTCGTCGCCGTCCCCGTGCACGGCGCCCCCGTCCCCACCGCCGTGCTGGTCGCGGTCGCCGTCTTCGGCATCTTCTACTCGGCCGCCGTCTCCTACACCTGGATGATGCTCTGGGTGACCTTGCTCGCCGAGCTCCTCTACGGCCTCCTCGGCGTCCTCACCCCCGGCCTGCTGGCGCTCCGGCTCACCGAGACCGCGGTGGGCGCCGTCGGCGCCGGGCTCGCCGTGCTGTTCGTGCTGCCGGTCACCACCCACGTCATCACCGACGCCTGGATCCAGCGCGCCCTGCGCTGCGTCCACGCCTGCACGGCCGAGGCCGCCGCCCGGCTCGCCGGATCCGCCACCGCCGATCCGGCACTCCGGGTGGCCGAACTGGAGCAGCTGCTCGGCCGGGTACGGCTCTCGGTCGCGCCCCTCGTCCATCCGCTCACCCCGATGCCCGGCCGCAGGCGCCGCGCCCGTCGGGTCCTCGCCCTGCTGGACGACTGCGCCCGGGAGATCCGCGGTCTGGTCGCCGTCGCCGCCGACCCCGAGGCCTCCCACGACGCCCGGCTGGCCGCCGCCTGCTGGCGCGTCGAGGCGGCCGTGGAGGCGCTCACCCGGGGCTCCGCACACAGCACCGGCCCCGCCGAACCGCCCACCGAGGCCGCCCTCGTCCATCTGCACGGCCTGGAGCGCGCACTGGCCGAACTCGCCGAGCCGTTGCGCGCCCCCTCGGGCTCACCCCTGGTCGGCGCCTGAGACGCGCCGCCCCGGACGTCTTGGTCTAGACCGCAAACTGCTACCGTCGGCCCGGGACTGGCTCGTACTGGCTCGTACCGGCTCGTATCGAGAACCGAGAGGGGACACCGGTGGCAGACGGCGGCAGGCGGCGGAGGGCGTTCATCGGGTCGTTCACGGCGGCCGGCGGGCCGGGGGTCGTCACGGCGGCGGTCCATCCGCACAGCGGTGCCCTGGCCCTCCTGGAAGGCGTCGACGGCGTCCCCGACCCGTCGTTTCTCGCGCTCGCACCCGGCGGGCACACCCTGTACGCGGTCAGCGAGACCGCCGACGGCGCGGTGGCCGCGTACCACGTCCACGACGACAAGCCACGGCTCGCCGGACCCCCGGTCCCGGTCGACGCCAGCGGCCCCACCCACCTCAGCGTCTTCGACGGTCACGTCCTGACCGCCAACTACGGCTCCGGCAGTGTCAGCGCCGTCCCCGTCCGCCCCGACGGCACCCTCGCCGGCGCCGCCTCCGGGGTGCTCCGGCACACCGGCTCGGGCCCGCACGAGCGCCGCCAGCGCGGCCCGCACGCCCACCAGGTGCAGCCGGACCCCAGCGGCCGCTGGGCGGTCAGCGTCGACCTCGGAACCGACTCGGTCCGGGTCTGCACCCTGAACGACGGCACCCTCGCCGTCCACCGCGAGTTCGCCCTGCGCCCCGGCTCCGGCCCGCGCCACCTGGCCTTCCACCCCGGCGGCCGGTACGCCTACGTGGTCAACGAACTCACCCCGACCGTCACGGTCTGCCGCTGGGACGCCGGTACCGGCGCCCTGAAGCCCCTGGCCGAGACCCCGGTACTGCCCGGCGCCCCGGCCGGCGACGCCTACCCGTCCGGCATCGTCGTATCACCCGACGGCCGCTTCGTCTGGACGGCGACCCGGGGCGAGGACGTCCTGACGACGTTCACGGTCGACGGGGACAGTCTGCACCTGACGGGGACGGTTCCCTGCGGCGGTCACTGGCCCCGGGCCCTCACCGAATCCGGGGGTTTCCTGTACTCGGCCAACGAACGTTCCGGGGACATCACCTGGTTCACCGTCGACCAGGAGACAGGCGTGCCGCGCTACGACGGCTCGGTGGAGATTCCGGCAGCGTCCTGCGTGATCTTCGACTAGGCCCGACCAGGCAGCGCACCGTAAAGGGCGCGGGGTGTGCCAAGGCGCGGCTCCGCCGCGTGCGCGGGCTCAGCCCCCACCCGGCGGCCGGTCGAAGAACCTCCGCACTACCCCGAAAAAGACCGACGGGCCCCTTCCAGGAAAGGACCCGTCAAGGCACACACGCCAACCTCAGCGCACCGGCGCACCCTGCGGCTGCTGCGGAGCGATCCCCAGCGCCGTCGTGTACTTGGCCAGCGCCAGCTTGCCGATCGCCGGGTACGGACCCAGCGGCTCGGCCGTGGCGCACCCCGCCTCCTCGGCGGCCGCCGTCAGCAGGCCCCCGTCGATCTCGGGGCCGATCAGATACGGCGCCAGCGCCAGCTGCTGCGAACCCGACGCCCGCAGCTGCTCGGCGATGGAGGAGATCGAACCCTCCTGGTCCAGCGCAGCTGCCATCACCGGCACGGCCAGGCGCGCGGCGAGCAGCATGCCGGTGATCCCGGCGGCCTGCACGGCCTCCTCGCCGCCCACGGAGGCGAGGATGATGCCGTCGGCGGCCGTGGCCACGGTGAACAGGCGGGCGCGGTCGGCGCGGGCCAGACCGGCCTCCGACAGACGCACGTGCAGCGCCTCCGCGAGCAGCGGGTGCGGGCCGAGGACGTCGGTCAGGTCGGCGGCGACCCGGCTCTCCATCACGGCCTGGCGGACCTGGCGCAGCAGCGCGCTGTCCGGGCCGGCCAGCAGCGGCACGACGACCGCGACCGGGCCGTCGGGCATCTTGACGCCCTCGACGCCGGCGGCGACGGCCTGCTCGTAGCGGGCGGCGCGCTCCTCGGCGCCGCGGGCGAGCACGGACTGGAGGGTGGGGAACTCCGCGTCGTCCCCGTCCAGGTACCCGATCCGGGCGTCCAGGCCGGGCAGCTCGGAGCGGGCGATGCTCACGACCTCCTCGGCGAGGGAGCGTGTGACCGCGCTGGGCGTACCCGGCACCGCGAGGACGAGCGCGGGCGCGTCCTCGGGAGCCACCAGCGGCTCGGGTCGGCGGTGCCGCCCGGGCTGGCGAGGTCGCGGCATTCGTACTGGCAGGCCGGACGCGGGCCCAGTGGGGGAGCTCATGGCGACGCATGTTACTGGCTTATTGGGCTCCCCTGTTCGGGGAGGGTGCAGGTGAGCGGTATCCGTCCGGTTTTGTCTGATGAGTTGCGCATGATTCGGAGGTGATCCCGTCAACTGTCGGACACTTCATGTCCCAGTGGGATCAATCCCTTTTTGTATGTACTACGGAGAGCAGCTTTTCATCACCCGGCAGAGTGAGCCGCCCGGTGATCAGGTCACTCGCGACGCGTACCGCTCCGTGCAGCGGACCGCCCTGCGCCGGAACCTGCCGGGCCCGCGGCAGCAGCCTCGTCAACTCCTCGGCCAGCGGTACCAGAAGCGGGTCGCCCAGCTTGGACAGGCCGCCGGTGAGCGCGACTCGGGGCGCACCGGCCGTGGGGCAGACGGCGGCGGCCGACTCCGCCATGTGCCGGGCCGCCGCGCGCAGGATCCCGGCGGCGACCGGGTCGTGGGCGGCGCAGTCGGCGACCAGCGGGGCGAAGGAGGCCAGTACGGCGGGCCGGTCGGCGCGCGGATAGAGCTGCCCGGGCAGCCCGGCCGGCGGCCCGAACCGCTCCTCGGCGCACGCCAGCAGCGCGGCCGAGCCGCCGTCCCGCCCGTCGAAGGCGCGCAGCGCCGCCTCCAGGCCCGCCCGGCCGATCCAGGCGCCACCGCCGCAGTCGCCCAGCAGATGCCCCCAGCCGTCCGCCCGGCGCCACCCGGTCAGATCCGTGCCGATCGCGATCAGCCCCGTACCGGCGGCGATCACCGCGCCCGGGTGCGGGCCCAGGGCGCCGACGTACGCCGTCACCGCGTCGGCGGCCAGGGCGACCGTCCGCACGCCGAGCTCTCGGGTCAGCGCGTCCGGCAGGTCGGCCCGCAGGGCGTCCCCGAGACTGGCCAGTCCGGCGGCGCCGACGACCACCGTCGTCACCCCGTCCAGGCCGTACTCGCCGATCAACGCCCTTGCCATGGGCAGGAGTTGCTCCAGCAGATGCCCGGGGTCGAGGCCTCGCGCGCCCGTCCGCACCGGTTCCCGGGACTCCCGCGGCGCCGACGGCTCCCGCCCCGGCACGCCTACGACGGCTCGCAGCCCGGAACCGCCGGAGTCGACGGCGAGAAAGCCGGGCCCGAGGCCCTCGGCGCCCCCGGAACCGACGGCGCGGCCCTCGACGCCGGGGACCCTGCCGCCGCCTGCGCTCACGGCAGACGCCAGTCCACCGGCTGTCCCCCCTGCTGGATCAGCAGGTCGTTGGCCCGGCTGAACGGGCGGGAGCCGAAGAAACCGCGGTCCGCCGACATGGGCGAGGGGTGCGCGGACTCCACCGCCGGCAACTGGCCGAGCAGCGGACGGAGGTTGCGGGCGTCGCGGCCCCACAGGACGGACACCAGCGGCTTGCCGCGTCCGGCCAGTGCCCGGATCGCCTGCTCGGTGACCTCCTCCCAGCCCTTGCCCCGGTGCGCGGCCGGGCTGCGCGGAGCCGTCGTGAGCGCCCTGTTGAGCAGCAGGACGCCCTGCCGGGTCCAGGGGGTGAGGTCGCCGTTGGACGGCTGGGGCAGGCCCAGGTCGGTGTTCAGCTCCCGGAAGATGTTGATCAGGCTGCCCGGCAGCGGGCGTACCTCGGGCGCGACCGAGAACGACAGGCCCACCGCGTGCCCCGGGGTGGGGTACGGATCCTGGCCGACGATCAGGACGCGAACGTCGTCGAAGGGCTGCTGGAAGGCCCGTAGGACGTTCGGCCCGGCCGGGAGGTAGGTGCGTCCCGCGGCGATCTCGGTGCGCAGGAAGTCGCCCATCGCCGCGATCTTCCCGGCCACGGGTTCCAGGGCCTTCGCCCAGCCCGGTTCGACGATTTCATGCAAGGGTCGTGGTGCCACGGCGTCACCCTACTGCCGTACACAGGTCGGTGATCAAGCCGCGGTCGCGGGACGACCGAGGATGACCGGACCGTCGGCTCGTATGACAGAAACCGCGGCCTCCGGACCCTTCGTCGGCACAGGTCGGAGCCGCGGTGCCGGTCCGCCCGAACAAGGTGCCGGGACTCGTTCCAGGAGACGCCTGCGCGAGCGGGCTCAGTCGTGCGACCGTCGACTCGGAGGTTCGCCGTGAGCAACGGGGCGGCCTCTCCCGTATGGGAGGGCGGTCCGGGCTGTCCGTGCGCGCGTGAGGAGGATGCCTTTGAAGGCGTTCCGTGGTCCGAAGGTCTGGTTGTGGCGCTGGCGGCGCAACCCGCTGAAGCGCCGCGCAGACACACTGGAGGCCTGGGTGCTGCTCGGCGCCTGGCTGTTCACCCTGCTGGCCGGGGTGCTCGGCGGGCTCGCGGCGGCCCGGTCGGTCGAGGACGGTCTGGCCCGTGAGCGCGCCGAATGGCACCCGGTCGTGGCCCATGTCATGGACAAGGCTCCAGGAGGTTCCGGGCCGAAGTCCGAGTCCTCCGGCGGCGAACGGGTCTGGGCAAGGGTGGGCTGGACCGTCGACGACGGCTCCGCGCACACCGGCCAGGCCCGGGTCCCGGCCGGCAGTAAGGTCGGCACCCCGGTCACCGTCTGGACGGACCCCCAGGGGCACTTGGTCACGCGGCCCGCCACCGCGTCCGAGGCGCACTTCCGGTCCGCGCTGATCGGCGGTCTGGTCGGGCTGAGCGCGGCCGCCGTCCCCTTCGTCGCCGGGCTCGTGGTGCGCGGCCGGCTGGAGCGGCGGCGGATGGACCGCTGGGACGCGGAGTGGTCGCGGCTCGGGCCGCAATGGGGCCGGACGATCGGCTGAACCGGCGCCCGCTCCGGGAGCTTCGGGGTCACTGACTCGCCAGCGCCGTGAGGCAGTTGGCGAGCAGTCGCTCGTCCCGGGCGATGTCGTGGCTGCCGTACCCGCCCGGCCGGGCCGTGTGCCGTCGGGCGGTGGCGAGTTCGGCCGTCAGCAGGTCGCGCAGCGGTGCGCCCGTCGGGCCCATCTCCGCCAGGCACGCGGCGATCGCACCGCGGGCGTACGGATTCTCCGCCCAGGCGGCGCGCAGCACCGGCAGTACCGGGTCCGGATCCCCGTCGATCCGCCACCAGGCCTGCGCCGCCGCGGTCCGTTCCCACACCCGGCCCGATCCGGCCAGCCCGCGCAGGGCCGGCAGCGCGTCCCGGGCTGCGGCCCCGAGCCGCCCCAGCTGCTCGGCCGCTGTCCGGGTGCTGCGGCTGCGACCGTGCGTCAACTCCCTGAGCAGTGTGGGGAGTACGGCGCCCGCGTCGCCCTCCGCCGCCCACAGGGCCCCCGCCGCCAGGGCCGCGTGCCGGGTGTCGAGGAGCCCGCGCAGGACCGGCGCCGCCGCCCGGGCCGCCGTACCCAGGGCGTCGAGTGCCCGCACCGCCTGCCCGACCAGGGCCTCCCGTGCCCCGAGTCCGTCCGGTGCGCCGCGCAGCAGCCGCAGTACCTCCGGCACCGCTGCCGGATCCCTGAGTGCGGTGATTGCCGCCAGCAGGGGAGCGGCCAGCTCGGCGGCCTCGGGCGAGTCCAGCGGTAGCCGGCCCAGCCGGTGCCGCAGCGCGGGGGCGAGCGGAGCCGCGGCCGGGCCCAGCCGGACCACCTCGAAGCCCAGCCCGACGGGAGCCGCCGGGCCCGCCAGCAACTGCGCCAGGACCGGGACCGCGCGCGGATCGCCGCTTCTGGCCAGTGCCTTGAGCGGTCCGCCCAGCGAGGGCCTGCCGCGCTCCCAGGTGCGCACCCACAGGTCGGGCCGCGCGATCACCAGCGCGTGCAACTCGTCGGCGGCGGGCGCGGCCAGCCCGAACAGCTCCGCGAGCACCGAGACGGCCGCATCACGCAACTGATCCTCCTGGCAGCCCAGTTGGGTACCGATCAACGAGACGGGCGCGCTGAAGTCCGCCCGCCACTCCCGGAACAGCCCGGCCGACATCCGCACCGCGTTGCACCGGTCCATCGCGTCCGGACTGCCCAACTGGCCCACGAGCAGGGCGATCCGGTCGGCCACCCGGTCGTCCAGCGCCCGGTGGAGGGTGCGCAGCAGATACGAACCCTCCTCGTCCGACGGTCGCAGCCGCCGTATCCGGCCGACCAGCGTGTCCGGCTCCATCCGGTCCGGATCCGTGGCGCGCCGCTCGGACCGCTCCCGCAGCAGCCGGACCGCCGTCGGTACCAGATCGGCGGGCAGCCGCTCCGGCGCGCCGAGGGCCAGCTGGCCGAGCGCGGCGAGCCGCATCCCCGCGGAGTGCGGCGGCCGGCTCTGCGCGGCCAGCAGCTCCACCGCCCCGGCCGCGTCGGCGGGATGGCGCCGTACGAACAGGCCGAGGGCCGCGGTCAGGGCGGGCAGCACCTGTTCGTCGCGCTCCACCGTGATCCGCCGGCGCAGCAGCTCCAGCACCCGCGCGGGTTCGTCCAGGAACCGGACCAGCGCAGCCGTGGCCGCCCGCCGTACCCCGGGGCACGGGTCGTCGGCCAGCGGCACGAAGGCCGCGGCGCCGGCGCGCACCGCGGCCTGGGCCGGCGGGCCGGCGCTCTCCGAGCCGATGCTGACCAGCAGTTCGACTATGGCACCCCGGTCCCGCACCTCCGCGCGGGAAGCGAGCGCGAAGAGGAACGGGACGCAGGCGAGCGTCGAGTCGTACACGTTCCCCTGGTGGTGCACCGAGCCGTACATCCCGTCGAGCGCGACCTCCCGTTCGGCCGCGTCCGGCGAGGCCAGTGCGCGCAGCAGACCGGGCACGTCCTCCGCGCTGCCGTACGCGTGCCGCAGCGCGGCCCAGTCGACCTCGTCGATCCCCGTGAACACGTTGTCCTCCCCGGGCGAGTACCACCTGATCAGGAGTCTGCACCACGGCACTGACAACAATGCGGGATCGGACGACGACTGTGTGCGATCCGTCGACGGTCACCGGCCAACGACACCCCGTGGAGGGATCAGTTCCCGCCAGGCAGTGCCCGCTCCAGGATCGCGTCGACCCCGGCCCCGGCGGGCAGCGTGCCGAACGCGTACCCCCAGTCGCCGCCGAGCCGGGTCGCGCAGAAGGCGTCCGCGACGGCGGTCGGGGCGTACCGGACCAGCAGGGAGGCCTGGAGGGCGAGCGCCATCCGCTCGACCAGCCGGCGGGCGCCCGCCTGATCGGTTTCCGCCAATTCCGTCTTCAGCCGGGTCACGGTGACATCCAGCCGGGCGTCCGCCCCGCGCGCGTGGGCGAGTTCCCCGAACAGGGCGTCGGCGGCGCCGGGTTCACGGGCGAGCGCCCGCAGCACGTCGAGCGCGTTGACGTTGCCGGAGCCCTCCCAGATCGACAGCAGGGGTGCCTCGCGGTAGTGGCGGGGCATCCCGGAGTCCTCGACGTAGCCGTTGCCGCCCAGGCACTCCAGGGCCTCCGCGGTGAAGGCCGGGCCGCGCTTGGTGACCCAGTACTTGCCGACGGCCGTCGCGATCCGCCGGAAGGCACGCTCCTGCTCGTCGCCGCGCACCGCGCGGTCGGCGGCGCCGGCCAGCCGCAGCGTGAGCGTGGTCGCGGCCTCCGACTCCAGCGCCAGGTCGGCCAGAACGTTGCGCATCAGCGGCTGGTCGACGAGCCGCGCGCCGAACGCGCTGCGGTGGCGCACATGATGACCGGCCTCCACGAGCGTCTTGCGCATCAGGGTCGCCGAGTTCATCACACAGTCCAGCCGGGTGCAGTTGACCATCTCGATGATGGTCTTCACGCCCCGCCCCTCGGGCCCGACGAGCCAGGCCACGGTTCCGTCGAACTCCGGCTCGGAGGACGCGTTCGACCGGTTGCCGAGCTTGTCCTTGAGCCGCTGGATGCGGAAGGTGTTACGGCTGCCGTCGGGCAGCACCCGCGGCACGAGGAAGCACGACAGCCCGCCCGGTGCCTGCGCCAGCACCAGGAAGACGTCGCACATCGGCGCCGAGGTGAACCACTTGTGCCCGCGCAGGGTGTAGACGCCCGGCTCGGCGGTAGGCGTGGCGGCCGTGGTGTTGGTCCGTACGTCCGAACCGCCCTGCTTCTCGGTCATCCCCATGCCGGCGAGCAGGCCCGGCTTCTCGGTCGGCACCCGTAGTTCCGGGTCGTACTCCCGGCTGGTCAGCAGCGGTTCGTACACCTTGGCCAGCTCGGGTGTGGCGCGCAGCGCGGGGACCGCCGCATAGGTCATCGAGGTGGGGCAACCGTGGCCGGATTCGGTGTGGCCCCACACCAGCCCGCCGGCCGTCCGCGCGACATGGGCGCCCGGCCGGTCGTCCGCCCAGGCCGCCCCCGCCAGTCCCTCGGCCACGGCCGTCCGCATGAGGTGGTGCCAGCTGGGGTGGAAGTCCACCTCGTCGATCCGGTTGCCGTACCGGTCGTGGCTGCGCAGCTCCGGCTCGTGCCGGTTGGCCAGCTCGCCCCACTCCTGAGCCTCCGCGCTCCCGGCCCGCACCCCGAGCCGCCGGATCCCCTGCTCGGCCCACTCGGCGCCCTCCCGGCGCAGCCCCTCGATGAGGGCCGGGTCGTCGGAGGCGTCGTACGGGGCGAGCGGCGGTGGCTGGTTGGTGACGTCGTGAGTGGCGTACTGCGGCTGCGGAAGCGCGGCGGTCGAGTCCATGGCTCCATGTTGCACTCTCGCTACGACTGTAGCAATGATGCAACAACAAGCCGGACGTACAGTACGTGACCATGCGCATGAACGTGTCCGCCGAGCCCGCCGGCGCCGACCTGCGGCCGCTGTCCGCCCGGTCGGTCGTGCTGAGCCTGCTGCTGGGCACGCATCCGCCGCGGCTGCCGGTGAAGGACCTGCTCCGCCTCGTGGAGCCGTTCGGGGTCGGCGGCTCCGCGCTCCGGGCAGCGCTCAGCCGGATGACGGCGGCCGGCGACCTGCGCCGCACCGACGACGCCGTCTACGGCCTCAGTGACCGGCTCCTTGCCCGCCAGCGGCGCCAGGACGAGGCGGTACGGCCCCGTACGCGCGCGTGGGACGGCGACTGGGAGATGCTGATCATCACGACCACGGGCCGCGGCCCCGCCGAACGCGCGGACCTGCGCACCCGCCTGACCGCCCTGCGCCTGGCCGAACTCCGAGAGGGCGTCTGGCTCCGCCCGGCGAACCTCACCAGACCCCTCCCCGACGAGGTGCTGGCGATCGCCGAGCCCTGCACGGCCCGCCCCTCCCGTGCCGCCCCCGAACTGGCCGCCCACCTCTGGCCGTTGACCACCTGGGCCGACACCGCCCGCGCCCTGCTGACCCGCGCGGCCGAATCCCCCCGTCCCCCCGACCGCCTGACGCTCTTCGCGGCGGCCGTACGCCACCTGCTGACGGACCCCGTCCTGCCGCCGGAACTCCTGCCCGCCGACTGGCCCGGCGACCGACTGCGCACCGCCTACGCGGCCTACCGTGCGGAACTGGGCGAGCCGACGGGGGATCTGGCCGACTGACGCCACCGGACGTCGGATCGGCCGCTGAAGAGCCTCGGGTTCCAGGGCTCCGAGGAGCTCCGGCCTGGGCGACCCTTGAAGATCATGGAAGAGTGGGCCCGTGACTGCATCACAGGCCACGACACTGGCGGTTGACGAAGTCGAGGGACTCGCGCTGGACGGGCTGCGCTGGCTGACCGAGTCCGCACGGGAGACCCCAGGAGGGGGACTCGCCTGGCCGAACCGCCGCTCCGACGACGAACTCAACCCCATGTTCTACAGCGGTACGGCCGCGCATGTCCCGGTGCTCCTGGAGGCGTGGCGGCACTTCGGCGACGACTCCTACGCCGACACCGCCCTGCGCACCGGCCGCAGCATCGCGGACGCCGTCGACGGCATCGACGACGACTCCCTGTACTTCGGCCGTACCGGAATGGCGCTCGTCCTGCGGGCACTTCAAGAAGAACTCGGCGACAAGGCGGCCGGTGCCGCAGCCGACCGCGCGTTGACGGTCGTGCGGTCACGATTCGACGGCACCCGCTGGGGCGCCCTGTTCGAGCTGATGGGCGGAAACGCGGGGATCGGCCTCGGGGCTCTCGTGGCCGGCGACCCCGAACTGGCCGTCCTGGCCGTGGAGCCGTATCTGCGCACGGCGGAGCCGACTCCGGCGGGCGTCCAGTGGCCGCATCGCACGGGTGTCGACTCCCGTCTGCACCACGTTTCCCACGGTGCGCTCGGTATCGTCCTGGCGCTGGCCCGGGTCGGCGGGGCCACCGGCCGTACGGACCTGGTCGAACTGGCGCTGGCCGGTGCCGCGGACGTCGTGGCGCGTGACCAGGCGGGGCCGGAGGGTTTCCTGGTCCCGCACTCCACCCCTCAGTACCGCCCCGACGCGGTCGATCGCGTCAGTTACGGCTGGTGCCACGGCCCGGCCGGCGACGCCCAGGCCTTCCGGCTGCTGCGGGACGTCACGGCCGACCCCGGCTGGACCGCTCTCGCCGACCGCTGCTGGCACACGGTCACGCACTCCGGCCTCCCCCAGCGGCTGCGCCCCGGCTTCTGGGACAACAACGGCCGCTGCTGCGGCACCGCGGGCGTCCTCGCCCTGGCCTGCGACCGGATCGCCGAACAGCAGGACCCGTACGACTTCGCCCGCGTCCTCGTCGCGGACCTCGCCGCCCGCGCGATCCGGGACGAGGACGGCGCTCGCTGGTCCAACGTCGAACACCGGGCCACCCCGAGCGACCTCGAACCGCGCACCGGCTGGGCGATGGGCAACGCGGGCATCGTCCGCGAACTCCTGCGCTTCGTACGGCTGAGCCGCGGCGGCGATCCCCGGTACGCGCTCGCCTGGCCGGACCAGCCTCCGGTACCCGCCCGGGCGACGACCAGCCACCACGCCACCGACACCGTGACGTGACGTGCCCGCCCGGGTGTGCGGGACCGGCCTGTCCGCGTACCCGCCGGGGCTCAACCCGTCTTCGGCCGGACGGGGGTCTGCTCCATGACGCTGTCCAGATGCGTGATGACGGCCGGGACGTCTGCGCTCTCGGTGCGCCGGATCAGCTCCAGGGCCGGCCGGACGAGGTCGCCCGGCCGTGCGGTCAACCGCGCGAGCACGGCGGCCCGGACGTCGAGCCGCTCGATGGTCGCCGCGCGCTCCGTCTCGCTCTGGCCGGCCAGCAGGACGGCGTTGTACCAGGCCTCCTCGCGGGACTGACGGATGCTGAAATCGAGGATTTGCTCGTCCGTGCGGCCGCCGACCCGGTCAAGCAGCGACAGGAACGGCGACAGCGCGTCGACCGAGTCCTGCACCGCCAGCACCACCCGCGCGAGGATGTCGTTGATCAGCAGGAAGTCGTGCCGCAGCTCCTGGATGGCCTCGCCCGGGCCGGTCCGCGCGGCGGCGACGGCCAGGTCCAGGTTGATGTGCGCGTTCACGCCGAGCACCAGGTGCTGGACGATGACGGTGTCGGCGTCGTCGAGCAGCCCGAACGCCTCGCGCCAGCAGCGCGGTCCGCTCCGGTCGCGACGCCAGGCGTCGTACGCCTCGAAGTAGCGGTTGCCGAAGTGGGTGTCGAAACGGTCCATCCGCGGGCCGTCGTCGAACAGCCCGTCGTGGACGGCCGTCCGGACCTCGACGGTCACCTGCCGGTACAGCGCCGCGAAGTATCCGACCCGGTCACCGGCGCGGGTGGCCTCCCGGACGATCCCGGCAAGTCCGTCCACGACATCGTCGATGTTCTCTGCCGTCATCCCCGACTCCCTCTCCGGGTCCCCTCGTTCGGCCCGCACACCGGTGAGGGTCCCCGCCCCGGAGCAGACACGAACCCGCTGCGGTGGAGCCGCCGCCCGGTAATGGGCGACGACCCCACCGCCCGGGCTCACTTGTAGGTGATGTCCGAGCTCGCGTACTTGCAGTACGTCCCGTCCGGCCCGCTTCCGTTCGTCGGAGGCTCCGCGCCCGTGTTGTTGCCGATGTACTTCTGGCACGGCACGATCTTCTTGCTGCTGTCCCCGACGATCGTGATGTTCTTCAGCGTCGCGCTGTCGCCGTAGTTGGTGTTGATCCCTACGAGCGCGCTGCCCTTGTAGGTCGCCTCGATGGTGTTGAGGTTGATCGTGCGCTTGTACTGCGTGGAGCAGTTGCCGCACGAGCGGACCAGCTTGCCGAAGTTCTGCACGGCGAAGCCCGACACGTTGAGCGTCCCGGCGCCGTTGAACTGGAACACCTTGTCGCTGGCCTCCTTCGCGCCGCCGCCGGAGACGGTGTAGACGTTGGACGAGGAGGAGCCGCGGAAGGTCGCCGCGTCCTCGCCGACGTCCTCCCACCACACGTTCTGCAGGGTGCAACTGCCCTCGCAGTGGATGCCGTCCGCGGCGGGCGCGCCGATGATGACGTTCTTCAGGACCGTGCCGGCCGCCAGGTCGAGGATCGGGTCCTGGTCCTCGCTCTGGCCACCGCTGCCCAGGTCGCCGCTGCCGTACAGGCGCAGCATCCCGTAGTCCTTCGTGCCAGACAGCTTGATGGTCGCGGTGACGGCCTGGCTGCCGCTCGCGGTCGGCCAGGTGGCCGCGTTCGCCCGGGCGCCGTTAGCCATGATCATGCCAAGCGAGAGTCCGAAAGCGGCCAGCCCGCCCGCCAGCGCCCGCGCACTGGTTCGTGCTCGTGAAGTCATGTCCCGTATGCCTTCTGTCGAGTGGGGGGTCCTTCTGGGGGTTCGACGGATGGATGTGTATGTGAACGTCGTCCATCTCGCGGAACCGGAAGTGCAGACACCTGCCCGTTGAGGACCATCGCTGGGCTCGGTGGTCACAGTGCTGAACGGAACGTAGGATGCAAGCGCTTTCTAGTCAACGCCTCGCGCAGCATCAGTTCCTGTCCGGGACCCCGCCTCGCCAAGTCGCGTGGGAGCGCTTCCATGGAGGCCATGTCCATGCCACGATGCCCGGGGATCCCCGCACGACGCCGCACCGAGCCGCGATCAGAAAGGGACAACGACGTGCCCCGCCCCCGGCGCCACCCACCGCGCACCGCGCCCCCGGCGGCGTCCGGCCGCCCTCCGCACCCTGTTGCGTCCCTGCTGTTGCTGGCGCTGCTCGCGCTGACCGCCGTTCTCGGGGCCGCCGCCTCGGCCCGCACCGCCGCCGTCCCCGCGGCGGTCCTCACCGAGGCCGCCGGCTTCGGCGAGAACCCCGGCAATCTGCGGATGGTCACACCGGCAACAGCGCGGCCCCCACCGCGTACACCCTCGGCGGCATCACCTGCACGGTCAGTTGACGACGGCGCCGTCGCCGTCCCTCGTCAGGAAGGCTCCCGTGAAGCCGCAGCCCAGCAGAACACCGCTCGTCACGCTCCTCAGCGCCTGCGTCCTGGCTCTCGCCCTGGTCGTGACCGCGACGGCCGTCACCGCACTGGTCCGCGGACCCCGGCCGGCCGGCGCACAGCAGGACCGGGGCAGCCACTGGGTGAACACCTGGACCGGCATGCCGCAGCTCACCGAGGCCGGCAATCTGCCGCCCGCGCCCTTCACGGGGGAGAGGACGGTGCTGGTCGACACCACCCTGCGCCAGACCGTCCGCGTCACCACCGGCGGCCATCGGCTGCGGCTGCGCTTCTCCAACGCCTACGGCGACACCTCGCTCCCGCTCACCTCGGTGACGGTGGCGCTCCCGCAGGACGGGCGGGCGGGGGCCGGCGCGATCGTGCCGGGCAGCCTCCACCCGGTCACGTTCTCGGGCCGCACCGCGACCGTGGTCCCGGTCGGCGCCCAGGTCGTCTCCGATCCCGTCGCCTTCGAGTTGGCGCCCGGATCCAACCTCTCCGTCACCGCCTACACCGCGCAGGGCCAGCCCGATCTGGCGCTCACTTCGCATCCGGGGTCACGCACCACGTCGTACCTCGTCAACGGCGACCACACCCGGTCCTGGCGGGGGCGGTGCCGACGGAACTGTTCCTCCGTGGCTGACGATTCACGGGCGTCCGGCACCGCTGCCGAGCGGCGCCACCAGGGTCCGCCGAGGCCCGACGGCCGGTGCCTCCTGGCCGCGGCGGCCGGTGGTCAGGCCGCGTCTTCACCCCGTGCCGAAGCCGCGGTCCGCGCGCTGATCACGGCCCGTCCTCGCGCCGATTCCGAGAAGTGGTCGAGCATCGCGCGCAGTTCTGAGGCGCCGACGTCGGCGCCGAAGGGCTCGGTGCCCGGTTCGAGTCGTACCCCTCCGGCGAGCGGGCCTGCGATGACAGGAGTGAATCCGAACGCGTCGACGAGACCGGCCACGGTGGCGAGGTCGTCCGGATCGTCGCCGGCGATCGCGATCGCCTTGCGATCCGGGGTTCCCTCGGGCCGGGCCCCGTCCTCCAGGTCGTGGTAGCCCATGTGGTTGAACGCCTTGACCACACGTGCTTCGGCCAGGTAGGCCTGCACGGTCTCGCTCGAAGAGGTGAGCGGGTCGGTGAGGTCCTCGCGGCCGCCGTCGACCTCCCACCAGTAGTTCATCGCGTCGATGACGAGTTTGCCGCGCAGGGCGTCGGCGGGCACGCTGCGGTACTTGCCGAGCGGAAGGGCCAGGATGACGGCATCCGCCCCCGCCGCGGCCTCGGCCGCGGTCACCGGGACCGCGCCGGGGGTGAGGACTTCGACGGTGAGGGCGATTTTGCCGGGGTCGCCCGATCCCGCGATGAACACGCGGTAGCCGGCGGCCAGGGCCAGGCGGGCCAGCACGGTGCCGACCTTTCCGGCACCCAGGATGCCGACGGTGCGGACGGTGGTGGCGGGCATCTCTTCTCCGTTCCTGGTGTCAGCGTGTCAGCCCGCGAGGAGGTCGCGGACCATGGGGATGACCTTGGTGCCGTACAACTCGACGGCGCGCAGGCGAGCGCTGATCGACTGCGCGCCGTTGGTGTAAATGAGGTCGAAACGGCCGACACCGAGGGCTTTGATCGCGCGGGCCATCTTGCGGGCGACCGTCTCCGGCGACCCGATGTAGAGGGAGCCGCGCTCGATCTCGGCCTCGTACTCCTCCTTGCGGACCGGCGGCCAGCCCCGCAGTGCGCCGATGCGGTCCCGGATGACCTTGTAGTGCCGCCAGTGCGCTTCCTTGGCCTCCTCGTCCGTGTCGGCGATGAAGCCGGGCGAGTGCATGCCGACCGGGTGAGCGGTCGTGCCGAACTGCTCGGTGGCGCGCTGGTAGAGGTCGATGTACGGCGTGAAGCGCTCCGGGGCGCCGCCGATGATGGCGATCATCAGCGGGAAACCGTAGCGGGCGGTGCGGACGACCGACTGGGGCGAACCTCCGACACCGACCCAGGTGCTCAGGTGCCCGGACTCGGTCTTGGGGAAGACGTCGGCGTCCTTGAGCGGTGCGCGCTTGGTGCCGCTCCAGGTGACCGGCTTCTCCTCCAGCAGCTTGGCGAAGAGCGCGATCTTCTCCTCGAACAGCACGTCGTAGTCGGCGAGGTCGTAGCCGAAGAGCGGGAACGACTCGGTGAAGGAGCCGCGGCCCAGGATGACCTCGGCCCGGCCGTTCGAGAGGGCGTCCACGGTTGCGAACCGCTGGAACACCCGGACCGGGTCGTCGGAACTCAGCACGGTCACGCCGGAGGACAGACGGATGCGGCTGGTGCGGGTCGCGATGCCGGCGAGGACGGTCTCCGGGGTCGAGATCGCGAACTCCGGGCGGTGGTGTTCACCGAGGGCGATGACGTCGACGCCGGTCTCCTCTGCGAGTACGGCCTCGTCGAGGACCTGCCGGATGGCGCGGGCGTCGGAGACCGGGTTGCCGGAGTCGTCTTCCGGCACGTCGCCGAACGTGTCCAGGCCGAAGACGAGATCAGACATGGGTGGACTCCTTCGTGAGTGGTCGGTTCACCCGCGGGGTGTTTTCCATCCCCGGGGAACGTACGTGATATGTCAACCAAGTGGCGGGTGTCGTGCCTGCGGCACGGTGCACGGCATGTCCCGCCGGCCGATGCTCGCGACCGAGTCCGGCCTCGGCCGCGGTCCTGTGTGCCGTCGGGCTGTCTTCATGGCATGATAGTTGATACGACAACCAAAGTGTGCGGGAGGTGCTCCCCATGAGCAACGTGGAAATCCGGCCTGCGGAAGTGCGGTGTGGTGCCCCGGTCGACGGGAACCGGCCGGCCGGAGCGCCCCGGGTCGATGTGCTGTCGGCGCGAGAAGTGCCCCTGGGCGGCCCGCGTGCGCTGCTCGTGCGTCGGACGCTGCCTCAGCGGGCCCGGACGCTGATCGGGGCCTGGTGCTTCGCCGACCATTACGGTCCCGTCGACGTGACCGCCACGGGCGGCATGGACGTCGCCCCGCATCCGCACACCGGACTGCAGACGGTGAGCTGGCTGTTCAGCGGCGAGATCGAGCACCGAGACAGCCTCGGCACCCATGCCCTGATCCGTCCCGGAGAGATGAACCTCATGACCGGCGGTCACGGCATCGCCCACTCGGAGGTCTCCACCCCGGGCACCACCGTCCTCCACGGCGTGCAACTGTGGGTGGCGCTGCCTGGGCGGCACCGTGCCGCCGACCGGGACTTCCAGCACTACGTGCCGGAACCCGCGCGTGTCGACGGGGCGGAGATCAGGGTCTTCCTGGGCTCGCTCGCCGGCAGCGCCTCTCCGGTACGAAGCTTCACCCCACTCCTCGGAGCAGAGGTCGTTCTCGAACCGCGTGCGACGGTCACCCTCGCCGTGGCGCCCGACTTCGAGCACGGCCTCCTCGTGGACAGCGGGGACGTCCGCTTGGTCGACACCGTGATGAAGCCGGCCGAACTGGGGTACGTCCCCTGCGGCGCGGACACCCTGACGCTGGTGAACGAGTCGGACGGCCCGGCGCGGACGATCCTGCTCGGAGGGCCTCCTTTCGAGGAGGAGATCGTCATGTGGTGGAACTTCATCGGCCGGAGCCATGACGACATCGTCCGGGCCCGAGCGGACTGGGAGGCGTCCTCCGACCGCTTCGGAACCGTCGAGGGCTACCCCGGGCGCCGTCTTCCCGCCCCCGCCCTGCCGAACGCCGTCATCACTCCGCGCGGGAATCCGCCACGCCGCTGAAATCCCGGCGCGGACGGTAACCGGCTGTCTGACTGGCCCGATGCGCCCGCCCGCACGCCCCTGCGCACAGGGCGCGCGGCAGCACCCGCAGTAAGGGGAACGGCTTCTACGGCAAGGGGGACCGAGGAGCGGTGATCGACACCATCGGGTTGAGCACTGCGCCCACCGGCTGCTGGGCGCCTCCTCAAGGCGGCACAAGGGGTCCTTGGGGCATGATGACACATCAACCATACGTGGATGTCAACCACGGGACGAGCTCGAGGCGACAGGGGATCGGTGAAATGTCAACCACGCCTACACTCGAATCATGGGCGAGAGGGTGCGTTGGTTGACGGCGGACGAGCAGCACGCGTGGCGGAGCTTCCTCCGGCTGAACGACAGGCTGCGGGGCCGGTTGTCGCGCCTGATGGTGGCGGAGTCGAATGTGTCGGCCGCGGACTTCGGGGTGCTGGTCGAGCTGACGGACGCACCGGACGGGCGGCGGAGGATCCTGGATCTCGCCCGGGCGCTGGAATGGGAGAAGAGCCGGATGTCCCATCACATCGCCCGCATGGTGAAGCGCGGGCTGGTGGTTCGGGACGAGTGTGCCGAGGACGGCCGCGGCGCCTTCGTGGTGATCACGGAGGAAGGGCGCGCGGCGATCGAGGCGGCCGCGCCGCGACATGTGGAGGCGGTGCGCGAACTGTTCCTCGACCATGTCACGCCGGCGGAGCTGCGGATGCTGGCTCGGCTCTCCGACCGCGTGGTGGAGAAGCTGGACGAGGAGCCGACCTGATCGGGCGCCCCGGGGTGGGCGGCGAGGCGCGAAGGCGTACCCGGGCCTGAGGGGCATGGGTGCGCGGTCGGGTGCGTTCCTCCGGCGAGCGTCCCGCCGCCGGGTGAACGTGGCCGAATCCCCATCGATGAAGTTGATGCATCAACTCGTACCTAGACTAGAATCCGATCGTTGACGCATCAACCAGATGCTTTCCTCTCGGAGAGGAACTGCTGACATGAGTGCAAAGAAGATCATCGCCGTGACCGGTGCGACGGGCTCGCAGGGCGGCGGTGCCGCACGGTCGATCCTCGCCGACCAGGATTCGGCGTTCGCGGTGCGCGCGATCACCCGGGACCCTGCCTCGCCCGCCGCCCGGGAACTCGCCGCGCTCGGTGCCGAGGTGGTCCGCGCGGACTTCCATGACGAGCCGACTGTGCACAAGGCGTTCGGGGCGCCTACGGCGCCTTCCTCGTCACGAACTTCTGGGCGCACGGCTCGGCGGCGAAGGAGACGGAGGAGATCGGTGTCCTGGTCCGGGCGGCCGACGCGGCGGGCCTGCGGCATGTGATCTGGTCGACCCTGGAGGACACCCGCGAGCTGCTGCCGCTGGACGACGACCGGATGCCGGTCCTCCAGGGCGAGTACAACGTGCCGCACTTCGACGCCAAGGGTGAAGGCAACCGGCTGTTCACGGAGGCCGGTGTTCCGGTGACCTTCCTGAACACCACCTTCTTCTTCCAGGGCTTCCTGGACGTCTTCCTCCCCAAGCGCGCCGAGGACGGCGTACTCACGGTGACCATGCCGTTCGAGGACGGCAAGCTCCTGTCCGGGGTGGACGTGGCGGACATCGGCCGCACGGCACACGCTCTCCTCAAGGGCGGCGAGCAGTTCATCGGCAAGACCGTCAGCCTGGCCGGGGACCACCTGACCGGTGCGCAGTACGCGGAGAAACTCGGGGCCGTGATCGGCGAGCCGGTGCGCTTCCGGTCCGTGCCGTACGACGTCTTCCGCGCCCTCGACGTTCCGGCCGCCGACGAGATCGCCGACATGTTCCAGTACTACGGGGACTTCGACAGGGAGTTCACCGGAGCCAGGGACCTGAAGCGGCTGCGCGAGATCAACCCGGAGCTCAGGAGCTTCGACGACTGGCTGGCCGAGAACGCCTCCAAGATCGAGCTGGGCTGACCGAGCCCGGCAGGTACGGCGGCCCGCGAGGGAGCGACGGGCGCGGGCCGCGCGGCGCTACCGACCGACGCCGCGGACGGGGAGGCCGTCCGCGGCGTCGGTGAGCGGTCGGTCCGGACCGGACCCAGGCGATCTCTTACGCAGCCTTCACCGCCTGCGAGCCCGAACCCGCCTTCGCCGGCAGGTGGTTGAAGAGCAGGTTCAGGACGATCGCCGTCAGACAGCCCGCGCTGATACCGCTGTTCATCACCGTCTGGAACCAGTCGGGGAACTTCTCGTAGACCGTCGGCACCCCCACCGGCAGCACCCCGACCGCCACCGAGACGGCCACCACGGTCAGGTTGTTGTTGCCCTTGAAGTCGACGGTCGCGAGCGTGCGCAGGCCGCTCGCCGCGACCGTCCCGAACATCACCAGTCCCGCACCGCCGAGCACCGGAGCCGGTACGGCCGCGACCACCGCGCCCAGCTTGGGCAGCAGACCGAGCAGCACCAGGATGCCGCCGGCCGCCGCGACCACCCAGCGGCTGCGCACCCGGGTCATGCCGACCAGGCCCACGTTCTGCGCGAACGCCGTGTACGGGAACGTGTTGAAGACACCGCCCAGGACGGTCGAGAGACCGTCGGCGCGCAGACCGTCGGAGAGGGAGCGCGGCTCGACCTTCCGGCCGGTCATCTCGCCGACCGCGATCAGGTCACCGGTGGTCTCCGTCATGGTGACCAGGGCCACCACCAGCATGGAGACGATCGCGGACGCCTTGAAGGTCGGCGTGCCGAAGTGGAACGGCGTGCTGATGCCCAGCCAGTCCGCGTCGCCGACCCCGCTGAAGTCCGTGAACCCGAAGGGCACCGCCGCCGCCAGGCCGACCGCTATGCCGATCAGGACCGCGATCCGGGCGAGGTAGGCCGGGGCGAACCGCTGGACGCCTATCACCACCGCGAGCACGAAGGCCGCCAGCGCCAGGTTCTTCGGCTCCCCGAAGTCCTTGGCACCGGCGCCGCCGGCTGCCCAGTTGCCCGCGACCGGCAGCAGCGAGACCCCGATGATCAGGATCACCGTGCCGGTGACCAGTGGCGGGAAGAAGCGCAGCAGCTTTCCGAAGACCGGGGCCAGGAGCATGATCGCCAGACCCGCGACGATCACCGAGCCGTAGATCGCGGGCAGTCCGCCGCCCGTCGTGCCGATGAGGACCATCGGCGACACCGCGGCGAAGGTGCAGCCCTGCATGATCGGCAGCCGGACGCCGAAGCGCCAGAAGCCGACGCACTGGATGAGCGTCGCGACCCCGCACACCAGCAGGTCGGCGGTGATCAGGTACGCCAGGTCGGCGGGCGACAGCTTCATCGCACCGCCCACGATCAGCGGGACGGCGACGGCACCCGCGTACATCGCGAGCACGTGCTGCAGGCCGAAGGCGGCCAGTTGCCGTACGGGTGGGACCTCGTCGACGGGATGGACGGAGGAGGGGGCGGGGGCGGCGGTGGTGGACACGGGGGACTCCAGAGCGGCGGCGGGGACGACATCCGGTCAGGACCAGACCGTAAGCGGATTGAACAGTTTGTTGATTTCCGCGGTGTTGCCGATACGTGTCCTGCCCACCTGGTCGCGGTCGACTCCGCTAAGCCCCCGACCGCGCCGCCGTCAGCAGGGCGTCCCAGTCCGCCAGCTTGACCACGCTGCGGCCGAGCCGGGCGCCGAGCGCCGCCTCGGCCCGCTCGATCGCCTGCCAGCCCGACCACGCGACCGGCTCGATACCGAGCGCGCGCAGCGCCGTGACCGGATCCTCCGGCACCGCCTTCCCGAGCAGCACGGGCGCGTCCGCCAGGAGTGACGTCACCGTCTCCTTGGCGTCCGGCCGGTTGGTGCCGATGACGCCGGTCGGACCGCGTTTGATCCAGCCGGCCACGTAGTCGCCGCCCGGTACTCCGGCAGGGCCGTGCAGGACACGGCCCGCCGTGTGCGGCACGGTGCCGGTCGCCGGGTCGAACGGGAGCCCGTCCAGCGGTACCCCGCGATAGCCCACCGAACGCAGCACCAGCTGCGCGTCGACGGTCTCGTACCGCCCGGTGCCCCGCACCCCGCCGTGCTCGTCCGGCTCCGTCCGCTCGAAGCGCACCGCGCTCACCCGCCCGCCGTCCGCGAGCAGTTCGACCGGGCGCAGGAAGAACCGCAGCCAGATACGGCGCTCCGCACCACGAGTGCCGGCCGCGCCCCAGCCGCGCAGCACCTCCACGTTGCGGCGCTGCGCGGCGGGCAGCGCGGACGGGTCGTCGTAGGCCGGGTCGAGGGCCAACTCGTCCGGATCCACGCGGACTTCGGTGTCCGGCAGGGTGCCGAGCTCGCGCAGTTCCTTGGTGGTGAAGCGGGCCTGGGACGGGCCGCGCCGGCCCATCACGTGGACCTCTCTTATCCGGCTCGCCGCCAGCGCGGTCAGCGCCGCCTGCGGCATGTCGGTCGGGCTCAGTTCCGCCACGCCACGGGCCAGCATCCGGGCCACGTCCACCGCGACATTGCCGACGCCGATGACCACCGCCGAGCGGGCGGCGCGCACGAAACCGGCGTCGATCGCGTCCGGGTGCGCGCTGTACCAGGACACGAACTCGGTCGCCGACCAGCTGCCGGGCAGCTCCTCGCCCGGGATGCCGAGCCGCCGGTCGCCGGCGGCGCCCACGCAGTACACCACCGCGTGGTACAGCTCGCGGAGCCGATCCACCGGGAGTTCGCCGGGACCGCCGCCGATCCGGACCCCGCCGAGGAACCGGACCCGCTCGTGTTCGAGGACCGTGCGCAGATTGCCCTGCAGAGACTTGATCTTCTCGTGGTCCGGGGCGACTCCGTACCGCACCAGTCCGTACGGGCACGGCAGCCGGTCCAGGACGTCCACGACCACCGTGGGGTCGAGCTGGACGAGGTTCTGGGCGGTGTAGCACCCGCTCGGCCCGGAGCCGACGACGGCGACACGCAACACGGGGGGACTCCTTGCCCGAGGGGCTGGTTATTCCAGCATCCCACCGGCGTGGCCGCCTCGACAGGGGCCGCTGGGGTGAAGCGGGCGCGTGTCCGGTCGTATGGAGTGTGATCATGCGGTTACGTTTCGTGTGTGCTAGAAGCATCCTTTCTTAATCTTTCTGATCGGCGTGCGGAGGACGGCACGGTGTCCGTGTCGCCGGCCTGGGAGGTGCAGGAGGACACGGGGGCCACGTCCTGGTTCCAGGTCAGGCTGGCCTTCGGCGACGGCGCACAGGTCGACGCGCTCGCCGTGGTGGCCGGGGGGCGGGTGTCGATCGAGGACGTCAAGGCGCGGCCCGCGCTGTCCCTGGCCGATCTGACGGTGCTCGCCGACTGGATCGAGGAGCCGCTGTTCAGGGCGTGCGGGATGGAGTCGTACGCGGACGAGGAGCCTGTCGAGGAGGACCTCGAAGACGGCGCGGACGGCGCGGCGGGCGTGGAGGGCGCGGAAGGTGTGGAGGGCACGGAGGGCACGGTCGGTCCGCGGCGCGCCCGGCCTGCCTGGCCGCGGGGTATCGAGGGGCGGTGGCTGGTCGCCCAGAAGTACCGGGCCGCTCAGGAGGAGGGCGTCGACCCCGTCCTCGCCGTGATGTCGGCGACCGGGCACAGCCGTCGACGCTCGCTCCGGCTCATCGCGCAGGCGCGCGACGCGGGCTTTCTGACACCGCGTCACGCACGCCGCTGACGAGGCTGTTCACTCGGACCCGGTCCGGTCCTCCGTGGCGAAGAACCGGGACAGGTCCTGCGGCTCCGTCGCGCGCGCGGACTCCGGGGGAACGCCCAGCTCCCAGTCGAGCCCGTAGCGCTCGAACAACTCCGCCCGCAGCACCGGGATCGGCATCGGCACCCCCGGCACCAGCGCCGCGTACACCGCCCCCATCAGCAGGGCGCGCAGCATCGGGTAGTCGGCCGTGACGTCCTGCGAGCCGTACCGGGCGACGGTGTCGCCGAGCAGCTCCGACAGGCGGCGCTGCTCCGGGCACTGCACGAAGCCCTCCGCCTGGAGCAGGCCCGCCATGTGCTGGCGCATCAGCACCGGCCGGTCGCGGGTGAGACCCAGAATGGCGTCGATGGCCCGGGCCAGCCGCTCCCGGCCGTCCTCCGTGTGCGGCTCGCACTCCAGTCCCTCCTCCAGCGTGCGGTGCATCAGCCGGTGCACGGCGGACTGGACCAGCTGGCGCTTGCCGGGGAAGTAGTACGACACCAGTCCGCGCGCCGACCCGGCCCGATCGGCGATGGCGCCCAGGGTGGTGGCCTCGAAACCGTGCTCGTCGACCAGCTCGACCGCGGCCTGCAGAAGCCGCTCCCGGGAACGCCTCCGCAACTCTTCATTGACCGAGGCGCTGCGAGGGGACATGCTGGAACTCCTGCGTTGACTGGCTGCCAGCCAACTATAATCGACGCAGCGGGCACCGCTCTGCGCGGGGCCTGTTCAGGGCTGCCGTCCGTCCGGGGCGACACGGGGGAGCGTCTCGGGCGGACGGCGCCAACAGGTCAGGCCTGCGTGGGCGTGGCCGGTCGGCGGGCCACGCCCACCAGGCCGAGCACCGGCAGCAGCGCGTCCGGCCGTTCGGCCACCGGCAGATGGTCCACGAAGTGCACCCGGCAGCCCAGCGCCGCCGCCCCGCCGTCGGCCGGCCTGCTGTCCCCGACCATCAGCGTCTCGGCGGGCGTGGCCCCGAGCGCCTCCAGGGCGACCGTGAAGAGCCGCGCGTCCGGCTTCTGCACTCCGTGTTCGTACGACAGGACATAGGCGTCCACGTACGCGTCGAGCCCGTGGGCACGGAAGACCGGGCGCAGGTCCCAGCCGATGTTGCTGACCACACCGACCGCGATCCCCTGCCGGCGCAGCGTCCGCAGCACCTCGGCGGCGTCCGGGTACGGCGTCCAGGCGTCCGGGGTCATGTGCCGCTCGTACAGCGCCTCGTGCAGGGCCGGGTCCGGCAGCGGCACCCGGCGGGACAGCCCGGTGTACGCGGCCCGGTGCTGCTCCGCGCTCTCGTCGCGCACCGCCCACACCCCGGCCAGTTCCGCGGGCAGTTCCACCGGGTTCGCCCCGCCGGGCTGCGCCCCGGCCACCTCCAGCGCCCGCGCGGCGGCGGCCAACTCCGGGCCGGCGAGCTGCGCTCGGGACTCCGCTCCGGACTCGGCGAGCACTGCCCGCAGCCAGGATTCGGTGGACTCGACACGGAAGAGGGTCCCGGAGAAGTCGAAGAGCACGGCAGTCATGCGCCGGACTTTACCCGGGCCGCTGTCCGGCGCCTGCTGCCGCCGGGGGAGCTCGGTTCCGTACTCGGGTCCGCGCCCGGTGCGGCGGGAGTGCGTGCATGGCATCGCGAGGCCGACGGGAATGGTCGGACAGGCCCTAGCGAGGGTGTCCCCGGCCGTCGCGCTCCCACTCGTACGCCACCACCGCCAGTGCCACCACCAGCGCCCCGAGCAGCCAGCCGCCCAGTACGTCCGAGGGCCAGTGGACGCCGAGCCACACCCGGGTCAGGCCGACGCCGAGGACCGAGACACCGGCCGCGACCAGCGCCGTACGCCACAGCGCGCCGCCGGTGCCGCAGCGGTGCAGCAGCCACAGCAACAGGCCGCAGACCACGGTGGCCGTCATGGTGTGCCCGGAGGGGAAGGTCGCGTAGTGGGCGGAGTCGACCGGGTCGGGCCACTGTGGCCGCGGACGGCCGACGGCGACCTTGAGGGACTGCTGGGCGACCGTGCCGAGCGCGCAGGTCACGGCCAGCCACAGGGCGGTCCACCACGCCGAGTGCCGCCACACCAGCCACACCGCGACCCCCGCGCACAGCAGGCGCATGGTCAGCGGGTCCCAGACCCAGTCCGTCAGGATGCGCAGTACATGGGTGGTGCCGTGGTCCGCGGCGGCCCAGCGATGGGTGGTGTCGGCGATGTCCTCGTCCAGCGCGACCAGCGGAGGCCACTCGCCGGCGACGAGGGCGAGCAGCAGCGCCGAGGAGAGGGCGAGGACGGCGGTCGCGAGAAGCGGGGCAGGACGGTCGCTGGGCAGGGGGCGCATGGCGTGATCTTTGCCGAATCATTGCTCGAAGGGCAATTCCCCTGCTGGAGACTGCTTTACCCGAGCGCACGCAGTCCGGGGACGAGCGCCACCAGCACCGGGATCACGGGGACCAGGGCGGCGGTCGCGGTCAGCCGCAGCCGGTGCCGCGCGGGGAGCCGGTCCGGGGCGGTCAGCAACCGGTCGACGCGCTGCGGGACATGGGCATGCGGGGCCGGGCCGGGGCCGAACACGCCGCGGTCCTCGTTGAGTTCGACCAGGGCGAGCGCGGTGGTGAGACGGCCGTGACGCCGGGACGCCATGTCGTCGGCGGCCAGTTCGACCAGCCGGTGCATCTCGTCGCGGAACGCGGCGAACACCGGGATCTGCGGGAACCCGCCGGCCAGCGCGGCCGAGCAGTGCAGCAGCCAGTCGTGCCGGGCCTGGGCGTGCCCCTGCTCGTGGGCGAGGACCGCGTCCAGCTGACGCCCCTCCAGCCGACGCAACGCGGCCGTGGTCACGACGAGTCGGGGCGGAGTGCCGGGCAGCCACCAGGCGTCGGAGCGCTCGCCCTCAAGAACCACGAGGCGGTCGGCGGACCTCTCCTCGCCGGGCAACAGTGGTGCCCGGAGCAGGAGTTCGGCCCGTCGCTGCCGGCGTCGGGCCCTGGCCCCCGCGATCTCGCGCACCAGCATCGCCCCGCTCCACAGTCCGGCGCAGGCCAGTGTCACCGCGGTCGTCGCCGCCCAGGGACCGGTCGCGGCGAGCGGATAGGCGTCCGCCACCCCGCGCGGGGCGGTCGCGAACAGCTGTCCCCGCGCTGCCTGCCAGGCCGCCGCCGCGCTCAGTGTCATCGACAGCGCACAGCACAGCAGTACCGCCGCCACCACGCACTGCCACACCCACAGCGCGACCACCGGCTCCCGGTCCGTCCAGTCGGCCCGGGCGAGCAGCCGGGGACCGGCCACGGCCGTCAGGGTGCCGAGCAGCAGCAGTGCCACGGGGACCATCATGGCCAGCACCCTATGAGCGGGGGACCGCCCAGGGGTACAGCCCATTGCGCCAAAGTGACGCAAGCAACGTGTGCGCCCCGAGTGCCGTCACCTGCTCACAGCCCCAGCAGCATCGCCACCATCCCGATGCCCATCGACAGCCGGCACGCCCGCGCCAGCTCGGGCCGGTCGCCCCATCCGGCCGTCCCGCTCCCGGCCGCCGCCACCGCGACCGGAACCAGACGTGCCCCGGACAGCAGGACGTAGCCGGTGAAGTAGAGGAGCAACACCCCGGTCACCGCCGGCACTCCGGCGCCGCCGTGGTGGTGGGCGCCGGGGGAGGCCGCCATGACCACCGCCATGTAGACCATCGCGGCCGTTCCCACGAGGTGGTGCAGATGGTGCATGCTGCCGCGGGCGCTCCACAGGGCACGCAGCGCGGCCGCGCCGAACACCGCCGCGTACAGCGGCCATGCCCAGACCGGCGGGGTGAAGACGGTCGCGGGCACGGCCATCGCGGCCATGCCGAACCCCATCAGCGCCTCGCCGCCCGCGGCGCGCCGCTGTTCCTCGACGCTGCTGCGCATCCGCAGCAGGCAGTAGGCCCCGGTCGCCGCGCACAGCGCGACCAGCAGCCAGCCGGGCGAAGCCGGTCCGTGCACGCGCACCTCCCCGCTCGACGTCGCATCGAGGAATGCGATGCCCCGCCCGCACGGCGCGCACGCGAGCGCAAGGATGTACACGGGGAGCACTCGGCGGAGCACAGCAGGTGAGGGTGGCCTGTTCGAAAGTCAGCCGACGACCGGGCGTGCGGCATGTTCGAGATTGTTTTACGAGTAAAACACATGCTAAATTGATGGGTATGAGCACCACGACCCCGACCACCCGCCGTCTGACCCTCGCCGGTGCGCTGCGCCTCGGCCGGCCCTCCGACATCTGGTTCAAACCCGCCCTCAGCGTGGTCGCCGCGGTCGCCCCGCCCAACCTGACCCTGCTGGCCCTGGGCCGCCTCGACCTGGCGATGTACACGATGGCCGGGTCGCTGTGCGCCCTCTACGGCCACAACCGCCCCTACCCCGCCCGCGCCCGCACCCTGGCCCGGGTTGTCCTCGGCATGAGCGGCGGTCTCGCCGTCGCCCTGCTCGCCGCCTCGCTCACCACGAACGCGGTCGCCCTGGTCACCGTCGGCGCCCTGCTCGCGGCCGCGCAGAAGGTGCTGTGCGACGCCACCCGGGTCGGTCCGCCCGGGAACGTGGTCCTCACCTTCATCAGCTCCGCCTCCCTGTTCGCCCCGGGGACCCCCGGCCAGGTGCCCGGCCATGTCGGACTCGCTCTGCTCGCGGGCGCCTGGGCCTGGCTGGTCGGCATGGCACCCGGGCTGCTGCGCCCGCACGGCCCGGAGCGCCGGGCCACCGCCCACGCCCTGAACGCCACCGCCGCCTACGCCGCCACCGGCGGCACCGGGGCGGAGCACGCCCGGACCCGGGTCGCCGCGGCCGCCGCCGTGCAGGCCGCCTGGCAGTCCCTGCTTGCCACCGGCGCCCGCACCGACCGCACCCGCCGTGCCCTCGAACACCTCGTCGTCCGCGCCGAGGTCGCCCTCGCCGCGCCCGCCGACGCCGACCCCGAGCGGCTGCGCGGCTGGGCCCGCGAACTGCGCGGCACCGGACGCGTCCCGCGGGTGGCCGGCGCCGACGACGAACTCCTCGGCGTCGACGCCGAACGCGCCGTACCGCACCGCCCGCTGTGGCGCCGGCTGGGCCCGCTCGCCCCGCTCGCCGCCCGTACCGCCCTCGGCTGCGCCCTCGCCGGATACGCCTCCCTGGCCCTCGGCGTCGGCCGCCCCTACTGGGCGCTGGTCACCGCCGCCTCCCTGTACCAGGCCAACGTCACCCTCACCTGGAACCGCGGCGTCCAGCGTGTCGTCGGCAACCTGCTGGGCGTCCTGGTCTTCGCCGCCGTCGTGCCCCTGGCCCATCTGCACCCGGCCGTCCTGGTGCTGAGCTGCCTCGCCTTCAACTTCGGCGCCGAGGCGCTGATCGGCCGCAACTACTGGCTCGGCAGCGTCTGCGTCACCCCGATGGCGCTGCTCATCACCGAGTTCGCCCGCACCCAGGACTCCGGGCAGCTGATCACCGAGCGGGTCCTGGACACCCTGGTCGGCGCGCTCGTCGGCTTCGTCGCCGCCGTCGTGGTCACCAACCGGCGGGCCGGCGACCGCATCGAACACGCCCTGACCTCCGTCGAGCGGGCCCGGGAGGAGGCCGCCCGGCTGCTGGCCGAGCCGCACCCGGCCCAGCGCGCCCTGGGGACCGCCCGCCGCACCCTGTCCGCCGCCCTGGCCGAGCTGCGGGCCACGGCCGACGCCGCGTCCGGCGAGTGGTGGCAGCGCGCACTGCCCCAGGAGCGGGTCGTGCTCGCCGAGCAGTCCGGACACCGTACGCTCGCCGCGACGGTACGACGCCAGGGACCGCACTCCTGGGACGGCACGAGGACTACGGAGGACGTACGGCCATGACGGCGACCAACGGACGACCGGCGGCCGGCGGCGACGCGGACGGGGGTACGGGCAGAGACGACACGGTCGCCGCCGTCGTCCGGCAGTGGCAGGCCGTCCATCCCCAGCTGGACACCGGACCCATGGAGGTCATCGGCCGGATCAACCGCTGTGCCGCGCTCCTCCAGCAGGCCGAGGACGCCCCGCTGCGCCGGGCGGGCCTCAGCCGCCCCGAGTTCGACCTGCTCGGCGCGTTGCGCCGCACCGGCCACGAACTGACCCCCAGCGAGCTGGCCAAGGAGACCTTCTCCTCCGGCGCCGCCGTCACCAAACGCCTCAAGCAGCTCACCGAAAGGGGCCTGGTCGAGCGGCGCGGCGACGCCCGGGACCGGCGGGTGGCCCACCTCCGCCTCACCGACGCGGGGCGCGACCTGGTCGACGGCATCCTGCCCGAGCAACTCGCCTACGAGACGGCCGTGCTGTCCGTCCTCGCCCCCGACGGGCAGGGCGAACTGGCCGGTCTGCTCGCCGAGTTGCTGGGGCGACTGGAGGGCCGGGCAGGCGTGTTGCGGGCCTGACCGTAGGATGCGACGGACGGCACGGCGACGGTTGGAGCGCCGGCCGCCGACCGGCTTCCGGCGGCCGCCGTACGCAGCACGGGTGATCCCCGGCTCAGCTCTTCTCCTCCGCCCGGAAGACGCCGAACGCCGCACCCCGCGGATCGGCCAGTACGGCGATGCGCGGGCCGTCCGGCACCGTCGTCGGCGCCGCCTGCACGGTTCCGTTCGCCGCCACCGCCACCTCGGCCGTGGCGTCCACGTCCTCGACCGCGAAGTACGGCAGCCAGTGCGGCGGCACCTCGGGCGGGAACCGGTCGCCCATCTCGGCCATCCCGCCGAACTGCTGCCCGCCGACGGCGAACTCCGTGTACCACTCGGAGGGCTCTGCGCTCCAGCCGAAGACGGTGGTGTAGAAGCCGCCGGCCCGGCCGGTGTCCCGGGTCGCCAGCTCCACCCAGCCCAGCGCACCGGGCGCGTTGAGCAGCCCGGCACCGGGGAAGGTCCGGGCCTCCCACAGCTGGAAGGCCGCGCCGGTGGGGTCGAGGGCGACCGCGAAGCGGCCCACGTCGAAGATGTCCATCGGTCCGACCACCACCGTGCCGCCGGCCTCCTCCACCAGCCGCGCGGCCGCGTCCGCCTCGGTCACCGCGAACGACACGTTCCACGCGACCGGTTGGGACTCCTGGTACAGCGGGCTGATGGCCGCGACCGCCGCGTCCCCGAGATGCGCCACGGTGTAGCCGCCGGCCTCCTGCCGGGGATCCGTCTCCGGACGCCAGCCGAACAGCTCCGCGTAGAACCGCTTGGCGCCCTCCAGGTCGTCGGTCCCCAGCTCCGTCCAGCAGGGGCCGCCCGTCACCGGCTTGTCGAACTCCATGGCCACTCCTCCAGGGGGATCTCTCCTCCGAACGCTAGACCCCGCCACTGACAGCGGCCATCGGACTCCTGCGCAGCGTCAGATCCCCGGGCGGTACCGCATCGGATGGTCGGCCGGCACCTCCACCAGCACGATCCTGATGCCGTCCGGATCCGCGATCCACATCTCGACCAGGCCCCACGGCTCCTTCACCGGCGGACGTACGATCCCGACGCCCTTGGCCACCAGTTCCTCGTGTGCCGCGCCGGCGTCCGCGACCTGCAGCCACAGCTGCACGGCGGGGGAGGCGGGGGCGTCCGCGCGCCCGGAGACCTCCAGGAAGCCGCCGCCCAGGAAGTACACCGTGCCCCGCTCGGGGCCCGTGCCGAACTCGCGGTAGACGGGGAGGCCGAGCTGCTCGCCGTAGAAGGCCCGGGAGCGCTCGGGGTCGGTGGGGTGGACAAGGGTACGACTGCTCAGTACGTGCACCATGCGACCGGAGCGTAGTGCCGGCCGATGCCGGCACCCCGCATCCGGGGGCCGCCTCCGGGACCACCGGTCCGTCGGCCGCCGAACGGCGGCGTTAGGCTCGTGGCCGGCTCAGCCTGCCCGAGATCGGAGAAACCGCCCATGGAGAACGCCGCCGCCGGACTGATCTTCCGCGACGCCACCGACGCCGACGTGGACGCGCTGGTCGCGCTGATCGAGTCGGCGTACCGGGGCGACGCCAGCCGGGCCGGCTGGACCACCGAGGCGGACATCCTGGAGGGACAGCGGACCGACCCGGAGGGCGTCCTCGAGGTCATCAAGGCGTCGGACGGCAAGCTGCTCACGGTCGAGCGGGACGGCCGGGTCGTCGCCTGCTGCCAGCTGGAACACCGCGGCACCCACGCCTACTTCGGCATGTTCGCGGTCAGCCCTGCCCTCCAGGGCGCCGGCCTCGGCAAGGTCGTCATCGCCGAGGCGGAGCGCCGGGCCCGGCAGGACTGGGGCGCCACGGAGATGCACATGACGGTGATCTCCGTGCGCGACGACCTGATCGCCTGGTACGAGCGGCGCGGCTACCGCCGTACGGGAAAGATGACGCCGTTCCCGTACGGCGACGAGCGCTTCGGTATCCCACAGCGCGCCGACCTGCAGTTCGAGCTGCTGGTCAAGCCCCTGGTGTGACGGCTCACGCGGTGAAGCGGGCGGTGCGTTTGATCTCCGGATAGTCGGTCGTCGCGCCGTCCAGCTGGAGGGCGCGCACCAGCCGCAGGTCGTCCTGGGTGTTCACCACCCAGCCGATCACCCTGAGGTCCGCCTTGCGGGCGTGTTCGACCACTTCCAGGGTCAGCCGCCGGATGTTGAGGCAGAGGGTCGCCGCCCCCGCCTCCCGGGCCCGCTCCACCACGTCGGGGCCGTATCGGCTGGCGATCAGCGCGGTGCGCACGCCCGGCACCAGCCGGCCGATCTCGGCGACGGCCTCGTCGTGGAACGACGACACCTCCACCCTGGACACCAGATCCCGCCGCTGCATCAGCTCGGCCAGCGCGCGGGCCGCCGCCACGTCCTTGATCTCGGCCTGCAACGGTGTCCGTACCGCGTCCAGGACCTCTTCGAACACCGGCACTCGCTCACCGCGGCCCGCGTCCAGGGTGCGCAGTTCCTCCAGGGTCTTCTCGGCGATCGGGCCGGTTCCGTCGGTCGTGCGGTCGACCTCCGCGTCGTGCATGACGACCAGGGCGCCGTCCTTGCTGAGGTGCAGATCGAGTTCGATCAGGTCGAGGCCGGCCTGCTGGGCGGCGACGAAGGAACGGAGGGTGTTCTCGGGCTCGACGCCCATGACTCCGCGGTGACCGATGGTAAGGAAGTTCAAGATTCAACTCGCTTCCGTCGACGGCGGCGGGGGACGCGCGCGGACCGTACGACGGGACGTCGCTGTCCACGCGGCTGGGCGCAGCCTAATGGCCGCCCGTCGCGATGAACCCGTACGTACACGGGGGATTGGTGCGCCGGGCGCGTGGTGCCTGGCTCGTGCCCCTGTCGGCGGTCACCCGGGGGTGGGCGCGTCCCGCCGTGTATTGACCGGCCGGATCCATGCGGTGCCCGGGAGCTGACACCTCGTCACCAGTCGTAGTGAATGTGAGCGCCTTCACGGTTTCAGACAGGAAAAAGCGCGGTGAAGATGGAGTGTGGCAGGATAATCTCCCGAGGGGCCCCTTGCTGGGAGAAAGCTCGTATGCATACGGTGTCCTAACGCGAGGTGCTCCCGTGGAGGATGGGTCATGACGGAAATTCTTGTGCAGGTGGGTTCGGAGGAGCGGGTTCCTCCCGTGGTCAGGGTGGTCGAGCACCCGGCGTGGCCCGTGCTCAAGGATGGTGTGGAGCGGATCCGGCCATGGCAGGCCAAGGACGGTTCCATCGACTTCGACGCCGAGGGCGCCCCCGCCCGCGCCGACGTGGAGCGGGCCGTCGACACGGTGATCGCCGCCGTCGAGGAGCTGTCCCCGCTGCTCCCGCACGACGCCGACTACCACCGCACCCTGGTGACCGACCTGCGGCGATGGGCCGTCGGCGGCTTCCAGGTGCCCGACTTCCTCGACTCGCTGCTGGCCTTCCAGCCGGCCGCGGGCCGCGCACACGGCCTCCAGCACCTGGTCGTCTTCCCGATGTACACCCAGAACGGCAACCCGGACCGCAACCTGGAGGCGGTCGTGCTGCGCATGGTCTGGCCCGACTGGCTGGCCGAGCTGGAGCGCACCCGGTACGACAACCCGCTGTTCTGCGGCATCACCTTCGAGGACTTCACGGCCGGCTACGACACCAACTCGGCCGTCCTCTTCCCCGAGACCATCGCCGTGCGCCAGGCGCCGGAACGATTCTCCTGGGGCGGTATCTTCTGCGACCGCGAGGCGGCCCGCTTCCGCCGGGTCACCGACGCGGCCGTGGACCTCCTCGGGCTGGAACTCCCCGAGGACATCGCTGCCATGGTCCACGACCAGAAGCGCTGCGAGGAGGCCTTCGTGCTGTGGGACATGGTCCATGACCGCACCCACAGCCACGGCGACCTGCCGTTCGACCCGTTCATGATCAAGCAGCGCCAGCCGTTCTGGATGTACGGCCTGGAGGAGCTGCGCTGTGACCTCACCGCCTTCAAGGAGGCCGTGAAGCTGGCGGCCGACGGCGTTCCGCAGGCCCGTGACGTGCAGTACGCGGTGCTCTTCGACCGGATGTTCCGCTTCCCGGTCACCGGCGACCGCGTCCGCAACTACGACGGGCTCGGCGGCCAGCTGCTCTTCGCGTACCTGCACAAGCACGACGTGGTCCGCTGGACCGACAACAAGCTCGCCATCGACTGGGAGCGCGCCCCGCAGGTCACCAACCAGCTGTGCGCCGAGATCGAGAAGCTCTACCGGGACGGCATCGACCGCCCGAAGCTGGTCCACTGGTTCGCCGGCTACGAACTGGTCGCCACCTACCTCGCCCCGCACCCCGGCTCCAAGTGGGCCAAGGGCCCGGACGCCCTCGACCTGACACTGCCGCCGCGCAAGCTCGTGGACGACGTGCTTCCGGACGAGTTTCCGCTGAGCATGTTCTACGAGGCCCTGTCCAAGAAACTGAAGAACGTGATCGCCGAGACCAAGGGCATCACGGCGGACAGCGCCGAGCCGGTCGCCGCGTGAGCGACCGCCTCCGGAACACGGCTCAAGAGGGGAAGCACATGGCGGGCAACGGGTCTCTCAGTGGTGCGGTGATCGCGGTGGCCGGGGCGGGCGGACCCGCCGGGCACGCGACCCTGGTCAGGCTGGCGGAGGCGGGCGCAACCGTCGTCGGCGCCGACAACAACCCCGAGCGCCTGGCCGAGGCCGTGGACGCGGCCCGCTACGCGGGCGGCGGCGCCGTGGTCACCGGTGAGACGGTCGACCTGCTCAACCTGGACTCGACCCGGGCGTGGGCAGACCGGATCGAGAAGGACCACGGCCGTGTCGACGGCCTGGTCCACCTGGTCGGCGGCTGGCGCGGCAGCGCCAACTTCGCCGAGACCGACCTGGCCGACTGGGACCTGCTGGAGAAGCTGCTGATCCGCACGGTCCAGCACACCTCCCTGGCCTTCTACGACGGCCTGCAGCGCAGCGACCGGGGGCGGTATGTGCTGATCAGCGCCGCCGGTGCGTCCAAGCCCACCGCCGGGAACGCCGCGTACTCCGCCGCCAAGGCCGCCGCCGAGGCCTGGACGCTCGCCATGGCCGACGGCTTCCGCAAGGCCGGGGGCGAGGAAGGCCCGACCTCCGCTGCTGCCATCCTGGTGGTGAAGGCGTTGGTGCACGACGCGATGCGCGCCGAGCGGCCCAACGCGAAGTTCGCGGGCTTCACGGACGTCACGGACCTGGCCAAGGCCGTCGAGGGCGTCTGGAGCAAGTCCGCACCCGAAGTGAACGGAAACCGTCTGTGGCTGACCGAGCAGCCGTGAACCCTCCGAAGACCGACGCGCGTCGCCACCACGACCCGGAGGTCCGCGGTTTCGCCAGTGACAACTACGCCGGAACCCACCCCGAGGTACTGGCCGCCCTGGCTCTCGCCAACGGCGGCCACCAGGTGGCCTACGGCGAGGACGAGTACACCGAGAACCTCCAGCGGATCGTCCGCGGCCACTTCGGCGCGACCGCGGAGGCCTTCCCGGTCTTCAACGGCACCGGTGCGAACGTCGTCGCGCTCCAGGCGGTCACCGACCGCTGGGGCGCGGTGATCTGCGCCGAGAGCGCGCACATCAACGTCGACGAGGGCGGCGCCCCCGAGCGGATGGGCGGCCTCAAGCTGCTCACCGTGCCCACGCCCGACGGCAAGCTCACCCCGGAGCTCATCGACCGGCAGGCGTACGGCTGGGAGGACGAGCACCGCGCGATGCCGCAGGTCGTCTCGATCACCCAGAGCACCGAGCTGGGCACCCTCTACACGCCGGACGAGATCCGCGCGATCTGCGAGCACGCCCACGCGCACGGCATGAAGGTGCACCTGGACGGCTCCCGGATAGCCAACGCGGCGGCCTCCCTGGACGTCCCGATGCGCACGTTCACCAATGCCGTGGGCGTCGACATCCTCTCCCTGGGCGGCACCAAGAACGGTGCCGTGTTCGGCGAGGCGGTCGTGGTGATCAACCAGGACGCCGTCAGCCACATGAAGCACCTGCGCAAGATGTCCATGCAGCTCGCCTCCAAGATGCGCTTCGTGTCGGTGCAGCTGGAGGCGCTGCTCGCCAAGGACCTGTGGCTGCGCAACGCCCGGCACGCCAACGAGATGGCCCAGCGGCTCGCCGAGGGCGTCCGCGCCGTGCACGGTGTGGAGATCCTCTACCCGGTGCAGGCCAACGGCGTCTTCGCCCGGCTCCCGCACGACGTCAGCCTGCGCCTCCAGAAGCGCTTCCGGTTCTACTTCTGGGACGAGGCCGCCGGAGACGTGCGCTGGATGTGCGCCTTCGACACGACCGAGGAGGACGTGGACGCTTTCGTTGCGGCGCTCAAGGAGGAGATGGCGCGCTGACCGGGAGATGATGCATAGATATGTGACCACCTGAAAAGTCATTGACGCTCGGGTGGTCGCATTTCTATGCTCTGCGCCCATGGAGCTGATCCAGAACACCGCCGACCTGTCCGCCTACCTGGCCGCTGACGAGGTCATCGACCACCACCATCCGCTGGTCCGGGAGGCGGCGGACCGGCTGGCGTCGGATGCCGTGGACTCGTATGCCTATGCACGGGCCGCGTACGAGTTCGTACGGGACGCCATCCCGCACTCCGCCGATTCCGGTGATCTTCGTGTCACCTGGCGTGCGTCGGACGTACTGGAGAAGCGCACCGGCATCTGCTACGCCAAGGCCCACGCCCTCGCCGCCCTGCTGCGCGCCGAGGACATCCCCACGGCCCTGTGCTACCAGCGGCTGGCGGACGGCGACGGTACCGGCCACGCCGTGCACGGACTGGTCGCCGTCCGCTTCAACGGTGGCTGGCACCGGCAGGACCCGCGCGGCAACAAACCCGGCGTCGACGCCCGGTTCTCCCTCGACGGCGAGCGGCTTGCCTGGATCCCCGATCCGGAGTCCAGTGAGATGGACTATCCGGTCCTGTACGCTGAACCTCACCCGGCCGTGCTCGGCGCGTTGAAAGCGGCGCCCGACCGTCCGCACCTGTGGAAGACGCTCCCCACCGCACTCTGAGGCAAGGCAGATGACTCTCACGCTCACCGTGTCCGACGAGGTGCGGGCGCTCGCGCCCGGCTTCACGCACCTCGCGATCGAGGCCCGCGGTCTGGTCAACGGGCCCAGCACCGAGGCGAGTTCGGCCCTCCTCGACGACGCGGCCCGGCGGCTCGCGGCACGCCTGGACGGGCGCGCCCCACACGAGGATCCGCACATGGTGGCCTGGCGCGCGGCGTACACGGCGTTCGGCTCCAAGCCGTCCCGTACCCGGAACTCCGCCGAGGCGCTGGCCAAGCGGGCTCTCGCGGACGGCGGTCTGCCCCGCATCAACCTGCTCGTGGACCTCTACAACGCAATCAGCGTCGCCCACCTGATCCCCGTCGGCGGCGAGGACCTCGAGCTCATCCAGGGCGGGATGCGCCTCGTGCGCGCCACGGGCGGCGAGGACTTCGTGACGGTCGCGGGCGGTGAGGAGGTCGTCGAGCACCCGGACGCCGGCGAGGTCGTGTGGTGTGACGAAGCAGGCGTCACCTGCCGCCGCTGGAACTGGCGCCAGGGCCCCCGCACCCGCCTGACCGAGCGGACCTCCTCGGCCCTCTTCCTTCTGGAGAGTCTCGCCCCGATGCCGGTCGCCGACGTCGAGTCGGCGGGAGCCGAACTCGCCGAGCTGCTGGAGAAGTTCAGCCCGGGTGCGCGTATCGAGGTGCGGGCGCCCGAGTCGGCGGCCTGAGACTCAGATCGCCTCGGCCGCCTTCAACTGCTCCAGCGTGGGCGCCGTACCCCCCAGGTGGGTCGGGAGCCACCAGGTGTCGGACGTGTCCTTCGGGCGGGCCGGGTAGGCGCGCTGGGCCGCGTCCAGCAGGTCCTGGACGCGGTCGCGCAGGCGGCGGGTGATGGCGCCCGCGTACTGGTCGCGCGGGGCCTCGACCGGCTCGCCCACCCGGATGGTGACGGGGAGGTGGTTGCGCTTGAAGTTGCGCGGCTGCCCCTTGGTCCACAGCCGCTGCGTGCCCCACAGCGCCATCGGGATCAGCGGGACGCCGGCCTCCTGGGCCATGCGCGCCGCGCCCGACTTGAAGCTCTTCAGCGTGAACGACTGGGAGATCGTGGCCTCCGGGAAGACCCCCACGATCTCACCGGACTTGAGCGAGTCCAGCGCGTGCTGGTACGCCGTCTCGCCCTGCTTGCGGTCCACCGGGATGTGCTTCATCCCGCGCATCAGCGGACCGGAGATCCGGTGCCGGAAGACCGACTCCTTCGCCATGAAACGCACCAGGCGCTTCTGCGGGAGAGCGGCCAGACCGTCGAAGACGAAGTCCAGATAGCTGATGTGATTGCTCACCAGCACGGCCCCGCCCGAGCGCGGGATGTTCTCGGAACCCTGGCAGTCGATCTTGAGGTCCCAGACCTTGAACAGCGTCTTGGCGAAACCGATGACGGGACGGTAGACCAGCTCGGCCATGGGCGGGGCGGACCCTTTCTGCTCTGCCTGGGAAAGGGGCTCCCGGCGGGAAAGTTACGGAGCCGTAGGTTTACGGCGTATCGCAGATCGTGCCCGAAGAACGGACGGGGAGCCAGCCCTGGTGCCCCGGAGTGGCGAGATCCTCGTCACGTCGGCCTATGATCCACCTCGTATTTTTAACCCGCCTTTACTCTGCGCGTACCCCTACTCGGCGGACGAGCAGGAACATCTCGCACCCCAGGCAGTACCCGAACGCCGCGTTCAGGAAAGCCGCGGCGAGCGCGATCCCGGTCGCCGCGAGACCCAGCCAGCCGGGACCCAGTGCGAAGCCGACCAGACCGAGTCCCGCGAACACCAGACCCACCGCCTGCGCGAATCGCGGGGGTTCGGGTGGTTCGAACTCCGTAGGGGGAGCGAGCCGGGGGCGTACCGCCGTCCGGAACGCCCAGCCGTACGGTGAACGGCTCACGCCCGCGGCCGCGCCGAGCGCGAACACCAGCGTCTGCCAGGCGAGGATCCACGGGCTCCGGGTGATCAGCGCGGCGGCCAGTACGACCGTCGTCACGGCCGCCGCGAAACGCGGTCCACGTGCGTCGATGTCCATGAACCAAGGATTCCGCCCCGAAGGCCGATACGGGAGCCGGGAATCTTTGCAGTCTCGTGAACGCTGGTCGGAATGGCGGGCGGCGTCGTGAAAGCTGGTGCGCGTGACGACCGGACTGATGGTGTGCGTGGCGGTGCTCGCGGCGGCGAGCGTCTACGGAGTGCTGCACAAGCGGCGGAGCGGGAGGGTACGAGTGCGCGGGCGGGACGACGGCAAGCGGCTGGGAGCGGCCGAACTCGGCGGCGAACTGGGCGGGCGGGCAACGCTGGTGCAGTTCTCCAGCGCCTTCTGCGCCCCCTGCCGAGCCACCCGGCGAGTGCTCGGCGAGGTCGCCGCGATGGTCCCCGGGGTCACCCATGTCGAGATCGACGCCGAGGCGCGCCTGGACCTGGTGCGCGAACTGGAGATCCTCAAGACGCCCACCGTGCTGGTGCTCGACGCGGACGGCCGGGTGGTGCGCCGGGCCACCGGACAGCCCCGGAAAGCGGACGTCATCGCCGCGCTGGGAGAGGCGGTCTGACGGACGTGCCGATGACGGAGGGGCAGCTCCCATATCGCAGAACGTACTTGACTGGGCGTACCACCTATCGTCAGCCTGACCGTATGTGCCATGAACTCCTTCTCTTCGGGCGGGTCCACGTCGACCTGGCCCGCACCGCGAGCGCGCGCTGTCCGGGTCGCTGAACAACCCCGGACCCGAACGCCGCCTCCCCCAGAAGGAAAACTCCATGACGGCCACGCCCGACCTCGGCACCTCCCGGCTCGCCTCTCCCGACCTGCTCCGCTCCGCCTTCCGGCGACACGCCGCCGGAGTCGCGGTGATCACCGCGCGCGGGGCCGGCGGCCCGGTCGGCTTCACCGCCACCTCCCTCACCTCCGTCTCCGCCGAGCCGCCGATGCTCTCCTTCGGCGTCGGCACGGGCGCCTCCAGCTGGCCCGCGATCTCCACCGCCGAGCACATAGGCGTCCATATCCTCGGCGAGCACCAGGCCGAGCTCGCGGCCACCTTCGCGCGCAGCGGCGCCGACCGTTTCGGGGCGCCCACCAGTTGGCGCGCGGGACATGCGGGGGTTCCGGTCCTCGACGACGTGCTGGTCTGGCTGGTGTGCCGGGTCGTCGCACGGGTACCGGCCGGCGACCATCGCATCGTGCTGGCCGAGGTGGTCGTCGGAGATCCCTCCCGGGCCGGCCGACCGCTCCTGTATCACCAGGGCGGTTTCAACGGATTGCGTGATTGATCACGCGCCCCTCGTTCTGCGGAGGCGTCGAGTTCCGGTTACGCTGCGTTGCGAAGGTCACAGTTCAAAGCGCTTGCTTAGCGGGCACGAACTGGGTGTACTGACGAGTAATATTTCGTTCGGAGCGCGCGGCCGCCCCGACCGGGATGAGCCGCTTGAGGCGCCTATGCTGCCTTCAAGAGGCAGGCCAGAAAAGACGATGCAGTAGGAGAGCCGGCGTGAGCCTGAGGATCGTTGTCACTGTGAAGTACGTGCCCGACGCCACTGGCGACCGGCACTTCGCCGATGACCTGACCGTCGACCGTGACGACGTGGACGGTCTGCTCTCCGAGCTGGACGAGTATGCGGTCGAGCAGGCGCTGCAGATCGCCGAGAACTCCGACGACGACGTCGAGGTCACCGTCCTGACGGTCGGTCCGGAGGACGCCAAGGACGCGCTGCGCAAGGCGCTGTCGATGGGCGCGGACAAGGCGATCCACGTCGAGGACGACGACCTGCACGGCAGCGACGTGATCGGCACCTCGCTGGTTTTGGCCAAGGCGATCGAGAAGGCCGGCTTCGACCTGGTGGTCTCCGGCATGGCCTCCACCGACGGCACGGCCGGTGTGGTGCCGGCCCTGCTGGCCGAGCGGCTGGGCGTCCCGCAGGTCACCCTGCTCTCCGAGGTCTCCGTCGAGGACGGCACCGTGAAGGGCCGCCGGGACGGGGACGCCGCGAGCGAGCAGCTGGAGGCTTCTCTTCCGGCGGTCGTGTCGGTGACCGACCAGTCGGGTGAGGCGCGGTACCCGTCCTTCAAGGGCATCATGGCCGCGAAGAAGAAGCCGGTTGAGTCCTGGGACCTGTCCGACCTGGACATCGAGGCCGAGGAAGTCGGTCTGGAGGGTGCCTGGAGCGCGGTGGAGACCGCCACCGCGCGTCCGGCCCGCACGGCCGGCACGATCGTCAAGGACGAGGGCGAGGGCGGCAAGCAGCTCGCCGAGTTCCTCGCGGGCCAGAAGTTCATCTGAGCCCCGCAGTCGCCGACCGCCCCTCAACTGATCCAAGCAGGAGAGCATTCCCATGGCTGAAGTCCTCGTCTACGTCGACCACGTGGACGGTGCCGTCCGCAAGCCCACCCTGGAGCTTCTGACCCTGGCCCGCCGGATCGGCGAGCCCGTCGCCGTAGCCCTCGGCAACGGCGCCGCCGACACCGCCGCCGTCCTCGCCGAGCACGGCGCGGTGAAGGTCCTCACCCACGACGCGTCCGAGTACGCCGACTACCTGGTCGTCCCGAAGGTGGACGCCCTCCAGGCCGCCGTCGAGCAGGTGTCCCCGGCCGCCGTCCTGATCCCCTCCTCCGCGGAGGGCAAGGAGATCGCCGCGCGTCTCGCGCTGCGGA
>NZ_JBSHAF010000017.1:222713-234168 GCF_053611365.1 Streptomyces sp. NPDC054813 | reverse complement strand
CGAGATACGCGCCGACCTTCATCTCGGCCTGCTCCAACTCGCCTGCAGCATCATCTGCTTGAGGCGACTCCGAACCTCATTCTGAAATGATCAGTTAAGACTCCCTGTGAATCCGATGAGTTGTCGCCAGAATTGTCAACGATGCCTGGTCGGAAGACAGCCGGGACACAGAAGTTGGCCAGTTTCAGCGGTCCCTGACAGGGTGAGGGCACACTTCCGGGTACGAGGCGTGCATTCAGGGGGAGTTGCCATGGCGACGATCGGGTTGGCCGCAGCCATCGAGGAGTTGCGGCAGGAGCTGTACGAGGCCCAGGACCGAGGCACGCACGAACAGTTCGCCTTCGAGATCCAGGAAGCCCAACTGGAGTTGCTGCTGGAACTGCGCGACGACGTCAAAGGCGAAGGGAAACTCCGGTTCGGGGTGGCCACGGCGGGCGCGGGCGCCGGACACTCGTCGGCCCGGTCGCACAAGCTGACGCTGAAGCTCCGGGTCCGGGACCGGGCGACGGGCGGCGGCAGCCCCGAGATCGGCGGGTCGCGTTCCGGCTCCTGGGACGACGAGGGCTGAGGTGGACCGCCGACGCCTCACCCTGGTCAGGGCCGGAGCGGACGCCGGCTTCCGGCGCATCGGCAGCGGGTACCTGATCGCACCGCGCCTGGTGCTGACCGCCCGGCACGTCGTCGAGGAGCACCCGGGAGCCGCCTGGCCGCGCATCGACGTACGCGTCGGGCACCCCCAGGACGACACGCTGCGCCGCGCGGCGCAGGTCTGCTGGACCCACCCCGACGGTCGTGATGTCGCCCTGCTCCTGCTCGACGAGTCCGTCGAGGCACCGGGCGCGGTGCGCTGGGGCCGCCCGGTCGGAAACGACCCGCTCCCCTACGACGCGCTCGGCTTCCCGGCCGCGACGACCAGCGACGGGCAGTACGGCGTCGAGCACCTGCGGGGAGAGCTGCCCGTACTGGGCGGGGGCAGCGGCGACCAGGACCGGTACGTCCTCGACCAGGGCCCCGCACCGGAAGCGGACTCCAGGAATGGCGGCAGAGCCTGGTCCGGCGCCTCCGGCAGCGCGGTCTTCTGCCGGGACCATCTCGTCGGGGTCGTCATCCATGACGACGAGGCGTTCCGGAACCGCCGCCTGCACGCGTGTCCGGCCCGGTCGTTCGTGGACGCCCCCGGCTTCGCCGACGTACTGGAACGCCACGGCGGCGGCCGTCCCCGGCTGAGCCAGGTCGGCACGGATCTGGAACGCTATCTGCGGGCCTCCCGGCTCGCCGCCACCGAGCACCCGTACCCCGGGGTCATGCCCGGCACCATGCCGCCGCTGTCCCACATCTACGTCCGCCAGCAGGTCGTCAGCCGGAGCTCGCCCGAGGAGAGAGCCGGGAACGCCGGACTCATGGCGAGCGGCCTGCTCCCCGCCTCCCCGCCACAGCCGGCCGACGAGGTCCTCACCGGAGACGGGGTCTGTCTGGTCGTCGGCGGACCGGGCGGCGGCAAGTCCAGCCTGCTGCGCACCCGCCTCACCCACGCCGCCGCGCAGTGGCTCGACGGCACCGCCGACCCGGGCCCCGCGCCGGTCCTGGTGCCGGCCGCCGCCCTGGTCGGCGCTCCCCTCAGCAGAGCCCTCGCCGACACCGTCAACGCCCAACTCCACCGGTACGGCCTCACGTCCCCTCTCCCCGAAACCTTCTTCGAAGACCGTCCGGCCCCGGGGCACGGCTGGCTGGTGCTGGTCGACGGCCTCGACGAGATCACGAGCGTCTCCGGCCGGGAGGACGTCCTCAGGACCGTGGCCCACGCCGGTGACCAGTACGCGTTCGTCGTGGCCACCCGCCCCGTGCGCGAAGCCGAACAGGGCATCCTCGACCCGCAGGTCCCCTGCTACGAGCTGGAACCGTTCCGCACCGACGAGCTGGAACGCGTCGCGACCGGCTGGTTCCGCGCCCTCGATGTCACCGAACCCGAGCAGACCGCACAGCAGTTCCTCGGCACGCTCCACGCGATGGGGCTGATCGATCTCGCCCGGGTCCCGCTCATGATGTCCATGCTCTGCCAGCTCCGCGCCAAAGCCCCGGCAGAGCCGCCCCCTCGCGGGCGCGGCGACCTCTACCGCAGGTTCGTGGACCTGCTGTACGAGCGCCAGTACGCCGCCGACGCCGTGGAACAGGCCCGGGCCGCCCTGCGGCAGTACGGCTCCGACGCCGAGGCCGGGGCGGAACGGACCGTCCAGAGCCTCCGGCCGATCCTCGCCGACCTCGCCCACCGGCTGCTCTTCGCAGACGAACACGAAGGCCGGGCCGTCCTCGACGCCGTACAGGATCACGAGTGCGCCGCACGGCCGACGGCGGTACCGGAAAGGCGCTGGCGGGAGTTCCTGGAGTCGGTCCTGTGCGGCACCGGGCTGCTGATCCAGCGCTCGGACGACCTGGTCTTCACCCACCAGACCTTCCTGGAGTACTTCGCCGCTCGCCATGTCGCCGACGAGGAGGACAGACTCCGGGTCGTCTTCCGGGAGACCTTCTTCCGTCGGGCTCAGGCTCGCCGACGGTTCAGAAGAGGCTGGACGCCGCCCGGGTACGACCCGTTCGGCGGCTTTCTCCTCGACCTCACGCCGGACGACCACCCGCTCAAGACCGAGTTCCTGACCCTGATGTCCTCTGGCCGTGCCGGCCTCGACGGCTGCACGTTCCTGGTCAATCAGGCCGCTTCGGGAACCCACCTCCCCGCGGACGTGATCGAGAACACCGCGCACTCGCTCCGCCAGGTCGCCCGTGACCGTCGGGGACGGACGTCATTCGGCCGCCTGCAGGCCGCCACACTGCTGATCATGATCGGCGTCGCGGACAGCAGCGATCTGCTGCGGGAACTCGCCGCGGACCCCAAAGCAGAGGAACCGCTCCGTGTCGCCGCGGCCAGGACGTTGGCCATGTTCGCTCCGGCGGAATCCAACCGTTTCCTCGGCGACCTCGTCGAGGAAACGCGCCGGGACAGCAGACCCGGAGACAGCGCGCATCGGCTGAAAGCGGCGCTGGCACTGACCGAACTCGATCCGGCCGCCGCCACCCGGGAACTGCACGCTTTCGCCCGCGACAGCACGTTGCCCGAACACGACCGGTTCAAGGCGGTGCTCACTCTGAACTGGCTCGAGACCGAGCCAGGCAGAGCCGAACTGCTGCGTTTCCTCGCCGATGACACCAGCCTGACGGCCGGCCGCCGCATCGTGGCGGCGTCATTGCTGGACAACGCCGACCGCGACGTCGCCTCCCATCTGTACGAGAAGCTCGCCCTGGACCCCGCGACGAAATCCGTCGACCGGGTGGAGGCCGCGCACAACCTCACGACGATCGACCCGCAGCGAGGACAGACGCTCCTGCGCGCGCTCGTCGACGACACCACGCTCGGGCGAAGACACCGCCGAGAGGCCGCCAAGCGGCTCTCCGAGGCACGCGACCGGAATCAGACCTGAAGCCTTCAACAGGACTGCCGCCCCGCTCTGTTGGCCCACCGCACCTGCTCCCGCAGCACCTCGTCCGGCGGCGTGAGTTCCAGCGACTCCGCCGGACAGTCCCACTCCCGCCCGCCGGCCACGGGCCACAGCTGCACCCTGCCGCCGACGTGCCCCATCACCTCGCCGATCCGCCCGTCCCGTACGTCCGTCACATGCGTCCCCACGGGCGGCCGTTCGCCGCGCACCACCGAGGCCGGCCGCTCCGCCACCCGGACGTTGCAACGCCCCAGCTCGACCAGGGCGAAGGGCTCGTCCCTGGAAGGAGTCCGCACCGGGCGGCTGGAGGACGACGTACGCCACGCGGCCCTCGTCCCCGTCCGGGACTCCAAGAATCCCCTCGGCCCGAAGCTCGTGTTCCGGCCGGAGGCCAGGTCGGCCTTTGTGGACGGCGTCAAGCAGTGACCCCGTGGTCGTGGCCCGGAGGGCGCTGCGCCAGGGCCTGGGCGCGTGCGGTGATCTCGTCCGGGGACACGGCGTCCACGCCGACCAGCACGTCCTCCAGCGCGGCCAGCCACAACCGGTAGTAGCGGTACGGCTCGTCGCGCGGCGCCGCCGCGATCCTGGCGATCAGCGCGGCCTGGAACTGAGGCCAGCTGAACGCGCCCGCCTCGTACAGGCTGACCGCCATGCCGAACGCACGGCTCTCCCAGGGCTCGGCGAAGACCAGTTCGCCGTTGGAGCGCGGTGGCGCGGCCGGGCCCTCGACCTCCAGCGGCGCGGTCACGGTGCCGCCACCTTGGCCACGCCGACCATCGCGTCCCGGGACACCAGGAGCACGAGTTCCTCCTCGGAGAGGTGCTCGGTGCCCGCCGGGCGTTCGGGCAGGACCAGCCAGCGGACCTCGCTGGTGGAGTCGTGGACGGTGATCTGCACGTCGTCGTCCAGGTCGAGGCCCATCTCGGCGAGCACCCGACGCGGTTCCTTCACCACGCGGGCGCGGTAGGCGGGGTCCTTGTACCAGCCGGGCGGCAGGCCGAGCACCGGCCAGGGGTAGCACGAGCAGAGCGTGCAGACGACGACGTGATGGGTGGTCGGGGTGTTCTCCACGACGACGATGTGCTCGCCCTGCGGCCCCGAGAAGCCGAGTTCCTTGATGGCCGCGGTGCCGTCGTCGAGGAGCCGGCGCCGGTACTCCGGGTCGGTCCAGGCCTTGGCGACGACCTTCGCGCCGTTGAGCGGGCCGATGTTGGTCTCGTACTCCGTGATGATCCCGTCCATCACCTTCGGGTCGATCAGGCCCCGCTCGGTGAGCAGTTGCTCCAGCGCCTCGGTGCGCAGGGCCGGGGGCATGCGCTCCTCTGGTCCGGCGGTGGTCATGCGGCGGCCTCCAGATAGCTCTCGTACATCTCCACGGTGATCGCGAAGGGTTCGGCGGCGGCGCCCCACAGTTCGCGGGAGTCGAACCGCACCGAGTAGACGTACTGCGGGTTCTCGCCCCGGAAGTGGGCGTTGGTGTCCGGGAGCACCGACGCGGGCCGGACGGCCTGGACGTCGCCGGTACGGCCGCGGGCGTAGCGCGGCAGCCGGGTGTGCCCGGGGACCGAGGTGGCCCTGGCCCGGACGCGGTCGCCCGCGGCGAAGGCGGGCGCGGTGTCCAGGGAGCGCAGGGAGCCAGGGGCGGTCGGGGCGTAGTCGGGCCGGGCGGGCTCGGGGACCGGCGGCTCGGCCACCTGTTCGCCGCGCAGGTTGCGGGCGCGGGCGTCGATGGCGCCGGGCGCCAGGATCGAGCTGTCGGTGAGCATCAGCTCCCCGCCGTTGAGCCAGCGGCCGTAGTAGCCGTCGTCGAAGTAGGCGGCCCGGTCCAGGCGCTCCAGGGAGTGCCGGAAGGCGTCCGTGTTGACGCCGCCGGACGCGACACGGCCGGAGAGGATCGCGAGGGCGAAGGCCCGGCCCTGCCAGGGCTCCGCGAAGACCGGTTCGTCAGGGGGCGGGGGGTGCACGGGGCCCCATCCCGGTGTGCCGCCCAGATCAGCAAGACCGTCCATGACAGAGCTCCCCATATGCTCGCATAACGGACCACGCATCTGAATCGTATGCGAAAGGCGGGCCGGAGGCCCTGCCGGTGATGTTGCCGGTGGTACTGCTGGTCCCACCCCCGCGTCTGGCGGCGGCCGGTTCCGGAAGAGGATCATCGGCGCGGGATGGTCACCCCCACCGGTCACCCACACCGAACGGACCTCGCCGTGAGCATGATGTACCTCGCCCAGCCCGACCAGCAGCAGAAGCTCGAATGGCTCGACGGCGGACAGTTCGCCGTCCTCCTGGACAGCGCGGCCACCGACGGACAGCTGACCGTAGGACGGTTCAGCGTCGCCAGGGGGGAGGCGCCGCCGTACCACATGCACACCCGCGAGGACGAGATCTTCATGCTGATCAAGGGCACCGCGCTGGTGTGGTCGGACGACCAGGAGCTGGAGCTGTCGGAGGGCGGGATCGTCTACCTGCCCAAGAACGTCCCACACGGCTACCGGATCACCTCCGACACCGCCGACCTGCTGATGATCTGCACTCCGGGCGGCATCGAGGGCATGTTCCGGCACGCGGGGCGCGACATGGCGACCGCCCGGCCGGAGGGGTTCGAGATATCCAAGGACCTGATGGCCGAGGCCGCCGACCTGTACGGCCAGATCATCGTCGGCCCGCCGCGCTGAGCGTCGGCACCGTCGGCACCTCCGCCTCCGCCTCCGCCCCCCTACGAAAGGCACAGCCATGTCCGGGCAGCAACGCCGCGACCTCGACGAGATGCTCCGGCACACCCCGCTCGACGTCGGAGGCGACGTGGCGGAAGCCCGTGCGGTCTTCCACACGATGATGACCTCGATACCGCTGCCTCCCGAGGTCACGACCACGCCCGGCCGGCTCGGCGGCGTCCCCGTCGTCACGGTCGAGACGCCCGGCGGGGATCCGTCCGACGTGGTGCTGTACTTCCACGGCGGCGCCTACGCCATCGGCTCCGCCGCCGACGCGGTGGGCCTGGCCGCCGACGTGTCCCGGCGGGTCGGCGCCCGTGCCGTCTGCGTCGAGTACCGGCTGGCGCCGGAGAACCCGTTCCCCGCGGCCGTGGACGACGCGGTGGCCGCGTACCGCGCGCTGCTCGACCAGGGTGTCCCCGCCGCCCGGATCGCCTTCGTCGGCGAGTCCGCCGGAGGCGGCCTGGCCGTCGCCACGCTGGTCGCCCTCAAGGAGGCGGGACTGCCCCAGCCGTCGTCGGCCGCGGTGTTCTCGCCCTGGGCCGACCTCACGGTGTCCGGCGCGAGCGCGACCGGCAAGGCCGGCCTGGACCCGGCGCTCACCCCGCAGGCCCTGCGCACCCGGGCCCGCGACTACCTCGGTACGACGCCCGGCACCGAACCGCTGGCCAGCCCGGTCTTCGCCGACCTGACGGGACTGCCGCCGCTGCTCGTCCAGGTGGGCTCGCACGAGATCCTGCTGGACGACGCCGTACGGCTGGCCGCCCGCGCCGCCGCCGCCGACGTCCGCGTCGACCTCCAGGTCTGGCCCCAAGTCCCGCACGTCTTCCAGTCGTTCGCCGTCATGCTCGACGAGGCCGACGAGGCGCTGGAGTCCGCCGCCGCCTTCACCCGGGCCCACTGGACGGCCGCCCGGACCTCCGCCGAGGCCGCGCTCAGCTCCTGACCGCTGCCACAAGCAGGCCTTTACCCAGATGTGGCACAAGAGTTCCATCGCGCGCAGCTCATCCAAACAATTGCGAACGATGATGCCCGCATGGCAACGACGAACAACTTCGGCATCGCCCTGCGCGGCTGGCGGGAGCGCCGTTCACCCCTGACGGGCGAGCTGGAATCCGCCGCGGACCGGCGCATCCCGGGTCTGCGCCGCGAGGAACTGGCCCGGCTGTCCGGGCTGTCCGTCGACTACGTGGTGCGGCTCGAACAGGGCCGCGCCCGCAACCCCTCCGCCCAGGTCGTCGGCGCCCTGTCCCGGGCCCTGCGCCTGGACGCCGAGGAGCGCGACCACCTGTTCCGGTGCGCCAGGCTCACCCCGCCCACCGCCGGCGACGTGCCACGGCAGGTGCCGCCGAGGGTCCACCGGCTCGTCCGGCAACTGGGCGACGCGCCGGTCGCGGTCTATGCCGCCGACTGGACGCTGCTCAGCTGGAACCGGATGTGGACCGCCGTCATAGGGGACCCCCGTACCTACGGCTGGGACCAGGGCAATCTCGTCGCCGGGATGTTCCGCTCCGCCGGCGGCCACCGGGTCGACGCCATCGGCGCCTGGCCGGTACGGTCCTGGGCCGGCGACGAGGCCGAGGAGGAGTCCCTGGTGGCCGACCTGCGGGTCACGGCAGTGGCCCACCCCGACGACGCCCGTCTCTCCTTACTCGTCGACCGCCTCCTGCACACCAGCCCCCGCTTCGCCCGGCTGTGGTCCAACGGCACCGCGGGCCTCCACACCGGCGACCGCAAGACCGTCGAACACCCCCTGGTCGGCGACCTCACCCTCGACCTCGACGTCCTCACGGTCCCCGGCTCCGACCTCCGCATCGTCGTCTATGCCGCCGCCACCGGAACGGATACTCCCGAAAAACTGGACACCCTGCGCACGGACGCCCACCGGTACGCCGACTGAGCTCCCCCCGTCCGTTGTCAGCGCCGTGTGCCACGCTGGAACGTATGAACCACTCCCAGCTCACCGCCCTGGGTCGTGCCCTTCGTCTGCTCGGGGAGCACGGGGAGGCCCTGACCGCCAGTACGCCCGACGCCAAGCTGCACGAGGTCAAGGACGACCTCCGGCGCGCTCTCGACCTGCTGGAGGAGAGCGTCAGCGCGGCCGCGCCCACCACCCGGTGCGCCGAGCATCCGCAGGGGCCCGTGGACGAGAGCGCCCCGGATCTGTGTCTGCTCTGCGAGACGCGGCGGCGGGCCGCCCGGCGGTCGGAGTACGCGGGCGGGCCCCGGCCGGTGCAGGGCGAGACGGCCGCGGGACCCTCGATGTCCCGGTACGGGGTGCGGGCCGACCGGCCGCAGGCCCAGCAGCGGTGGCTGCCGGAGGCGTGGAACGGCCGGGAGTGGGAGCTGTGCGGCACCCCCCGCCGCGACCGGCGCGAGGCCGAGCTGTACCTCAATGCCCAGCGCCACGGGTCCCGGCCGGCCATGGCCTACCGGCTCGTCCACGAGTTCACCGACTACGAGGTGCTCCGGGTCTGGGGCACCCCGGTCCACATGGACATCGAGCCCCTCGGCAACCTCTGAGCCCCGGTCCCGCCGGTCAGCCGAGCAGCGGCGAGGGAGTGAATTCGTGGCCCTCCCAGAGCTTTCGGCTCTGCTCCTCCGGGTACGGCGTCACCGTCGGTGTCGTGTCCAGTACCTGGGTGAGGCGGTTCTGGAGGTCGAACTCCGGCCAGCCCGGGTCTCCCGTCCTCGCGAACGCCGTCCATGCCGTGCGGAAGCGGGCGGAGAGGGCCTCGGCCTCGGGGGTGACGCCCGTGCCCGCGAAGAGGAGGTTGGCGAGGTCCGCCTCGAACGTGCCGAACAGCAGCGGGATGTCCAGGCCGTGGCAGGCGCCCAGCAGCCCGCCGTTGCCCGGGGCGCCCCAGGTCAGTTCGTACAGGTGGGCCCGGCCGCCGGCCGCGGTCTGCGCCTCCGCCAGGCGCAGTGACGGTACGCCGAAGAGCCAGTCGGTCTGCACCCGTTCGTACAGCTCGTCCGGCGACGCCTCGGGGAAGGCCTCGCGGTAGGCCTGCACCCCCGCCTCGCCGCCCGGTGCGAACAGACGCAGGGCGCCGGTCGCCTGCTCCTCCGTGATCTTGCCGTACATCCCGCCCATGACCAGGAAGAGGCGGTACTCGTCGCGGTTGTGGCCCACCAGGAGGTCCACGTCCCGGGCGGAGCCGGAGGCCAGCGCCTGCCAGGGGGTGGTGGGCAGCACCTCGCCGTCGACCACCGGGGAGAACGGTGTCATCGTCGGCGCTATCTGGCCCCAACGGCCCATGTACTGGGGCATCTTGACACCCAGCGACTGCCCCACGTCCGGCAGCCGGCGGGGGTCGGTCGTCGCCAGGTCGGCCAGTGTGGGGCGCAGGCCGGCCTCCGCCGCGAGAGCCTGGGCGATGTCCCCGGCCAGTTCGGTGGAGAGGAACGTGCCCGGCACGCTCTGGGCGATCGCCCGCCGGAACAGGCCCCGCGCGCTGGGCATCGCCAGCAGCGCGGCCACCGACCCGCCGCCCGCCGACTCCCCGAAGACCGTGACCTGGTCGGGGTCGCCGCCGAAGGCGGTGATGTTCTCCCGCACCCACTCCAGCGCCGCCACCTGGTCCAGCAGGCCCCGGTTGGCGGGCGCCCCCTCGATCTGGGCGAAACCCTCCATGCCGACGCGGTAGTTGAGGGAGACCACGACCAGGTCGCCGTCGCGTGCGATGTGCTGGGCGTCGTAGCCGGGGCTGCCGGAGTGGCCCAGCTTGTAGGCGCCCCCGTAGATCCACACCATCACCGGGCGGCGGGCGGCCGGGTCCGGGTCGGGTGTCCAGACGTTCACCGTCAGCCAGTCGTCGCCCTCGGGTGCCTCCAGGACGCCGGTGCGCCCCTGGATGCCCAGGTCCTGCGGGGGCGGCGGCCCGAAGGCGTACGCCTCGCGCGTCCCGTCCCACGCGCGTGCCGGGCGGGGCGCCGCGAACCTCGCCTCCCGCACCGGGGGCTCGGCGAACGGTATGCCCCGGAAGACCGCCAGCCCGTCCTCCCGCAACCCGCGCACGGCGCCCGCCGCGGTGCGTACGACCGGTCCTTCGGCGGCGTGGGGCGGCTCCGGAGACTGACTTGTCGTCATGCTCGCTCGCTTTCGGTGGGGGCGCTGCCGTCATCACGGCCGGTCACTCGTGGAACGTCCGGCACTTCGCACGAGTGCCGAACACCCCTCACCCGTATGGGTGAACCCGTCAGCCATGCTGGGCGACGAACGCCCTGGCCTGCGCCTCGTCGATCTCGTACACCGTCTCATGGGCCCGCGGATCGCGCGCATGGAAGGTGTGGCACAGCGGACCGGCCGGTCCGCCCAGCTCCACCAGCGAGGCCGACGCCCCGCGCACCGCCCGCTCACCGGGCGCCACGGTCAGGTCGATCCGGTTGACGACCCCCGGCGTCACCCACACCGGCACCGACTCCAGCATGCCGAAGAGCTGCAGGTGGTAGTGGCCGTTGAGGATCATCCGCACGTCGCGGCCCCGGATCGCCGCCGCCAGGTCGCCGGGGTCGCGCAGCCCGAAGGCCGGCTGGGTCACCGAGAGGTCCAGGGCGAAGGGCGGGTGGTGGAAGGCGAGGACCGTGCCGTGCTCGGCCGGGGTGCGCAGCACCTCGCGCAGCCACTCCAGCTGGGGCGTTCCCAGCCGGCCGTGGACCTTGCCCGGCACCAGCGAGTCCAGGGTGACGAAGCGCCAGCCACCGACCGTGCTGACGGCGGCCCGCTCCTCCCCGCCGAACACCTGCTCGGCGCGGTCGGTGCCGTCGGCGTCCAGGTGCCCGCTGCCCAGCACCTTGGCGAAGGCCTCGCGCTCGTCGTGGTTGCCGGTGGTGCAGAGGACGGGGATGTTCCGGGCCTGGGCGTACGCGCCGATCAGGGTGCGCAGGGCGGTGTACGCCTCGACCGCGCCCTCGTCGGCCAGGTCGCCGGTGACGACGACCGCGTCGAAGCCGGAGAGGTGGCGGAGTTCGTCGAGCATCAGCCGCAGCGACGCGGTGGCGTTGACGCCACGCCTGTTGGGGGTGTCGGTGCGGTCCAGGTGGGTGTCCGAGAGATGGAGTATCCGCATGCTCGGACGGTACCGGTGAATTCCCCGGTCATCACCGGCCCGTGTGCCACGCGGGTGCCGCTCGTGCCGTACGCGTTCGCCCTCGGGTCCGGCCGGGGGGGCGCCGGGGGCCCCGCCGCGCGACGGGCGGGGGTGGGGTGCGCTGCAGGGGCTCCGGGTCATCTCGCAGACGAGGATCCCC
>NZ_JBSHAF010000017.1:220812-222703 GCF_053611365.1 Streptomyces sp. NPDC054813 | reverse complement strand
CGCCCGCGCCCGTGAGTACCCTCGCGATCCCCCGGGCGGGGGCGGCGCGGGGGGGGGGGGGGGCCCGGGGGGGCGGGGGGCGCGGCCGGGGGGCGGGGCGCCCCCCCCCCCCCCGGCCCCCCACGGGGTGGTTCGGCTCAGGCTCTCGCCTCAGGGTTTCAGCTCAGGCTCTTGAGCGCCGCCGCGTCGTACGACTTCAGCTCCTCGGTGCGCCCGGCCAGCACCTTCGCGGCCCACTCCGGGTCCTGGAGGATGGCGCGGCCGACGGCGACCATGTCGTACTCCTCGCGCTCCAGGCTGTCGAGGAGGTCCTCGATGCCCCGGACCGGGGAGCCCTCGCCCGCGAAGCCCTTGATGAAGTCGCCGTCGAGGCCGACCGAGCCGACGGTGATGGTCGGCTTCCCGGTGAGCTTCTTGGTCCAGCCGGCCAGGTTGAGGTCGGAGTCCTCGAACTCGGGGAGCCAGTAGCGCCGGGTGGAGGCGTGGAAGACGTCGACACCGGCCGCCGCCAGCGGGGTGAGGATCGCCTCCAGCTCCTCCGGGGACTCGGCGAGACGGGCGTCGTAGTTGTCCGACTTCCACTGCGAGTAGCGGAAGATCACCGGGAACTCCGGGGAGACCGACGCGCGTACGGCGGCCACGATCTCGGCGGCGAACTTGGTGCGGGCGACCGGGTCGCCGCCGTAGGCGTCGGCACGGCGGTTGGTGCCCGCCCACAGGAACTGGTCGAGGAGGTAGCCGTGGGCGCCGTGCAGCTCGACCCCGTCGAAGCCGATGCGCTCGGCGGCGGCCGCGGCCTCGGCGAACGCGCGGATGACGTCGTCCATGTCCTGGCGGGTCATCGCCTTGCCCTCGCCCTCGGTGCCGTCCAGGCGGATGCCGGAGGGGCCGACGGCGGGGGCGTCCGCGAACGGCGGCTGGCCCTGCGTGCGCACCATGCCGATGTGCCACAGCTGCGGGACGATGGTGCCGCCGGCCGCGTGCACGCCCTCGGCGACCTTCGCCCAGCCCGCCAGCTGCTCCTCGCCGTGGAACCGCGGGATGCGGCTGCTCTGCCCGGCCGAGTCGTGACCGACGTACGTGCCCTCGGTGACGATCAGGCCGACACCGGCGGCGGCCCGGCGGGCGTAGTACGAGACCACGTCCTCGCCGGGAACACCGCCCGGGCTGAACTGGCGGGTCATCGGCGCCATCACGATCCGGTTGGGGACCGTGAGCCCGTTCAGGGCGATCGGACGGGAGAGGATCTCGGCCGCGCGGGAGGCGGGGGGCGTGGTGACGGTCACGTGGGGGGCTCCTCGGGAGTGTGCTGTAGACCGGACGGTATGTGCACACGCATTGAGTGCACATATGTGCACAACGACCGGCCCGGGCGTACCCATTCCCGCCCCCGCCCGAAAACCCCTGTGACTCCAGACACGGGCGGGGCGGCCGGGGTGTCGGCGGCAGTGCGCCGGACCGACGTCACGGAGGGTCGCGTTCCGGGATTCACCGCCCGAGGAGTGCGGAAAAGTCCAACAGAGACGGCCGGCGACCCGAAACGAGGTCATCCATGGCTGACGCGGAACCACCCGCCGCCGACGACGGACTCGCCCGCCACGTCCGCGGACCGGTCCTGCCGGCAAGCCTCCTGGTCACGGCCGTCGGGCTGCTCCTCTACGCGCTGGGGCTCCCCGGTACGCGCCGAAGGTGCCGTACTTGGACGGAACGACCGACTTCCTTCGCGCCATCACTGCGCAACATGCACAGGCGTCCGTGAGCGGCGCGAACGAGCGGGGGGGGGGGCCCCCCGGGGGGGGGGGGGGGGGGGCCCCCGGGGGGGGGGGGGGGGGGGGGGCGGGGGGGGAAAAGTAAAAGGAAAACCCCCCCCCGCCCCCCCCCCCGGGCCGCC
>NZ_JBSHAF010000017.1:181620-220802 GCF_053611365.1 Streptomyces sp. NPDC054813 | reverse complement strand
GCCCAACCCCGCCGAACCCCCCCCCGCCGGCGGGGGGCCGCCCCCCCCCCCGGGGGCGCCACCCCCTCACCACCGGGGGGGCCCGCCCTCGGTCAGGACGAGCGATCGGCCAGAGGTCGATCAGAAGTCCATGTCACCGCCCGGCATGCCGCCCGGAGCGGCCGCGGCGGCCTTCTCCGGCTTGTCGGCGATGACGGCCTCGGTGGTGAGGAACAGCGCGGCGATGGAGGCGGCGTTCTGCAGGGCAGAGCGGGTCACCTTCGCCGGGTCGATGATGCCCTCGGCGATCATGTCGACGTACTCGCCGGTCGCGGCGTTCAGGCCGTGGCCGACCTGAAGGTTGCGCACCTTCTCGACGACGACGCCACCCTCGAGACCACCGTTGACGGCGATCTGCTTGAGCGGGGCCTCCAGGGCGAGCTTCACGGCGTTGGCGCCGGTCGCCTCGTCACCCTCGAGCTCCAGCTTCTCGAACACCTGGGAGGCCTGGAGCAGGGCCACGCCACCACCGGCGACGATGCCCTCCTCGACGGCCGCCTTCGCGTTGCGAACGGCGTCCTCGATGCGGTGCTTGCGCTCCTTGAGCTCGACCTCGGTCGCGGCACCGGCCTTGATGACGGCGACGCCACCGGCGAGCTTGGCCAGGCGCTCCTGGAGCTTCTCGCGGTCGTAGTCCGAGTCGGACTGCTCGATCTCGGCGCGGATCTGGTTGACCCGGCCCTGGACCTGCTCGGTGGAGCCGGCGCCGTCGACGATGGTGGTCTCGTCCTTGGTGATGACCACCTTGCGGGCGCGGCCCAGCAGGTCGAGGGTCGTGTTCTCCAGCTTGAGACCGACCTCCTCGGAGATGACCTCGCCGCCGGTGAGGATGGCGATGTCGTTCAGCATCGCCTTGCGGCGGTCGCCGAAGCCCGGGGCCTTGACCGCGACGGACTTGAAGGTGCCGCGGATCTTGTTGACGACCAGGGTCGACAGGGCCTCGCCCTCGACGTCCTCGGCGATGATCAGCAGCGGCTTGCCCGACTGCATGACCTTCTCCAGGAGCGGGAGCAGGTCCTTGACGGAGCCGATCTTCGAGTTGGCGATCAGGATGTACGGGTCGTCGAGGGACGCCTCCATACGCTCCATGTCGGTGGCGAAGTACGCCGAGATGTAGCCCTTGTCGAAGCGCATACCCTCGGTGAGCTCCAGCTCCAGACCGAAGGTCTGGGACTCCTCGACGGTGATGACGCCTTCCTTGCCGACCTTGTCCATGGCCTCGGCGATGAGCTCGCCGATCTGGGTGTCGGCGGCGGAGATGGAGGCCGTGGAGGCGATCTGCTCCTTGGTCTCGACATCCTTCGCCTGCTCGAGCAGGGCACCGGAGACGGCCTCGACGGCCTTCTCGATACCGCGCTTCAGGGCCATCGGGTTGGCACCGGCGGCGACGTTGCGCAGGCCTTCCTTGACCAGGGCCTGGGCGAGCACGGTCGCGGTGGTCGTACCGTCACCGGCGACGTCGTCCGTCTTCTTGGCGACTTCCTTGACCAGCTCGGCGCCGATCTTCTCGTACGGGTCCTCCAGCTCGATCTCCTTGGCGATGGACACACCATCGTTGGTGATCGTGGGGGCGCCCCACTTCTTCTCAAGGACGACGTTGCGGCCCTTGGGGCCGAGGGTGACCTTGACGGCGTCGGCGAGCTGGTTCATACCGCGCTCAAGGCCGCGCCGCGCCTCCTCGTCGAACGCGATGATCTTGGCCATGTGAAGTGGTCCCTCCAGGACTGGGGGTGAGTCTTTACGGACCGCGCCCGCGCCCGCGACGGACGGCTCGCCGACCCGTGGGTTCCTTGCCCCACCCGGCCTGCGGGCCTCACCGACCCGGTCCATTTTTGTCACTCTCACCTTCAGAGTGCTAACGCCAATGATTAGCACTCGCCCATGCCGAGTGCAAGCGCCTCCGGGAGACTGGGCCGCGCCAGAGCCGCGCGCGGGGCGGCGCGCGGGGCGGCGCACCGGGCCGCACCCGGGGGGCGCGCCGGCCCGCTCGTCCCGGGCATGCCAAAGGGCTCGTAACCCATGACTCCCCATGGGATACGAGCCCTCCGACAAAGAAAGAAGAACGACGCTGTCAGTCGGCGCGTGCTTCAGCTGGTCGCGAGCCGGACCATGTCCGCCTGCGGCCCCTTCTGGCCCTGCGAGATCTCGAAATCGACCCGCTGACCTTCCTCCAGGGTGCGGTAGCCGTCCATCTGAATCGCACTGTAGTGGACGAAAACATCCGCACCACCGTCGACCGCGATGAAGCCGTACCCCTTCTCCGCGTTGAACCACTTGACGGTGCCCTGAGCCATGCCTAACTCCCCTATTACTGGCCCTTGCACAGATCCACACTTCGCGGATCCGGGTCAGACCTCACCCCCCAATGGTTGGGGGCGTGCGCCGGAACGCGTCGACCGCGGCTGAATGTATCTGTCCAACTGCCGTCTGCAACAGGTCAATCGGACGAGAATTCTGGACGGGAAGGGTCCGGAATGTAGCAAGAATTCGGCCGAATTCAGGGCAAGTCGGGCCCCATAAAAGCCGCGAAAGCCGCATATAACCCGCACACTTTGGCTACTTCTTGTCGGGTCAGCGGTATCGAATACGGGGCTCCCGACCTGGAGATCGGGACCGCGTTCCCCAACTGTACCGCGCTCAACCACACAGAATTGCCCCCTCCGCTTCTCTCACGGAGGGGGCAATCCAATGAACAGTGGGTGATCGGCGTTACCGAAGGTAATGTTCGGTCATTCGATCAGCCTGTCAGCAGGTCAGCCGCCGGCCACGGCCGGGATGATGGAGACGCCGGCGCCGTCCGGGGTGGCCGTCTCCAGTCCCTGCTCGAACCGCACGTCGTCGTCATTGACGTACACATTCACGAACCGGCGCAGCTTGCCCTCGTCGTCGAGAACACGGGCGGCGATACCGGTGTGGTTCTTCTCCAGGTCGGAGATGACCTCGCCGAGGGTGGCCCCTTCGGCACTGACTTCGGCCTGACCACCGGTGTAGGTGCGCAGGATGGTGGGGATGCGAACGGTGATGCTCACGTTTGAACCTCCGATCGGGGGGCAACGCCCTGGTTTTTTACGGCTGACTCAGGCGAGCCCGGCCTCGCGGAAAGACTCGAGATTCGGGCGAATGGTCGCCGTGAGCCCGGTCCCCGCCACGGCGTCCAGCGTCTTCAGTCCATCACCCGTGTTGAGTACAACGATCGACTTCGCCGGATCGATCAGCCCGTTCTCGATGAGCTTCTTGGTGACTCCGACCGTCACCCCGCCCGCGGTCTCCGCGAAGATTCCCTCGGTCCGCGCGAGCAGCTTGATCGCGTCGACGACCTGCTCGTCGGTGACGTCCTCCACCGCACCGCCGGTACGGCGCGCGATGTCCAGGACGTACGGCCCGTCGGCCGGGTTGCCGATGGCCAGCGACTTGGCGATGGTGTTCGGCTTCTGCGGCCGCACCACGTCGTGGCCCGCCTTGTAGGCCACCGACACCGGAGAGCACCCCTCGGCCTGCGCACCGAAGATCTTGTACGGCTTGTCCTCGACGAGCCCGAGCTTGATCAGCTCCTGCAGTCCCTTGTCGATCTTCGTGAGCTGCGAGCCGGAGGCGATCGGGACGACCAGCTGGTCCGGGATCCGCCAGCCGAGCTGCTCGCAGATCTCGTACGCCAGGGTCTTGGAGCCCTCCGCGTAGTACGGCCGCAGGTTGACGTTGACGAAGCCCCAGCTCTCGCCGGCCGAGTCGCCGATCAGCTCGGAGCAGAAACGGTTCACGTCGTCGTAGTTGCCCTCGATGCCGACGAGCTCGCCGCCGTAGATCGCGGCCATGACGATCTTGCCCTGCTCCAGGTCGTGCGGGATGAACACACAGGAGCGGAAGCCGGCCCGGGCGGCGGCGGCACCGACCGCGCCGGCCAGGTTGCCGGTGGAGGAGCAGGAGAGCGTGGTGTAGCCGAAGGCGCGCGCGGCCTCGACGGCCTGGGCGACGACCCGGTCCTTGAAGGAGTGCGTCGGGTTGCCGGAGTCGTCCTTGACGTACAGGCCGCCGGTGACGCCCAGTTCCTTCGCCAGGTTGTCGGCCTGGACGAGCTTGGTCCAGCCCGGGTTGATGTTCGGCTTGGTCGCCACGTCCGCGGGGACGGGCAGCAGCGGCGCGTAACGCCAGATGTTCGCGGGACCCGCTTCGATCCGCTTCCGCAGCTCCTCGGTGTCGTAGGCCGAGAAGTCGTACGCGATCTCGAGCGGGCCGAAACACTCCTCGCAGGCGAACACCGGGCCGAGCGGCACGCGGTGGCCGCACTCGCGGCAGCTCAGGGCAGTGGCGGGACCGAGGTCGACGGTCGTGGAGTCGGTGGTGGTCGCAGCAGTCTGCACAGCCATGTGAGGCGAGGCCCTTTCTCCTCATCTTCCTCACGACGCATCTCGCCGTGAGACGGATTTGGCACCTTCCCTAGCCGGGAGCCTCGCGAGTGATCGACGGTGATCGGCGATCCACGAGTAACCGACTGGAGGGTTGCCGGGGCTTCATCGGGCCGTATCCCTCTGCCCCTCTGGATGAGCGGTATGTAGTTGTCAACGCCTGGTGACCCCAGGACATGCGATGGTCATCGGCGTTGTTCAAGACTGTAACCGAAGGCCAGGACAGTTGAGAGAGTCGTCCGAACCGCGAGATGGATCACACCTCGCAGTGTGATCGTGACAGTGAGGAGCCGCTGACTGTGCTGGAAGAAGTCGAGCGCTGGCTGGCCACCCGCTCCTGGTCCATGAACGATCGCCCGCTGCACCGGATACTCGCCGCCAAGCAGCGCACCGGGCAGTCCGTCTCCGTGGTGCTGCCCGCGCTCAACGAGGAGGCGACCGTCGGCGACATCGTCGCGATCATCCGTCACGACCTGATGCGGCAGGCGCCGCTCGTCGACGAGATCGTGGTCGTCGACTCCGGCTCCACCGACCGCACGGCGGCGGTGGCCGCGGCGGCCGGCGCCCGGGTCGTGCACCGCGACACCATCCTGCCGCGCATCCCCGCCGTCCCCGGCAAGGGCGAGGTCCTCTGGCGCTCCCTCCTCGTCACCACCGGCGACATCGTCTGCTTCATCGACGCCGACCTGCGTGACTTCTCCTCCGACTTCGTCACCGGGATCGTCGGCCCGCTGCTGACCGACCCGGACGTGGACCTGGTCAAGGCGATGTACGACCGCCCGCTCGCCGGCTCGGCCGGACAGGGCGGCCGGGTCACCGAACTGATGGCCCGCCCGCTGCTGAACATGCACTGGCCGCAGCTGGCCGGGTTCGTCCAGCCGCTCGGCGGCGAGTACGCGGCCCGTCGCTCGCTCCTCGAACAACTCCCCTTCCCGGTCGGCTACGGCGTGGAGCTGGGCATGCTGGTCGACGCCCTGCACCTGGTGGGCCTGGACGCCCTCGCCCAGGTCGACGTGGGGGTCCGCAAACACCGTCACCAGGACGGCCAGGCCCTCGGCCGGATGTCCGCCGCGATCTACCGCACGGCCCAGCTGCGGCTGGCCCGCGGCCACCTGATCCGCCCCTCCCTCACCCAGTTCGAGCGGGGTGAGGACGGCTTCGAACCGCGCACCTACTCCGTGGACACAGAGGAACGTCCGCCGATGGCGGAGATCGCCGAGTACGCCGAGCGCCGGGTGGCGTGACTGTGGCGTGACTTCGTCGTACGGCGGTATACGGCGGCGCGTCGGGCGTAGCCGTACGTTTGAGCGTTTCCGGGCCGGGCTAGGTTGTGGCGTATGGCTTCCACCGGCGGTGCTGAGGTGCTGGTCGCGTCCAACCGCGGCCCGGTTTCGTATGAAGTGGGCGAAGGCGGTGCGCTGCACGCCAAGCGGGGCGGCGGCGGACTGGTCTCGGGTCTGTCGGCGATCGGGCCGGACGCGAACGCGGTGTGGGTGTGCGCGGCGCTGAGCGACGGCGACCGGGAGGCGGTACGGCGGGCCGAGGGCGGCCGGCTGCCGGCCGGGGACACCGGCGGGCAGCAGGTCCGGATGCTCGACATCGACCCGGACGTGTTCTCGGACGCGTACAACGGCATCGCGAACTCGGTGCTCTGGTTCGTCCACCACATGCTCTACCAGACCCCCCTGGAGCCGGTCTTCGACGCGGAGTTCCGTCGGCGGTGGGCGTCGTACCAGGCCTACAACCAGGCGTTCGCCGAGGCGCTGGCGCAGGAGGCGGGCCAGGGTGCGGTGGTCGTCATCCAGGACTACCACCTGGCGCTGGCCCCGCGGATGCTGCGCCGGCTGCGGCCGGATCTGCGTATCGGCCATTTCTCCCACACCCCGTGGGCGCCGCCGGACTACTTCCGGCTGCTCCCCGACGACATCGCGGCGGAGCTGCTGGGCGGGATCCTGGGCGCCGACCACGCGGCGTTCCTGACCCGGCGATGGGCGGACGCGTTCGTGGCCTGCTGTCATGCGGTGCTGGGCCCGGGGATCCCGGCGGCCGGGGAGACCCGGATCGGGGTGCACGGGCTGGGGGCCGACGCGGAGTTCCTGCGGAAGCGGTCCCACGAGCCGGACGTGGACGAGCGGATGCGGGCGCTGCGGGAGGAGATCGGGGAGGGCCGCAGGACGATCGTCCGGGTGGACCGGACCGAGCTGTCGAAGAACATCGTGCGGGGGCTGCTGGCGTACCGGCAGCTGCTCGACGACCACCCCGAGTGGCGGGAGCGGGTGGTGCATGTCGCGTTCGCGTATCCGTCGCGGCAGGACCTCGCGGTGTACCGCGACTACACGGCCGAGGTACAGCGGGTCGCGGACGACATCAACTCGGCGTACGGGACGGCGGGTTGGACGCCGGTGGTGCTGCACGTGAAGGACGACTTCGCCCGCTCGCTGGCGGCCTACCGGCTGGCCGACGTGGCCCTGGTGAACCCGATCCGGGACGGCATGAACCTGGTCGCCAAGGAGATCCCGGTGGTCTCGGACGAGGGGTGCGTGCTGGTGCTCTCGCGGGAGGCGGGGGCGTACGAGGAGCTGGGCGAGGACGCGGTGGTGGTGAACCCGTACGACATCGGGGGGACGGCCGTGGCTTTGCAGCAGGCGTTGACCATGGGGGTGGAGGAGCGGGCGGAGCGGTGCAAGCGGCTGGCCGCGGCGGCTACGGCGTTGCCGCCGGCGGCCTGGTTTCTTGAGCAGTTGGGGGCGTTGGGCGGGTAGCGCCGTTCGATGTCGGGTGCGGGTGCGTGGGGGCTGGTCGCGCAGTTCCCCGCGCCCCTACGGGGCGCGCCCCTTAGGGGGCGCTCAGCGCAGCCAGGTTTTTCAGCAGCCGTACGACTTCCTCCGGGCCGTCCACCACCAGGTCGGCCCGCTCCGCGAGCTCGGTGACCTCCTCGCTGCCGCTGCATACCAGGAGGCCCGGGACGCCCTCCGTGCGGAGCTTTTCCACGGCTGCGAAGGCCGGGATGTCGCCCAGGTCGTCGCCGGCGTAGAGGACCGCGCCCGCGCCGATCTCTCGCGCGTACTCGCGCAGCGCCACGCCCTTGTCCATGCCCGGGGGGCGGAGTTCCAGGACCAGGCGGCCCGGTTCGACGATCAGGGCGTGGCGGGTGGCCAGGTCGGTCAGGGGGGCGCGGAGGGATTCGAAGGCGGCCTGGGGGTCGTCGGCCCGGCGGGTGTGGACGGCCACGGCATGGCCCTTGTCCTCGATCCAGGTGCCCTGCGCCCCTGCGCCGTCGATGACGGCCGGGAGTTCGGCGCGGACGGCGGCGATGCCGGGGTGCGGCGGGGGCGCGGTGATCTCACCTGTCGCCGCGTCCCAGCGTTCGGCACCGTAGTGGCCGAGGACGACGAGGTGGTCCAGGCCGGGGACGCCGGCGAAACCGCCGTAGCGGACGGCGATCTCGGCCGGGCGGCCGGTGATGACGGCGACGGCGGCCACCTTCGGCGCGAGGGCGGCCAGGGCCGGTACGGCGTCCGGGTGAGCCCGCGCCTGCTCGGGGTCGGCGACGATCGGCGCGAGCGTGCCGTCGAAGTCGAGACCGATCAGCGCGGAGCGTGGCTGCGAGAGAAGAGCAGCAAGGCCGTCGCGACCGGCGGGGGTGCGAGGAGTCGGGAGGGGTTCCGTGGAGTGGGTGCCCATACAGCCGACAGTATCCGAGCGCCCCTCAAGGCACGGGGCTGTATCGACATGCGGCTCCGCCGCGCGGGCGCGCTCAGCCCCCACCGGCCCGCAGATCCCACCGGTCCACAGCCCCCTCAGCGCTCCGACCGCCGCGCGTCCCGCACCCTTCGCAGCCTGTTCACCGTCACCGGATCCTGCGCCAGCGCCCGCTCGTCGTCGAGCAGGGCGTTGAGGAGCTGGTAGTAGCGCACCGGCGCCAGGTCCAGTTCCTCGCGGATCGCCCGTTCCTTCGCGCCGGGGCTCGGAAAGCCCCGGCGTTCCAGGGCGAGGATCGCCTGTTCGCGTGCGCCCAGTTCTTGCCGGTCCATGCCGAGAACCGTAACGCTCAGCCCGTCTTCGTACGGCTGTCCGCCGCCGTCGCCTCGGACTGGAGCCGGGTGAGCACGGCGGTCGGGTCGCCTGTGGCCGTGACCGCCGTCCCTATCTGCTTCTTGACGTCGGCGCTGATCGCGGCCCAGGAGGTCTTGCCGGCCGGGTACAGCTCGGAGGTCGGCAGCTGCTCCAGGAAGGGGAGCAGCTGCTTGTCCTGGGCCTGCGGGGAGTCGGTCATCGTCTGGGACGCGGACGTGGTGACCGGCAGCAGGCCGTACTCGCGGGAGAAGTCGAGGACGTTCTTCTCGCTGTAGACGTAGTCGAGGAAGTCGCCGACCTGGTCCGCGTGGCCGTTCTGCTTGAACGCCGCCATCCAGTCGGTGACGCCCATGGAGGCGGTGCTGGTGGTCTGGCCGGCGCGGGCCGGCATCGGGACCGTGCCGAACTTCACGCCCTTCTTCTCGGCCTGCTTGATGAGCGTGGGGTGGCCGTTGAGCATGCCGACCTGGCCGTCGGCGAACGCGGCGAACGCCGTCGCGCGGTTCAGCTTTCCGGGCGCCGTCGGCCCGGTCAGGCCCTTGCCCACCAGCTCGTCCTTGAGCCAGGTGAAGGTGTCGATGTTCTGCGTGGAGTCGATCGTGTACGTGCCGATGTCGTCGGTGTAGCCGCTGCCGCCGCTGAGCAGCCACTGCATGGTCTCCGCCTGTGCCTCCTCGGGGCCGAGCGGCAGCGCGTACGGGTACTTCACCCCGTGCGCCTTGAGCGCCTCCGCGTCGGCCGCCAGTTCCTTCCAGGTGGTCGGCGGGGTGATGCCGGCCTCGCTGAAGAGGGTCTTGTTGTAGAAGAGGACGCGCGTGGACGCGGCGAACGGGATGCCGTACTGCGCGTGGTTCCACTGGCCCGCCTCGGCGAGCTGGGAGGGGAAGTCGGCCTGGACCGGGATGGAGAGCAGGTCCCCGGCCTCGTAGAGGTCGCCGGCGGCCGCGTAGTCGGCGTACGAGCCGATCTGGGCGAGGTCGGGCGCCTGGCCGGCGGCGACCATCTCCTTGACCTTGCGGTCGACGTCGTTCCACGAGTAGACGGTGACGTCGACCTTCACGTCGGCGTGCTTGGCCTCGTACGCCCTGGCCAGCCGGTCCCAGTACTTCTGGGAGCTGTTGGCGGCGGAGTCCCCGTAGTCGGCGGCGACGAGTCTGAGGGTGACGTCCGAGGATCCGGTCGTCCCACAGCCACCGAGGACCGCCGTCATGCCCGTTGCGGACACCACCGCGATCATTCCTGCCCTACGCCGCCGCACGTGTACTGCCCCTGTCTAACTGTCTCGCTGTTCAATATGTGGACCCATAAGGTCTACACCACGCAAGTGGACTAGACCTCTTGCGGGTCGGAGGGCCACACTGTTCCCGTGAGACATGTCATCGCCCTGGACGTGGGCGGCACCGGAATGAAGGCCGCGCTGGTCGGGCCGGACGGCGAGCTGCTCCACCAGGACCGCCGGGCGACCGGCCGCGACCGCGGTCCCGATTCCGTCGTCGCCGCCATCCTCGACTTCGCCGCCGACCTGTACACGTACGGCCGGAAACACTTCGGCGAGGGTGCGACCGCGGCCGGCCTCGCCGTACCCGGCATAGTCGACGAGCCGAACGGCGTCGCCGTCTTCTCGGCCAACCTCGGCTGGCGCGACGTACCCCTGCGCGCCCTCCTCGCCGACCGCCTCGGCATCCCGGTCGCCCTCGGCCACGACGTGCGCACCGGCGGCCTGGCCGAGGGCCGGCTCGGTGCGGGCAAGGGCGCGGACCGCTTCTTCTTCGTGGCGCTCGGCACCGGTATCGCGGGCGGCTTCGGCCTGGACGGCCGGGTGGAGTCGGGCGCGCACGGCTTCGCGGGCGAGATCGGCCATGTCGTCGTACGACCGCAGGGCGTGCCGTGTCCGTGCGGGCAGCGCGGCTGTCTGGAGCGCTACGCGTCGGCGGCCGCGGTGAGCGAGGCGTGGGCGAAGGCCACCGGTGACCCGGACGCGGACGCGGCGGGCTGCGCGAAGTCCGTCACGTCCGGCGACCCGAACGCCGTCCGGGTGTGGGAGGAGGCGCTGGCCGCCCTGGCCGACGGCCTGGTCACCGCCCTCACCCTGCTGGACCCGCGCGTCCTGGTCATCGGCGGCGGCCTGGCGGAGGCCGGGGATGTGCTGTTCGAGCCGCTGCGGGAGGCCGTACAGAGCCGAGTGACCTTCCAGAAGCTGCCGACGATCGTCCCGGCGGCCCTGGGAGACACGGCCGGTTGTTTGGGGGCGGGCCTGCTCGCCCAGGACCTACTAGCGACGACAACTCCGGAGGTAACCCCCTGATGGCCGCCAACGAGCCGCACTACAGCGCCCCGCAAGGGGCGCGGGGAACTGCGCGACCAGCCCCCACGCACCCGCAGTCCGGGACGCACGGACTGGTCCTCGACGGCGCCCGGGTAGTCCTCCCGACCGGAGTCGTCGACAAGGGCCAAGTGGTCGTCGACGGCACGAAAATCGCCGCCACCGCCCCGGAAAACGCGCAGGTCATCGACGTAACCGGCCACTGGCTCCTGCCAGGCTTCGTGGACATCCACAACCACGGCGGCGGCGGAGCCTCCTTCAGCTCCGGCACCGCGGAGGAGATCCTCACCGGCGTCCACACGCACCGCGTGCACGGCACCACCACTCTCGTCGCCTCCACCGTCACCGACGACATGGACGTCCTCGCCCGCCAGGCCGGCCTGCTCTCGGAGCTGGCCGAGCAGGGGGAGATCGCCGGAATCCACTTCGAGGGCCCGTTCATCTCCCCGTGCCGCAAGGGCGCGCACTCCGAGGCACTGCTGCGCGACCCCGACCCGGCGGAGGTCCGCAAGCTGATCGACGCGGCGCGCGGCCACGCGAAGATGGTGACGCTCGCCACCGAACTGCCCGGCGGCATCGAGTCCGTACGGCTGCTCGCCGAGCACGGCGTCATCGCCGCAGTCGGCCACACCGACGCGTCGTACGAGCAGACGCTGGAGGCGATCGACGCGGGCGCCACGGTCGCCACCCACCTCTTCAACGCGATGCCGCAGATCGGCCACCGCGCCCCCGGCCCGATCGCCGCCCTCCTGGAGGACGAGCGGGTGACCGTCGAGCTGATCGACGACGGCACCCATCTGCACCCGGCCGCCCTGCAGTTGGCCTTCCATCACGCGGGCCCGGACCGGGTCGCGTTCATCACGGACGCCATGGACGCGGCGGGCAGCGGCGACGGCCGCTATCTGCTGGGCCCGCTGGAGGTCGAGGTCACCGACGGGGTCGCCCGGCTGGTGGAGGGCGGTTCCATCGCCGGCTCCACGCTGACCCTGGACCGCGCGCTGCGGCGGGCGGTGACGATCGACCGGCTGCCCGTGGAGCACGCCGTCGCCGCGCTGTCCGCCAACCCGGCCCGGCTGCTGGGCCGTTACGACCGGATCGGCTCCCTGGAGCCCGGCAAGGACGCCGACCTGCTCGTCCTGGACGCCGACTTCACGCTGAAGGGCGTGATGCGACAGGGCGCGTGGGTGGTCGTACCGGAACTGCCGTCGGCCGCCGTCCACTGAAGCGGCGGCCCCGCCACCTCGATGCGGTGGCGGGGCCGTCCGGTCAGGTCGCCGATCGCACCCTCAGCGCTCCTCGTGGTCGAGGGCGGCGACCTCGCGTACCGCGTCGGCGACGGCCCGGAAGTCCTTCTTCAGGATCGCGCCGTGATTGCTGGCGACCTTCGCGCTGAGCCGGACGTTCGGGTTTCGCTCAAACACCTGGTCGAGACTGGCGCGGATCTCCTCCTGCTCGTCGCCCTTGCTGCCGAGCGACGACCCGGAGGCGAGCACGTACCGCACCGGGACGGTGATGCCGTCCAGTACCGGTCCCAGCTCGCGTTCGCGGGAGAGCCTGCCGAGTTCGATGTTGGAGTCCGCCATCTGGGCGGGGTTCATCCGCGGGGTCAGGCCCGTCGGGCGCAGCAGCGGCATGAACCAGCCCATCCGCCGGAACAGCTTCCGGATCCGCTGCTCCATGGCGTCGTCGAGCCAGTCGTGCGGCGCGGCGCCGTCGACCAGGACCGCGCCCAGGGCACGTGCCGGATTCCGGGCGGCCCAGTGCGCCCCGACCACAGCCCCGTAGGACCAGCCCACCACCAGCGCCCGGTCCACACCTCTGGCCGCGAGCACGGCGTCGACATCCCGGACGGCGGCCTCGAAGGAGTAGTCCGCCGAGCGCCCCGACTTCCTGCCGCGGGCCCGTTCGTCGTAGGTGATGTGCCGCCACTCCGGCCCCAGTTCGGCGACGGTCCGCCGCCAGTACCCCTGCGTGGCGAACTGGCCGTTGAGGTAGACCACCGGGATTCCGCTGCCGCCGCTGTCGGTGACGGCCAGGGCGGTGTCGTCGACCGGCACCATGCCGGTCCACTGCGAACCGGCCGCGGAAGTGCTGTTCTTCGCCATGTCTGCTCCCTGATCGTGTGAGCGTGTCGGGTACGGCTCCCGCGGGCCCCGCACGTGGATCGGCGGCGGGGCCCTGCCGGGGTGGTCCTGGTGTTGCTTCCTCAGAGGCTGCGGGCGGTGATGTCGCCTCGGGAGGTGGTGGCGCGGATGTCGAGTTCAGCGGTGCCGTCGTTCTTGAGGGCGTTGCTGACCCGGCCGTAGCCGGTTCCGGCGTCGAGGGCGGCCGAGACGCCGGCGGCCGCGCCGACCGAGATGTCGCCGTCCTGGGTGCGGAGCACGACCGCGCCGCGCACGGCCTCGGTGATCCGGATGTCGCCCCTGGCGGTGCTGATCTCCGCGGGGCCGCCCAGCCGGCCGATCTCGACGTCGCCGTCGAGTGCGGTGAGGCGGACGCTCGCGGCCTCGTCGAGCTTGATCTGGCGGTACGCACCTTCGAACGCGACGTCGCCGAGGCGTCCGACCCCGCGCAGCTCGGCACCACTGGTGTTGGCCTCGACGCGGGAGCCGGCCGGCAGCTGGACGGTGACCTCCAGCGATCCGGACGGTCCGAAGAGCTGGTTGCCGGAGGCCGCGGCCGTGATCCGCAGGACGCCGTCGGCGTAGTCGACGGTGGCCTGCTTGGCGGCCTCGACGTCCCGGCTCTTGGCGGGGTTGGCGGGCAGCACCTCGACAGTGGTGTCGGCACGGTCCGCGGCGATGAGCTGGACGCGTCCGGCGGGGATCTCCAGGACGACGGAGACCGGGGCGGTGGTGTCGAACTTCTGCATCGTCTTCTCCTGTGACTCGCTGTTTCCGATGAAGGAAAAGCTACGTTGCATTCACTGATCTAGCAACAGACTCGTTGCGTCCGATGCTTGTAACTGCAGGTCAAGGCCGAGAAAGCGTTGCATTGACTTTCGAGGTGAATGCAACGACAACGATGCGGACGTTGCAATGGATTGGAAGTGAACGCTATGCTGGAGGCCGCAAGGACCGCCGAGGGGCACGAAGGAGACCGCGATGCCGGGAGGCAGGCTCACCGAGCAGGAACGCCAGCAGATCGCGCTGGGACTGGCCGACGGCCTCGCCTACGCCGAGATCGCCCGACGCCTCGACCGTCCGACCTCGACGGTCACTCGCGAGGTGATGCGCAACGGCGGCCCCACCGCCTACCGCGCCGACCTGGCCCACCGCGCCACCGAACACCGCGCCCACCGGAGCAGGCAGACCGCGCCCAAAACCGCCGGGGCTCCGGCGCCGGCCCACGGACGCGACCCGGAGGCCGTGCGGGAGTACGAGGAGACCCTGACCACCGTCATGATGGCCTCGGGCATGACGACGATGCCCGCCCGCGTCATGGCCTCCCTCACCCTCACCGACACCGGCAGCCTCACCGCGGCCGAACTCGTCGAGCGCCTGAACGTCAGCCCGGCGTCCGTCTCCAAGGCGATCGCGTTCCTGGAGAGCCAGGGCCTGGCCCGCCGGGAACAGGGCGAAGGCCGCCGCGAGCGCTACGTCGTCGACGACGACATCTGGTACCAGTCGATGATGGCCAGCGCCCGGTCCACCGCCAAGATCGTCGAGATCGCACGGCAGGGCGTCGGCGTCCTCGTCCCCGGCACCCCGGCCGCCACCCGCCTGGAGAACATCGCCCGCTTCCTCGACTTCGTCAGCGAGAGCATCGCCCGCGCGGCGGAACAGGCCCGCGAAGTCCTCCACACCAAGCCCGAGGCAACCTCCCTCGACGGACCTGAACTCTAGGCCGGTCGCCGTCTCTTTGACATGATCGAGACCCCAAAACGTGCTACTGGGGAGGTCGCCCGGTGATCCTCACGGTCACGCTGAACACCGCTCTCGACATCACCTACCGGGTCGGCGCACTGCGCCCGCACGCCTCGCACCGCGTCTCGGACGTGACCGAACGGCCGGGCGGCAAGGGGGTGAACGTGGCCCGGGTGCTCGCCGCGCTCGGACACGAGACGACGGTGACCGGCTTCGCGGGCGGGGCCACCGGGCGGGCGGTACGGGAGCGGCTCGCCGGGGTGCCGGGGGTGCGGGACGCGCTGCTGCCGGTCGCCGGACCGACCCGCCGCACGATCGCCGTCGTGGACGAACTGACCGGTGACACGACCCAGTTGAACGAGCCCGGCCCGCAGATATCTCCCACCGAGTGGGGCACCTTCCTCGACCACTACGAGGAACTGCTGCGCGGCGCCTCGGCGGTGGCGCTGTGCGGGAGCCTGCCGCCGGGAGTGCCGGTGGGGGCGTACGCGGGTCTGATAAAGAGCGCCCGGTCGGCCGGTGTCCCCGTCCTCCTCGACACCAGCGGCGAACCGCTGCGGCGCGGGGTGGCCGCCCGCCCGGACCTGGTCAAGCCGAACACCGACGAACTGGCCGAACTCACCGGCTCCCACGAGCCGTTGCGCGCGACCCAGGACGCCCGCCGACGCGGGGCCCGCACGGTGGTCGCCTCCCTGGGCGCGGAGGGGCTGCTGGCCCGCACCCCGGAGGGCCACTGGCGTGCCACCCCACCAGCCCGAGAACACGGCAACCCCACCGGCGCCGGCGACTCGGCGGTCGCCGGCCTGCTCTCCGGCCTGGTGGAACACCTGCCGTGGCCGGACCGCCTGGCACGGGCCGTCGCGCTGTCGGCGGCGACCGTACTGGCATCGGCGGCGGGCGAGTTCGACCGCGCGGCCTACGAGAAGCTGCTCGGCCAGGTCACGGTGACCCGCGGGACAACGGCCACTTAGCCCTTGTTCGTGTGCTTGCCCTGCTTCACCCACAGCTGGTCCAGCAGGATGTCGCAGCTGTCCCCGCTCTGGCAGGACAGGGAGATCGTGTTGGTGCCCTTGGTGAGGGTGGGGTACGTGTAGCTGGTCGTCCAGGCCTTGGCCGGGTCGCTCTGGTGCGTGTAGTTCTGCAGGGGGAACTTGCTGCCGAACACCTTGCCGTTGATGGACAGGGTCATGCTCTCGTCCTGTATCGCGCTGTAGTGCGCGAAGACGGTGTAGAGGCCATCCGACGGGATGCCGTTGACCGTCCAGGTGACGCCGGCACCGGTCTGGCTGAAGTTCGTGACGTAGACGCCGCCGTCGGCCTTGGCTCCCTTGACGTCCGAGGCCAGGCTCGCGCCGCCGTCCAGGTGGAGGGCCTTCGCGTCGACCGGCGAAATGTCGCCCGTCACCGAGGCCGAGCTGGTGCTCGACGGGCTCGCGGAGGCGCTCTGGGACTGGGACGGGGTGGTGGAGGCGTCGCCGCTCGCCTTGTTGTCGTCGCCGTTGCCGTTCATCATCGCGACGCTGATGCCTATGACGACCGCGGCGACCACCGCGATGGCGCCGATGAGGAGGCCCTTGGTGTTCGGGCCCCGGCCTCGGCCGCCGCCCGAGGACGGCATCTGCGTGCGGGTGGTCGGCGCGCCGCCCGGGAAGGTCTCCGGGGCCTGGTAGGCCGCGGACGGCGGCTGGCCGTAGCCGCCGGCACCGGGCTGCTGCTGCGGGATGGTCTGGTTGCCGCCGTACTGCGGGGCCTGCGGTGCCTGCTGCTGTCCGCCGTAGCTGCGTTCCCCTACCGAGCGCACTCTGCTGACCGCGTTCGGGTAGCCGTAACCACCGGAGCCGGACGGCGGCTGGGCTCCTCTGGCCTGGCCGTCGGCGTACAGGTAGCCGAACGGGTCGTCGTCCTCGGGCGTGCTCGCGCCGTTGTCGCCGGGCGTCATCCCTTGGTACTCCTCAACAGGTGCGGGCGGATGCGGTACAGGTATTGAGAGTCGAGCCTACCCGGTCTGACTGACCCAAACAGGTGACTCGGACCGCATCAATGCGATGACCTGCGAATCATCCGGCGCGGCGATGTTGTTTGGGACGAGATCGTTTCTCTACGTACATCCGCTCGTCGGCGGATTTCAGGACTTCGTCCGCCGTCATCCCGCAGTGCGCCCACCCGATACCGAAGCTGGCGCCCACCCGGACCGCCCGGCCCTCGGCGCGGATCGGCTGGATGATCTCGTTGCGCAGGCGTACGGCCAGGTCCTGGGCGTCGGCCTTGCCGAGCCCGTCGGCGAGGATCACGAACTCGTCGCCGCCGAGGCGGGCCACCGTGTCCCCGTCGCGCACCCCCCGGCTGAGCCGCCGGGCGACCTCGATGAGGACCGCGTCGCCCGCGTTGTGCCCGAACCGGTCGTTGATCGACTTGAAGCCGTCGAGGTCGCAGAAGAGCACCGCGAGCCCCTTGGCGCCGTCGTCGCGGCCCTCCTCGGGGGCGACGGTGTGCACATGGTGGTCGAAGCCGTCGTACGACTGGGTCGACGCGGCGAAGTCGAAGCCGTGGCCGTTGACGTCGTAGGCGGGGTGCCCGTAGGCCGCGTCCAGGGATTCCAGCTCGCCGGCGTGCCCGGCGCGCCGGCAGAGCCGGGAGGCGAGGCGGGAGCGCAGCTCGGCGGAGTTCGGCAGGCCGGTGAGGGAGTCGTGGGAGGCGCGGTGGGCGAGCTGCAGCTCGCGGCGCTTGCGCTCCTCTATGTCCTCGACGTGGGTGAGGAGGAAGCGGGGGCCGTCGGCCGCGTCGGCGACGACGGAGTTGCGGAGCGAGACCCAGACGTACGTGCCGTCACGGCGGCCGAGGCGGAGCTCGGCGCGGCCGCCCTCCGCCGAGGTACGGAGCAGGGTGCCGATGTCCTCGGGGTGGACCAGGTCGGAGAAGGAGTAGCGGCGCATCGCGGAGGCGGGGCGGCCCAGCAGGCGGCACAGCGCGTCGTTGGTGCGCAGTATTCGGCCGTGCTGGTCGCCGCCCATCTCGGCTATAGCCATGCCGGAGGGGGCGTACTCGAAGGCCTGCCGGAAGGATTCCTCGCTGGCGCGCAGGGCCTGCTGCTCGCGCTCCAGCCTGACCAGCGCCCGCTGCATGTTCGCACGTAGACGCGCGTTGCTGATGGCGATCGCGGCCTGGAAGGCGTACATCTGCAGGGCCTCGCGGCCCCAGGCGCCGGGGTGCCGGCCGTTGCGCGGGCGGTCCACGGAGATCACGCCGAGCAGTTCGCCGCAGGAGCTGCCCGATATGCCGGGCGTGTACATGGGGGCGAAGAGCCGGTCCGAGGGGTGCCACTCGTCCTCGAAGCGGGGCGCGGGGCCGTCGGTGTACCACTGCGGGACGTCGTCGTCGTCGAGGACCCAGCCCTCGGTGTGCGGTATGAAGACGAGGTCGCCCCACTTCTCGCCCATGCCCAGCCGCCGGTCCCAGGAGTCACGGGAGCCGACCCGGCCGGTGATCAGGGCCTCGGCGGCGGAGTTGCCGGACAGGGCCGCGACCACGAGATCGCCGTCGGGGCGTACGAGGTTCACGCACGCCATCTCGAACCCGAGGGCGGTGATCACACCGTCGGCGACGGTCTGCAGGGTGTCCGCCAGACTGCGGGCCGTGTTCATGTCGGCCATGACCTGGTGCAGTTGTCGCAGGGACGCAAGACGGACGTAGGGTTCCGACTCGGTCTCCATGTTCGCCCTCCCCCCGAGACCTCGCAGCGAATCAAGGGTCTGCTTCGGCGCTACTTTTCCCCGCCACTGAATCACAGCGCGCTGCCCACTCGGTACACAGGGTCAACAATTAATGCCCCTTGTGACTCAAGTCACAGTAGAACGTGAGCAATTGCGTGGAGTTTCTGCGTTTTCCCTGTGCGTTTACTGAACACAGCCTTTGTAGGTGTGTGCACATGATGCACGTTACGAGCTTTCATCACCCCGCCCTTGGTCCTAGGACCCGGCTCGGGCCGATGGCCGATGCGGACGCACAGGGGCCGACACTAGCGTTTCCGGCGTGCTGAAGACTCCCTCCCCCACCGCCACAGAAGCCACCGGGCATGCTGTGGGGGTGAGCAACGAAGCGTTCAAGGCGGCCCTGGCCCGGCTCGCGGCGGGCGTGGTCCTGGTGACCGCGCAGGAGCCGTCGCTGGACCCGGACGACCCGATGGCGCCGATGGGCGAGGACGTCGGCATGACCGCCACGGCGTTCATGTCGGTGTCGCTGGATCCGCCGTTGGTGCTGGTCAGCCTGCGTGAGGGCTCCCGGATGGACGACCTGCTCGACGAACAGCCACGGTGGGCGGTCTCCGTGCTCACCGAGAGCCAGCGCCACATCGCCGGCCGCTTCGCGATGAAGGGCCGCATCAGCGACCGGCTGCTCTTCGAGGACATCCCGTACGTGCGCGGCGAGGCAACCGGTGCGCCGCTGGTCGGCGGCGCCCTCGCGACCATGGAGTGCCGCACCGAGCAGCGGGTGACCGCCGGAGACCACACCCTGGTGATCGGCCGTGTCCTCACCGCCGAACTCCCGAGCGCGGAAGGCGGACCGCTGATGTATTTCCGGGGCCGGTACCGACAGCTGGGATGAAACCGCACGGTCTGTTTTTCAATTCCGCGGGCACACTTTCCTCGGACACGCTTTCCGCGGGCGCAGACCGAAAGGCCGTTCCGGGACGCGATACATGCGATGCGATCGCGAACGAACGTGAAAGACATGAGCCGTGCCGGGCGACGACCGACCGGTCGCGACCGAGAATCCCGGTGATCTCGGAATCCCGGTGATCTCGCCGCGGGGAAGACCTGGAAGATCCGAAGACGGCCGTCAGGACCAGTCGCGGCCCGTGCGGCCCCGTTTGGTGTCCGACCGCTGCTTCTTCTCCCGCAGCCGGCGTTCGTTGATGCCGCGTGGGATGCGGGTCGGGGTGCGGGGCTTGGGCGGGGGCGCGGTGGCCTCGGCGAGGAGGGCCGCGAGGCGTACGGCGGCGGTCTCGCGGTTGCGCCACTGGGAGCGGTGCTCGGACGCCCGTACGACGACCACGCCGTCGACGAGCCGCCCGGCCAGCCGTGCCAGCGCCCGCTCCTTCCACACCGGCGGCAGCGCCGCGGTGTTCGCGAGGTCGAAGCGCAGCTCCACCTGCGAGTCACTGGTGTTGACGTGCTGGCCGCCCGGCCCGGACGACCGCGAGAAACGCCAGTTGAGCTCGGCCTCGGGGAGCGAGACGGAGCCGCGGATGACATACGGACCGGACATGCCCCCATGGTCGCGCGCCTGACCGGCGCACGTCACGCGAATATCGCCCTTCACCCGTTTGGCAAAGAAAGTAAAGCGAGCTGGAACCTTCGGTACCCCTCGTGGCGTTCATACGGGTAGCTGTAGCTTCAAGCCCGTACGCCGCACGGCCGTACGCAAACGAGGGAAAGGACTCCCGACCATGGCTGTAAGCCTGTCCAAGGGTGGCAACGTCTCGCTCACCAAGGAGGCTCCAGGCCTGACCGCCGTCACCGTGGGCCTCGGCTGGGACGTCCGCACCACCACCGGCACGGACTTCGACCTCGACGCCTCGGCGATCGCGGTCAACACGCAGGGCAAGGTCTACTCCGACGCCCACTTCGTCTTCTTCAACAACAAGCAGACCCCGGACAACACGATCGTCCACACGGGCGACAACCGCACGGGTGAGGGCGCCGGCGACGACGAGGCGATCAACGTCAACCTGGCGGCCCTCCCGGCCGACATCGACAAGATCGTCTTCCCGGTCTCGATCTACGACGCGGAGACCCGCTCGCAGAACTTCGGCCAGGTCCGCAACGCCTACATCCGCATCGTCAACCAGGCCGGCGGCGCCGAGATCGCCCGCTACGACCTCTCCGAGGACGCGGCCACCGAGACCGCGATGGTCTTCGGCGAGCTGTACCGCAACGGCGCGGAGTGGAAGTTCCGCGCGGTCGGTCAGGGCTACGCGTCCGGCCTGGTCGGCATCGCCCAGGACTTCGGCGTCAACGTCTGACGGTCACTGCGCTGTGCGGGAGCCCCTGGCCGGGTGGTTGCGGCCGGGGGCTCCCGGCTTCCGCTCACTTCACGGGCGCCGACGCGTACGACACGAAGGCCGCCCAGGCGGAGGGGGCGAGGGCGAGTCGGGGGCCGCCGGGGGTGGCGGGCGCGTGCGTGTACTTGGAGTCGCGGATGTGGATCGTGGTGGGGGTGGGGGCTATTTCGAGGCAGGATTCGCCGTCAGTGCCGTCGCTGTAGCTGCTCTTGAACCAGGCGAGGGCGACTTCGACGCAGGACTCGCCGTCATTGCCGCTGCTGTAGCTGCTCTTGAACCACGCCAGTTCGGAGGCGTCCCCGGAGGGTGCCTTGCGAATCATGTTTCTCCCAGCAGTTGCTCGATGAGGGCCAGTGACTCCCCTGGTGAGAGAGCCTGCGCCCGGATGGCGCCATACCGCAGCTCAAGGATGCGGAGCTGTTTCGGGTCCGATGTCGGACGGCCGTTGAAAGCGCCGCCGGAGCGTCCCACCGTCGTACCATCCGGGAACTTCAGCAGCTCGATCGTGCCGTCGAGACCGGAGTGGACCTCGGAGTTCAACGGCATCACCTGAAGCATGACGTTGTGCAGCCGAGCCACCTCCAACAGATGTTCTAGCTGCCGTCGCCACACCATTGTGCCTCCGATGGGACGGCGCAGTGCCGCCTCTTCCAGCACGAAGTGGATGGACGGAGCCGGGTCTCGTTCGAAGACCGACTGCCGAGCCAGACGGGCGGTCACCATGCGCTCCACGTCGTCCGGTGAGTAGGGCGGCTGGGCCGCCGAGATGACGGCTCGCGCATGGTCGGGCGTCTCCAACAGCCCGTTGATGCTGTTGCACTCATACACCCCGATCTCAACGGCCTGCCCCTCCAACTTCGCAAGCTCCCGCACCTTCTTCGGGTACCGGACCTTCTTCACGTCCTCCCACATCGCGGCGACCTGCCCGCCCGCGCCCAGGACCTCGTCCGCCCGGTTCAGGCCCTACGCTCAGCGCAACAACCGCAGAAAAACTTCGGCCCTCGCCGGGACGGGCAATCCCAGTGCGAGGGCCTAACCACCCAGGAAGCGAAACCCTTCCCGATGGATACGAAAAACCCTAGCGCGCCCTCGTGCGCCGAGTCCCGTGTTGCCGCCAAGAAACACCCGAACCGGGGGTCAGGCGGCGGGCTCATTCACGAGAACACCCGCCACACCTCGCACTTCGTGGTGATCGGCAACGACCTCGCCCAGCACCCCGATCTGTCGGGGCTCGCGGTCGGGATCGGCGTGCACATCCAGTCGCTTCCGGCCGGTGCCCGGGTCGACATCAAGACGCTGGCGGAGCGCCTGAAGGAGGGCAGGACCCGTATCGCGGCCGCGCTGCGGGAGCTTGAGGCGGTCGGGTACCTGCGCCGCGAACGCGTACGCCTGCCCGACGGCCGGATCGTGACCCGCACGGTCTCCTGCAACCGGCCCGGCCACAGCAGTCGCGCCCATCAGCCGGAAGCCGCAGCACGGCCGAAGGCACCGCAGAAGCCCGCCCGCAAAGCCCTCCCACCCGTACCGCGCCCGGCCTGCCCCTCCCCCGCGCTGCTCCAGCAGGCCCTGGACCTGCTCGCACGCCTGCGCCGCCACGACTCCCGGCTGCTGCTGTCGGCCACCGACACCGAGCATCTGGCCCCCGGGGTCGCCGCCTGGCTGGAACGCGATGTCAGCACAGCCGCCATAGTGCGGGCCCTGACCGCCGATCTGCCTTCCGAGGAGCTGCGCCGCCCCGCCGCGCTGCTCGCCCACCGGCTGGCGGACCGCCTGCCACCACCGCCCCCATTCCGGACACCGGCCCCGCCGCCGCCCGTCCCGGCCCGGGTCCAGAACTGCGAGCACTGCGACCGCGGTTTCCGCTCACCCACCCCCGGACTCTGCCGCGACTGCCGAACCGACCTCAGCTAGGCGACCCAGCACGAAAACGAGCGCCATGACCATCGCTACCGGCAACGCCGGCGAGACGGGCTCCCACAGGTACCGGGCCATGCGGGACCTTGTGCAGTCCACGGACGACACCATCCCCGGAAAATTCGAGATCACCCGAGAAGGCATCGTCCACGACCTGATCTCGCCCAACGGCCCCCACGAACTGACGCGGTCCCGCCTGCGCAAACGCCTGGAGGCAGTGATGCCCGAGGAGCTCGTGGCCCACACGGGCAAGCCGGACGTCGAGGACGAGGCTCAAGGCATCATGCGTCGCCCCGACGTGATGGTGATCGCCGAGGCGGACATGGAGGTCGAGGCCACCTTCGATCCCCGGACGATCTGTGCCGCCGTCGAGGTCGTCTCCCGCTCCAATCCCGACAACGACTGGATCGGCAAGGATCGCGACTACCCCCTGATCGGCATCCCCGTCTACGCGGTCTTCGACCCCCGCACCGGCACCGGCGCCGTCCTCACCGACATCCACCCCACCCCCGACGGCCCCCGCTACGCGACCCGCAAGGACTTCGTCTACGGCGAGGACGTCACCATCGGCGACTGGACCATCGCGACGGACGGCCTGCCCCGCTACCAGCCTGCGGGCCAGTAGGGCCGGATAGGTTGCCGACATGATCCTCGCCCCCCTCCCCCTCACCCCCGACCACGACATCCCCGGCCCACTCCTCACCGAGTTGACCGCCCTGTACGCCTCCGATCGGGAGTTCCAGGCGCTCAGTGGGGACTTTCCGGATCCGGACGACATCCGGCCGGAGCAGGTGGCCGGTGCGCTGGCCGACGAGTTGGCGAACCCGGACGTGGAGGTGCTGCTGGCGCGAGCCGAGGGGCGGCTGGTAGGGGTGGTGATCACGCTGGCCCGGCACCCTGATCCGGCCGATCCTGATCCGTGGATCGGGCTGCTGATGGTGGACGCGGGGGCGCGGGCACGGGGGTACGGGCGGCGGATCGCGGAGGGCGTCGAGGAGAGGTTCCGGGCGGCGGGGCGGGACGCCCTACGGCTCGCCGTGCTGGAGAACAACCCGAAGGGGCTCGCCTTCTGGACGGCCCTCGGGTACGAGGTGATCAGTCATCGTCCGGATCGTCAGCTCGGGCGGCCGTGTGCGGTGCTGCGCAAGGAGCTGACTGAGACGGAGGGGTGACCGGGCCTATGGCCGGGACGGCTTGCCGTCGCCGTACAGCCAGTTCTTCCAGATGGCGGAGAAGTCCTTGCCGGGGGCCTTCTTCTCGACGTACGCGGTGAACTCGGCCGTGTCCGCGTTGCCGTGGCGGTGGGTGGCGGCCCAGCCCTGGATGATGTCGTAGAACGTGTCGTCGCCGACCGTCTGGCGGATCTTCTGCAGGACCATCGCGCCGCGGTCGTACACGGGCGGGTCCGAGATGTGCGCGGCGCTCGACGGCTCGGCGGGCGGGAACGCCCACAGGCCGCTGCCCCTGGAGCCCGCGTAGACCTTGTCGAAGGTCTGCTGGGCGCTCGGGCCGCCGTGGTCCTCGGCCCAGAGCCACTCGGCGTAGGTCGCGAAGCCCTCGTTGAGCCACATGTCCCGCCAGCTCCTCGGGGTGACGGAGTCGCCGTACCACTGGTGGGCGAGTTCGTGGACGAGGGTCCCGGTGTCCGGGGCGCCGGGGAAGAGCGGCCGGTTCTGGGTCTCCAGGGCGTACCCGGAATCCGCCGGGCGGTCCACGATCGCACCCGTGGAGGAGAAGGGGTAGGGGCCGAAGTTGTACGCCTCCCACTCGATGATCTCGGGGAGCTTCGCCAACACCGCCCGGCTCGCCTTCACCTGCGTCGGGTCGACGGCCGTGTACACCGGCAGGCCGTCGGAGAGGGTGGAGCGGGTCACCGTGTAGTGGCCGACGGCGACCGTGGCGACGTAGCTCGCCATCGGCTCGGCGGTGTGCCAGACGAAGGTCGTACGGCCGTTCTTGGTCGTCTCGCTCTTCAACTCCCCGTTGGAGACGGCCTGGAGGCCCTTCGGGACGGTGACCTTGATGTCGTACGACGCCTTGTCGGAGGGGTGGTGGTTGCCGGGGAACCAGGCCATGGCGCCGACCGGCTCGCCGAGGCCGAGCGCGCCGTCCGCGGTGCGCAGCCAGCCCTCCTTCGAGCCGTCGGGGTCGGTGATCGTCTCCGGGCGGCCCGAGTAGCGCACGGTCGTGGAGAAGGTCTCGCCCTTGTCCAGGTCGTCGTGCGGGCGGACGGTCAGCTCCTGGCCGGCCCGGTTCCAGCGGGCCTCCCTGCCCTCGACGGTGACCTCGTCGACGTGCAGTCCTCGGAGGTCGAGGTCGAAGGCGGACAGGTCCCGGGTGGCCCGGGCGGTGATCACGGCGGTGCCGGTGAGGCGGCGGGTGCCGGGGTCGTAGCCGATGTCCAGGGCGTAGTGGCTCACGTCGTAGCCGCCGTTGCCCGCCTTCGGGAAGTACGGGTCGTGGACGCCCGCGCCGCCCGGGGTGCCGTGCACCCCGCCGTCGCACGCGGCCAGCACGAGGCAGAGCAGGACGGAGGGGAGAACGGGCACGGATCGGGGCACGCACGTGATCGTAGGACGCCATGACACCATCGACGACGTGCTCGACATCGGCTACGCCCTCTCCAACCGGTTCCCGGACCCGCCCCAGACCGACTATCGGCGGGTGGACGTCCACGCGCTGCGCCACGACCTGTTCTGCGGTGACGTCTACCTCGCGGACACCAAGGCGGACCGGGAGCTGTCCACAGCCTGGGGATGGGTGCCGGTGCTCGACTTCGCGTGGGCGCTGTGCGACATCGTGGAGCGGATCGACCGCGACCCGGCGGGGTCCCGGGCCGCCCGCCCCCAGCACGCGGAACTCGACTTCACCGAGTCCACCGACCGCATGCTCTTCGAGCGCCGCTTCGGCTGGGTGGACGTCGAGGCGGACTGGATGCCGGCCGAGGAGCCTCCGCTCACCTTCTCCCACTCCGAACTGCGCCGCGAGGCCCGCGACTTTCTGCACGACCTCCTCGCCGACCTGACCGACATGCACGAGGGCCTGGCCGACAACCCGGCGATCTGGACGCTCCAGGCCCGTTTCCCGAGGGTGTCGTAGCCTTCCCAGACGCTTCCCGAACGCTTCCCGGACGCCGTTCCGGGCGCCTTCCCAGGCGGTTGAACGACCTCCGGATGTACGGAAGTTGACTGCCCACCGAGGCGGGAGTGACAAGTGGGGCCGGAGTCGGCGGAAGGCGTCCCGCCTGACCCGGCCGCCTTTACGTTGACTCCGTGCGGACGCAGCGACAGGCAGGCGACAGCGGAAAAGACGCCTCTCCCGAGGGCTCCCGGGCACCGGTCACCGCCAAGCCCATCGGCTCCACCGTGCCCATCGGCACCACCACGCCTGCCGGGCCCAGCACGTCCATCGGGCCCACGGAACACGCGCTGCTGGCCCTCCGGGGGGCCGCGGGGAACGCGGCCACGACGAAGGCGCTGCGGGACGCGAAGGGGAAAGGCGTCTCCCGGCCGTCGGCGGTCCGCAGCCGGCCGGTGGCGCCCGTGGCCCCCATCGAGGAAGAGCGCACCGAGCCGGGGCTGGTGCTGCCGCCGTACCTGATGGACTTCCAGGCCGCCGGGCTGTCCACGGCGTACGGGCTGACCGGGCACGAGTTCGTACGGAACGCGGTGGCCGCCGTGGTCGGGCACGGCGACGGCACGGTCGCCGACATCGGCGCCGAGCTCGCCGGACGCCCCGAGTCGTTCTACGGACAGGGCCGCGCCTTCGCCGTCCAGGGCAGGAACGGCAAGGAGTGGTTCGACGTCACCGTCACCGTCTCCCGTGCCCCCGACGACCGGCCACCGGTCTTCCACCCCAAGGACCTGCTCGCGAACACCGTGCCGGACCCGGACGGAGCGCCGCTCGCCGCGGTGGACGAGGCCGAGGGCAAGGACACCAAGGTCGACGTCCAGCACAACACCGCCGCCACCGTCGCGACCACCGCGAGCGGCGGGTCGAGCAAGGGCCTGGGCGGCATGGCCTTCGGGCTCGCGCCCGTCGTACCGGGGCTGTGGCTGGGCGGCGCCGGCCTGGCGAACGCGCAGCCCTGGCAGTCCTCGCGGGAGTCCCGCAGCCAGCGCAACGTGGCCGAACCGCGGGTGCTGCGCAGCGAGAAGGGCTCGGTGGAGGCACCACGCAAGGTGCGGTACGGCGTACGGATCAAGAAGCAGGGCGCCCAGCACGCGGCACAGCACGCGCAGACCTTCCACGGCTCGGGCACCCTCACCCAGCGCGTGCCCACCGAACACCTCGTCCCGGCCGGCACCCCGGCGCCCGCCGCTCCGCAGCCCCTCCAGGCGGACACCGCCCGGCGCGTCTCGCTCGCCGACTCCATGGCCCCGGTCGCGGTGACCGACGGCGCGGCCCCGCACCAGGGCGGCGGCGGGCTGTTCGACGCGGTCGCCGCCGTCCTGCACCCCTCGCTCACCGCACCCGGCGCACCCGGCCGCGCCCGGCTCTACGAGGCGACCTCAACAGCGACCGTCCTGGAGGACCTGCCCCGGCTGCTGCGCGACGGCGTCACCGGCGAGGACCTGGCGTCCAAGGACGGCAGCAGCGTCGGCAGCTACCGCATGCGCGCCGAGATCACCGGCATGTCGCCCGCCTGGGGCACCGGCGGGACCCAGCTGCGCACCCATCAGCAGACCCAGCACACGGTCACCGAGAGCGCGGGCAAGGGGCGTGCCGTCACCGGCGGCCTGGGCCCGGCCATCGGCGTCGGAGCGGCCGGCAACGCCGCCGTCGTGCGGGCCACGGCCATGCCGGTCGCGGCGGCCCGCAAGGCGCGGTTCACGGTGGCCGAACAGACCGTGTCGAGCCGCCAGGGCGCGGAGGTGCGCGGCGACAAGGTGCTCTACCTCGCGACCGTCCAGTTCACCGCGGAGGGCACCGGGCCGCGCTCGGCCGAGAACATCCTGCGCCCCGGCACCCGGGTCGCCCGGCACTCGATGCGGGTGTGGATGAGTCTGCGGGCCGACGAGGCCCAGTCGCTCGGATTGCCGCTGCCGCCCGGCACCGAGGCCAAGGAGTTCATCGAGAAGCCCAGGCGGACCGACGAGAACGGCAACGAGGTCGACGTCGAGCGGCACCTCCCCTTCGGCGCCATGGGCTCCAGCGTCGCCCTCAGCCAGCTCGACACCGGCCCCATGGTCCGGGCCGTGCAGGAGCTGTTCGCGACCGACCCCCGGCTGGCCGGCTACCTGCCCGCCTTCGGTACGGACGCGGCGGCTTCGACGCCCGGCAAGGAGGAGGCCGCTCTCCAGCGGCGCAACCACCGCGAGCTGATGGCCGCCCTGTCCGAGACCAACCTGCGGGTCAACAAGGACCAGCTGACCACGACCGGCATCCGGGTCCGGCTGCGCCGCAAGACCACGCTGCACGCGCACGACGTGCAGCTCCGCGTCACAGGGCAGCTCCGCGAGACCGGCTACCTCGGCGACACCGACAACTGGCTGGTGCGCAGCCACTCCGGTGTCACCGGCAACGCCCAGAGCGGACGCAGCAGTTCACGCTCGATCGGCGGTCTGGTGCTCGGGCAGGCCAGGATCGTCCCCGGCATGCTGACCGGCTCGGCCCGCTACGAGAGGCACCGCGCCGGCACCCGCCGCAACCAGGCCGGCCCCACCACCCGCACGGACGTCCTCACCAACGGCTCCGAGAAGGCCGGCACCTTCGGGGCGGCCCTGCGCCTCGACGTCGACGTCACCATGACCTCCCGGCAGCGCAAGCTGGGCCGCGCCCTCACCCCCGGCTCCCCGGGCCAGGACGCGCCCGAGTCGAAACGGCTGGCCGGACTGCATATGGACGAGCAGGACGTACGGCTGGTCACCCCGACGGAGTTCACCCTGGACGAGGAGGGCAGGCAGCGGCAGGACACGGTACGCGACCGGCGGCGGGCGCAGACCCCGCGGCCCGACCATGCCGTCACCGCCGAGGGCATCGGCGACCTGGCCACGCTCGTGCCCCGGCCGTCCACGGGGCAGGCGCTGCGGGACTGGCAGCTGGTGGAGACGGTCGGCGACGGACAGGCCGTCCGGGACCTCGCCTTCCAGCTGCTGTCCCGGGCCGCCGCCCGCAACAAGGGCGTCCGCGAGGATCCCGCGCTGCAGGCCGAGGGGCTGGCGCCACGACTGGCGATCGAGGAGCGGTTCGGCCCGCAGGCCGTCACGGCGGCGCTGCGGCAGGCCGCGTCCTCCGGCTGGGTGGTGAAGAACCTGCGCTATCCGCGGCGGCTCGCCGCGCTGAACGGGGCCGTGGGCACCCGGCTCACCCTGGCCAACCCGAAGTTCCTGCACCGGAGCGCGGGTCCCGGCACGGAGACCTTCGTGCTCGGCGGCCACCAGGCCGCCGGCCAGGAGGGGCAGAGCACCACCAGCACCTGGCAGGTGGGCGCCACCGGCTCGGAGAACGGCCCGGAGTGGCGCCTGGGCCAGGGCCTGTCGGGGAGCCGCACCACCAGCGAGGGCGACGCCCGGTCCGCGGCGCTGTCCGGCACGGTCGAGCGCAACGCCCACACCCCGAAGAAGGCGCCGCTCCATCTGGTCCAGTGCGACCTGCTCGTCACCATGGTCGCCGAGGTCAAGGTGACCGGCGGCGGCCCCTACGTGGCGACGGCCGCCCGCACTCTGCCGGCCGAGGCGGCGGTGTGGCTGACGGAGGCGCAGCTGCCGGCCTCGATCCGCAGGCAGCTGAAGCTCGACGCCGAAGCGGCAGAGATGACGACGCCGCCGTCCACCCGGCCGGAGCGGCGACCGGCGGAGAGTTCCCGCGCGGGCGCCGAGCGCGAGGCCCGGGAAGGGACCCGGCGAGAGAAGACCCGCGTCACGGGCACGACGACGGACACGGCCGGGTCCTCCACCGCCGGCTCCACCACCGGCTCCTCCACGTCCGCGCCGCCGCGCCCCACCGGTCCGTCCTTCGACCGCGCGCTGCCCCTCGGCTTCGGCATGATCGAGAACCTGCCGAACTTCGTGCCGCTGCTGGCCCGGCTCCGTACCCGCCTCGCGGAGAGCGGGCAGCAGAGCCTCGCCGACGACCTGCTGCCCCGGCGGCAGCTGGCCGACCGCAACGACAACGTGCAGCGGCTGCTGCGCGTCCTGGACCGCGACGGCAGCGCCGGGCTGCTCTCCGGCGCCATGGACGGCGGGGTCACCGTCGAGCTGTTCGACGGCCGCAAGACCCCCTACTGGGCGGTGTTCAGGGTCAACCGCCTGGGCGACGGCGGCTACGACGGTGCGGCGGACGACGGCCGGGACCTGGAGTACATCACCGCGGCCGTCGCCCAGCAGGCCACCTCCCACGACGAGGGCGTGACGACCGGCGTGGAGGGGATCTTCGCCGGCTCCGGCAAACCGGACGGCGGCGCCGGGCAGCTGAAGAGCATGGGCGGTGCGGCGGGGCTCGGCGTCGGCTCGGGCGGCTCGCGGCGTTCCGGCACGGCGGGCCGCGGCCAGCTCGGCATGAAGACGGTCGCGGAGGCGAAGACCGCGAAGTCCTCGAAGATGCGGGTGCCGATCGAGGCGACCCTCGAACTGCACCGCGGCGACCGCCGGGTGGCGCTGGTCTCCCTGGGCCGCCAGGCGCTGACCCACCGCGTCCTGGAGAAGGACCTGGCCGCCCTCGGCCGGCTGACCGCGCCGCGCCACCAGCCGGTGGCGCCCGCTCCCGGCCCGCGGGGCGACCGCCCGGCCGCGCTCGGCACCTGGCGCTCGGGGGGTGTGCGGCTGCCGATGGAGGCGCAGGTGAACGGCTTCCAAGGCGCCCCGCAGATACGGGAGCTGGTCGGCTCCGCGGTCCGGGAGGCGGGCGGCGGCGACCGCTTCCGGTCCAAGGGCCAGGCCGCCGCGTACACCCTGCACGAGGCCGTCTCCACCGAGTGGCTGATCGCGGCGCTGCCGCTGCTGACCTCCGCCGGGGCGGAACTGCCGCCGGTGCACGCCACCGGAGCGGCGGGCCAGGACCTGCGGGCGTCCCTGCACGCGCGGCTGCGGGACGGGCGGGTGCTGGGCGTCGGCGACAAAATGACCTTCGAGACGGTGGGGCAGAGCCACCTGGACGCGCCCCGGCCCACCCAGACGGACGGCCTGAGCTCCGCCGACCACGGCAGATCGGCCCGCGGGCTGGTGGGCGCGGGACTGCTCAACGCCGACGAGTTCCGCCTCAACCAGTTGATGGGCAACGCCGGTGGCAGCGGCGGCGCGGCCGACTCGGCGGTGAACGCGTCGGGTTCGATGCCGCTGCACAAGCCCAAGTCCGCTTCGGTCCTGGTGCAGTTCACGCTGGACTTGCGGGTGGTGGCGAGGGTGAGCGACCGCGTGCGCCCCGGCCGTACCGGCACCGCCGTGCGGGAGCTGACCCTGCCCCGGCCGGTGGTGATCCGCATGCCGGAACCGGTGGTCCGCCGCATGCTGGCCGCCCAGCAGGACCGGCTACAGGACCCGGACGACCACCTGGGCCTGCGGAAGGCGGCCGCGGCCACACCCCAGGACTGAGCACCGCGGCCGGCCGGGCTCATCCCTCCACGCGGATCCCCAGCTGGACCGCCAGCACGGGGGCCAGATCCAGCAGTTGGGACAGGCTGATCACCGCCCCGGCCAGTCGCTCCACCCCTCTGGCGATCTCCAGGGACGCGGCGCCCCGCAGATCGACGTCCTTCATCGTCACCCCCGTGAAGTCGGCCTCCTTGAGGGTGCAGTCGACGAACTCCACCCGCTCCAGGACGGCGTCGCCGAAGTCCGGTTCCACCAGGACGCAGCCCTCGAAGACCACGTCTCTGAGCTTGGCCTTGCGCAGATTGAGGTAGTCGATCTTGCCGCCGCGGATCACCACGCGCTCCAGGACGGAGCCGTGCAGCTGGGTGCCGCCCAGGCGGGCGTCGACCAGCTCGACGTCGCGCAGGGTCGCGTCGGCGAGGTCGGTGCCGACGCCTCTCGGCCCCGTGAGGACCGTGTCCAGCAGCCGGGCGTGGCGCAGCCCCGTCCCGTCGAAGGCGCAGCCCGTCAGCGCGCAGTCCATGAACCGGGCGCCCGCGCCGTCCTGCCCGACGAAGTCCGCCTCCCGGAACTGCAGCCCGTCGTAGTCCCCGTCCGGCTCCAGCTCGCCGCCGCCCCAGGGTTCCAGCTCGGGCAGCCGTACCTTCGGCCGCCGCGCGCCCTTCACCTTGCCACCGCCGGACCCACCGGCCGCTGTCCTCGCCATGCCCCCATCTTGCCGGGCACCACTGACAACGGAAGGCGGACCAGTACCCGGCTACCGTACCTGCGTCCCAGGAACAACACACCCCAGGATGCGACACATACCGATTCATGGTCTTCTTTCCGAATGAGCAGCGCCCGAACGGGTGAAACGCCCGGCACGAATCCCAGCAGGGACGCGGCCGACACCCACCGCTGGTGGGGCCTGGTGATCATCGCGCTCGCCCAGCTGATGGTCGTCCTGGACGCGACGATCGTGAACATCGCGCTCCCCTCCGCACAGCGTGCTCTCGGCATGTCCGACGGCAACCGCCAGTGGGTGATCACCGCCTACACACTCGCCTTCGGCGGACTGCTCCTGCTCGGCGGCCGGATCGCCGACCTGGTCGGCCGCAAGCGGACCTTCGTCGTCGGGCTGGCCGGCTTCGCCGTCGCCTCCGCGTTCGGCGGCGCCGCGCAGACCCCGGGCATGCTCTTCGGCGCCCGCGCCCTCCAGGGCGTCTTCGCCGCCGTCCTCGCGCCCTCCGCGCTGAGCCTGGTGACGACGACCTTCACCGACCCCCGGGAACGCGGCAAGGCCTTCGGCATCTACGGCGCCCTCGCGGGCAGCGGCTCGGCCATCGGGTTCATCGTCGGCGGGCTGCTCACCGAGTACCTGAACTGGCGCTGGTGCCTGTACGTCAACGTGCCCATCGCCGTCCTCGCCGTCTTCGGCGCCTCCGCGCTGCTGCGCGACCGCCCGGGCCACACCGGCGCCCGGCTCGACGTACCCGGCGCACTGCTGGGCTGCGGCGGACTGGTGGCGATCGTCTACGGCTTCAGCGAGGCCGAGCCGCGCGGCTGGAGCGACCCGCTGGTCCTCGGCCTGTTCGCGGCCGGGGTCGTCCTGATCGCCGGGTTCCTCCGGTGGCAGAGCCGTGCCCCGAGCCCCCTTCTGCCCCTGCGCATCGTCAGGGACCGCAACCGCGCGGGCTGCTTCCTGACGATGGCGCTCGCGACCATCGCCCTGTTCGGGCTGTTCCTCTTCCTGACCTACTACCTCCAGGTCGTCCTCGGCTACTCCCCGGTCCGGGCGGGCCTCGGCTTCCTCCCGCTGACCCTGGCGATCATCACCGGCGCCACCCAGATATCCGCGCGCCTGCTGTACCGGGTGGCGCCGCGCATGCTCATGGCCCCCGGGATGCTGCTGGCCACCTGCGGTCTGCTGCTCCTGACCCGGATGACGGTCAGCCCCTCCTACCCCACCGAGATCCTGCCCGCCCTGGTGCTGATCGGCCTCGGCATGGGCCTGACCTTCATGCCGATCTTCGCCACCGCGACGGCGGGCGTGGCCCCGCAGGACTCCGGGGTCACCTCGGCCACCGTCAACACCTCTCAGCAGGTCGGCGGGTCCATCGGTACGGCCCTGCTCAACACGATCGCCACCAGCAGCAGCGCGGCCTACCTCGCCGCCCACCTCCACAGCCCCGCCCAGCGGGCCGCCGTGGTCCCGGAATCCGTCGTACACGGCTATACGACCGCCATCTGGTGGGCGTCCGGCATCATGTTCCTGGCCGGCCTGTCCGCGGCCCTGCTGGTGACGGCGAAGCCCCCGAAGCAGGACGCCCGGACGCAGTCCCCGGTGGCAGAACCGGTCGGCTGAGCGGTCGGCGGGCCTGCTGCGCGATCAGCCCGCCGGTATGTCAATCACCCACACGACGTTGCGCCCGTGCATGAATCGCCTCATGCGAATTTTCCGGGGTCTCGGCGGCAAGGCGTGGGCGTATGTCCGCAGCGCCCCCGGCACGTACGTCTGGCTCGCGGTTCTCTTCATGACGACCGTCGCGCTGCACCACATGTCACCGGAGTTCGAACAGCAGTTCCTGCGGCAGCGGTCCACCAACATCCGCGAGCTGTCGGACAACCCGGTGCGGGTGCTGGTCGCCAGCGCGATGTGGATCGATGGCGGCCACTGGGTGCCGTACGCCTTCCTCTACACCGTCTTCCACGCACCCGCGGAACGCTGGCTCGGTACGGCCCGCTGGCTGCTGGTGTGCGTGGCCGCACACGTGCTGGCCACCCTGATCAGCGAGGGTGCGCTGCTGAAGGGCATCCATGACGGCATCGCCCCGCACTCTGCGGTCAACACCCTGGACATCGGGGTGAGTTACGCGCTGGCCGGGGTGATCGCGGTGCTCGCGTACCGGCTCGCGACGCCCTGGCGGTATCCGTACATCGCGGTCGTCCTGCTCGTCTACGGTCTGCCGCTGACCGAGTCGCCCACCTTCACCGACCTCGGCCACTTCGTCGCCACACTGATCGGTCTCGCCTGCTATCCGCTGGTCAGAGGCCGCGGAAAAGCATGGAATCCGAAGGAGACACTGGCCACCCTCAACGGTTAACGTCCGCCCATGAGCAGCTCGGCAAGCAGTGTCGTCAACGGGGGCATCTCCTTCTGGTACGCGAACGACGGTCTCCCGGCGGTGCGGGAGCCGCTCGACGGGGACGCCACCGCGGACGTGGTGATCGTGGGCGGCGGGTACACGGGACTGTGGACCGCGTACTACCTGAAGAAGGCCGCCCCCTTCCTCCGGATCACGGTGCTGGAACAGAAGTTCTGCGGGTACGGCGCCTCCGGCCGCAACGGCGGCTGGCTCTACAACGGCATCGCCGGCCGCGACCGGTACGCCGCGCTGCACGGCCACGAGGCCGCCGTACGGCTGCAGCGGGCCATGAACCAGACCGTCGACGAGGTGGTGGCGGTCGCCGCGGCCGAGGGTATCGACGCCGATCTGCACAAGGGCGGGGTGCTGGAAGTGGCCACCACCCCGGCCCAGCTGGCCCGCCTCAGGGCCTTCCACGAGCACGAGCTGTCGTACGGCGAGAAGGACCGCGAGCTGTACGGCGCCGGGGAGACCCGGGAGCGGATCCGCGTCGCCGACGCGGTCGGCTCGACCTGGACCCCGCACGGGGCCCGGCTGCACCCGGTGAAGCTGGTGAAGGGGCTGGTGGCGGCCGTGGAGGCGCTGGGGGTGCGGATCCACGAGTCCACCCCCGTGACGGAGATCCGGCCGCGGCACGCCGTCACGCCCTACGGCACGGTCCGCGCCCCTTACGTCCTGCGCTGCACCGAGGGCTTCACCGCGAACCTCAAGGGGCAGAAGCGCACCTGGCTGCCGATGAACTCCTCGATGATCGCCACCGAGCCGCTGACCGAGGAGCAGTGGGGGGCGGTGGGATGGCAGGGGCTGCAGACCCTCGGCGACATGGCGCACGCCTACATGTACGCCCAGCGCACGGCCGACGGGCGGATCGCGCTCGGCGGGCGCGGGGTGCCGTACCGCTTCGGGTCGCGGACGGACAACGACGGCCGGACGCAGGAGGCGACGATCGAGGCCCTCCGCGAGATCCTGGTGCGGTTCTTCCCTGCGCTCGCGGGGGTGGGCATCGAGCACGCCTGGTCCGGGGTGCTCGGAGTCCCGCGCGACTGGTGCGCGACCGTCACCCTCGACCGCTCCACGGGGCTCGGCTGGGCGGGCGGATACGTCGGTTCCGGTGTCGCCACCACCAACCTCGCGGGACGGACGCTGCGGGACCTCGTCCAGCTCGACTCCGGCCAGGCCGGCCGCACCGACCTGACGGAGCTGCCGTGGGTGAACCACAAGGTCCGCAAGTGGGAGCCGGAGCCCTTCCGCTGGCTCGGCGTACAGGGCATGTACGCCACCTACCGCACCGCCGACCAGCGCGAACGACTCCACCCGAGCACCGAGTCGTCCCGCCTGGCACGCATCGCGGACCGGGTGGCGGGGCGGCACTGACGCACCGCACCGCACCTCGGGCGCGGACGCCCCTGGAAACCCGTTGAGGCTGTGTCACACCTGTGTGCGACCATCGCCCCAACATTCGTATTCCAGGGGGGAATTGATGGCGCACCCCGTGCCCGACACCGGTTTCGGCCCGTCGGCGAGACCCGGGCGGCTCACCGCCGTGACGGTACTCGTCGTATCCCTGCTCACCTCGCTGCTCACCCTCACCACCGCCGGGTCCGCCCGCGCCGACGACCCGGTGTGCGCACCGCTGGCCCTCGCGTCGTTCGGCGACCCCGGGGACGCGGAGGCCAAGGTGTCGGTGCCGGCGGACGGCAGTACGTGCTTCACCCTCACCGCCGAGGCGCCCGGCCTGCACCTGGTCTCCCTCGGCGCCGGCAGCAGTGACCTGTACCCGCAGCTGTACACCGCCGACGGCACCCAACTCGACTGCTACGACAACGCGTACAGCGTCAAGGGCTGGTGCGACCTGCCGGCGGCCGGCACCTACACCCTCAAGGTCGTCAACACCGGCTGGGACCTTGCCGCCTCGACGCTCACCGTCGTCCCGCTCGGCTCGGCCACCCCGGGCTGCTTCGATCCGGCCGGCACCGGCTGGGACCAGCCGCCCGCCACCCGCACCAGCGTGAGCCCGGCCGAGGTCGACTGCCAGCCCTTCACCGGGCAGCCCGGCGAGCGCATCGCCCTCACCGCCGCCACCTCGGTCTACGGCAGCACCACCGCATGGCTCACCGACGCGACCGGAGCCCGTATCTGCCCGCGCTTCCCGGAGGACGGCGAGGACGGCTGCGTACTGACCGGCAGCGGCCCCTACCGGGTGATCTCCCAGGTCACCTACTCGGAGAACGGTTTCCCGGCCGGGTACACGGTCGCCGCCCGCCGCCTGAACGACCCGCAGGGCTGCACCACCGCCCCGGTCCACCCCTATGGCGCCCTGGACCCGCAGGACCTCACCGTCGGCGGCTGCTACACCTTCACCACCGACAAGGCCGGTCTCTACACCGTCCACTACGTCAACGAGGACCGCGGCACCGGCCCGGTCCAGGTCTACGGCGCGGACGGCAGGACCGTGTGCAGCTCCGGCACCGACCCGTGCCGGGTGCCCGCGGCCGGCACCTACACCGCGATCCCCGAGGGCACCGCCCGCCAGGGCGTGATCGTCCTCGACCGCGCCTCCGACGCCGGGTGCGTGACCACCGGGTACGGCCTGCACCAGGGCGAGCTGAACACGCCCGGCCAGTACGACTGCCTGGTCCTGCCCGCCCCGCAGAACGCCCGGATCGCCGCCCTCACCCCGCTCGTCTCCGCCGGCGTCGACGCCGACGTGGAGGTCGTCGACGCCGGCGGCACCGCCCAGTGCGACGCGCAGGCTCTCGCGGACGGCGATTGCGCGCTCACCGGCACCGCGCCCTACCGCGTGCTGCTGCACAGCGAGTACCAGGCCGAGGGCGCGACCGGCTCCTACGGGGTCGCCCTGCACCGCACCGACGCCCCCGAGGGCTGCCCCGTGCTGCCCGCGGGCAGCTTCGCGGCCGACGGCGCGAAGGCCACGTTCACCACCGGTGGCGGTGTCTTCTCGCAGTGCCTGAGCATCCCGGCGGGCGCCCACACCGGCACCGAGCTGCTCCAGCTGACCGCCGGCTCCGGGGACGTACCCGCGAAGTTCTCGGTACTGGACTCCACCGGCAAGAAGGTCTGTGAGCGCTACGCCACCACCAACGGCTGGACCGTCTGCCCGCTCACCCCGGGCAAGGCCCACACCGTGCTGGTCACCGGCCAGGACAAGGCCGCCGCCTACACCCTGACCCGCCGGGACGTCACCGCCTCCGCGACCTCGGCGGGTTGCACGAAGACCGCGGCGGCCAAGGTCGGCGGCCCCTCCGTTAAGCGCGGTTACGGCGCCGCCGGCACCGTCGACTGCGTCCAGGTCACCACCCCCGCCGCCACCGACGTCGTCCACGTCAACGTGCGGGACGCGCTGGGCGCGGCGAACCTCACGGTGATCGGCGGTGACGGCAAGGTCGAGTGTTCCTACCGCAACAGCGCCTGCGCGGTCACCGGCTCCACCACCCACCAGGTCCTCGTCCAGACCCCCGCCGGCCAGCAGGCCTCCCCCGTGTACCACCTGGACGCCCTGCGCATCGCGACCGCCGACGGCCCCGCGCCCGAGTGCACCAGGGTCCCGTCGGTGGCGTACGGCTACGGCCCGGTCACCGGCACCCTCGACGAGACGCACAGCGCCGTCTGCGCGGTGCTGCCGACCGCCGGTCTCGACAGCTTCTCCGCCGACATCAAGGACACCACCGGCGCGACCGCCACGGCCGTACCGGCGCTGTACAACCCGACGTCCTGGCGCAACGGTTGCGTCCACTACATCGGTACGGACGGCGACGGCTACGACTGCGACACGCTCGGCTCGTCCACGGCACTCACCCCGACCGTGTTCCTGCTCGGCCTCCCCGAGACGGCGTCCGGCACCGCCTACAGCGCCCGGCTGGCCTGCCAGTCCACCCTGTGCGGCACCGACAAGGTGAGCGTCACCGGGATCAGCCCGGCCACCGGCGTGAGCGGTACGAAGGTCAAGGTGACGGTCACCGGCACCGCGCTCGGCCCGAACACCGAGGTACGGCTGAGCCCGTCCGGCAGGACCGTCTCCGCGAAGGCCGACTCGGTCGCCGCCGACAACCGCTCGGTGACCGCCACCCTGGACCTGACGGGCGTGGCCGCCGGCACCTGGAACGTCAGCGTGTTCACCACGTGCTGCGAGTACCCGAGCGGCTCCTTCACGGTGACCCAGCCCAAGCTGGCGAGCACGGCCGCACCGAAGATCACCGGCACGGCCAAGGTCGCCGCCAAGGTCACGGCGGCCAACGGCAGTTGGTCGGCGACCCCGACCTCCTACACGTACCAGTGGAAGGCCGACGGCAAGGCGATCTCCGGGGCGACCGCCGCGTCGTACACCGTCCCGGCGGCCCTGCTCGGCAAGAAGCTCACGGTGACCGTGACGGCCGTGAAGAGCGGCTGGCTGAGCGGGTCGGCGACCTCGGCCGCGGTGACGGTCGCGAAGGGGGTCGCGCCCAAGGCGACCAAGGCGCCGACGGTCGGCGGCACGGCGAAGGTCGGGAAGAAGCTGACGGCGGCGCACGGCACCTGGAGCCCGACGGCGACCTCGTACACGTACCAGTGGTATGCGAACGGCAAGGCGATCAGCGGTGCCACCAAGTCCACGCTGACCCTGAAGGCCGCCCAGAAGGGCAAGAAGATCACCGTGAAGGTCACGGCCCACCGCACGGGCCACCAGGACGGCACGGCGACCAGCAAGCCGACGAAGACGGTCACCGGCTGACCCCGCACCGACCGCCGACGGCCCCCCGCCCGCCCCCACGACTCGGCGGGGGGGGGGGGGCGGGGGGGCGCGGCGCGGGGCGCGGGACGAGACACGCCACGCGACATAGGGGTG
>NZ_JBSHAF010000017.1:113786-181610 GCF_053611365.1 Streptomyces sp. NPDC054813 | reverse complement strand
ACCCCCCGCTCCAGCCCAACACACCCCCCCACCACGTCCACCCCGCCCACCCCCACCCCCGCCCCCCGCCCCCCCCCCCCCCCCCCCGGGGCGGCCCCCCTCGGCTCTGGTCGGAGCCCCCTGTCGGATTCGAACCGACGACCTACGCATTACAAGTTGTCGGATCTTGGTCTGGGGGTGTCCATAGGTGTCTGGGAATCGAGCGTCACGCCTGCTCAGGACATCTTCCGGACCGTAGCGGATGGCGACAGACCAAACCGGATCCAGTACGCACTGAGACCGCGAATGAGACCGTCGCCCCAGCCCGGCGCTTACATGGCTTGGTGCGGCCCACGCCACCGCTTGCCGGCCGAACGACTCTGCCCCGTTGACGCCGGCCGGATCGCTTGGCACCTCAGCGGTGCGTCCTCCGGAGCCAGGCACTGCCGACGGAGCAGCAACAATACGCCTCAAAGGGGGCACAGAAAGCCACCTAGGAGCGTAGACTCCCGCCAGATCCGAACTACACATATCAGCGTAGCGTGACGTCGCTCAGGGGGGGCACGTATGGCTGCAGATATTGACCTCAAGGCTGCAATTAACGCGGTGTCTGATGTCGTACAGAACCGACCGCGCCCAATACGTGAATTCGATCAGATCTACATGAAGACCGGCGATATGGTCATGCAGAGCGAGTTCGTGGCCAACTGGGCAAACGGAAAGCGCCTCGCATTTATCGGCGATGGCGACTCGATCAGCGTTTGCGTAGCGTACCTGCATGCCCGAAATATCGTTGATTATGGCCCCAGTATGATCACGGTTTTCGACTTCGACGAAAGAATCGTCGGAGCCATCAATAGGTTCGCAGACCGCGAAAGACTCGAAAACTTGCAGGCGGTTCTCTATAACTGCATAGAGGCAATGCCACCAATGAAGGACTTCGAGTGCTTCTACACGAATCCTCCTTGGGGAGCAAGCAATAACGGATCCAGCGTGAACGTGTTCGTCCAGCGTGGTATTGAGGCGGTCCGCTATCGCGGTGAGGGGATGATCGTTATTGCCGATGACGAAGAACTGGATTGGCCAGCCGAGGTTTTGTATCAAGTCCAGTCATTCGCATCCCAGCGCGGATTCTTTGTCAGTCGCATGATGCCACGCCTCCATACTTATCATCTCGATGACGCTCCCGATTTGCGGTCCTGCAACTTGATGATCAAGTCACGCCCCGGAAATCCGGTCGGACCGGAAAGTACATCGATAGTCGACGGCGAACGACTCGACAACTTCTACGGCCGAGATGCGGAACTCAGAGTCAGGTACGTTCGGGAGAAAAAGAGGCTCGATTACGGCCGAGCCAATGAGAGCGAATACGAGTTCGAGATCGTCGAGGGGGACAGGGACAAGTGACGCTTTTCGAGCAGGGGAGTTCGATCCTCTACATGAAAGTGGGAACGCACGCCCAAGAGAGTCTGACAGATATCATTGAGCGAAAAAGACGCGAGATTCAGGAAGAAGGCTTCGCCATGTGGGGGTACGGTGGAAACACGTGCCACCCAATTACTATGGTTCAGCCGTTCGCCAAGGCCGCGCCAAGTCCTATTGTGCTCTGCATGCAGCCCATGCAGTCCAAACATTTCGCGGAACCCGTCCGAGCGGAAGAATATTCCGAGGACGGGCGGGTCTGGAAACCAGTCCCAAGCGGGATCGATGTGCTCGGATCCAGGTACGCCCTTTGCATAGAAAGCTTGGAACAAGTCGACGAAACACTGAATCTTGCTGATACTCAGGTCGCCGTTGGCAGGAGCCGCGGAAGGAACGGAAGAGACTACGTTCAAGGGCGAGTTGACAAGGCCTGCCTAGAACTCTCCAATATCGGCGGAGCAGAAGCTAAGGAGGTCCGTATCGGATTGACTGCCACAATTGTGGCCCCCCACGCAGTCCTGCTCCGCAACTAGCTCAAATTTGATCCTCTGCATATAGCAGAGTAGAGGCACGCTCCCGCAGGTGTTGCACGTAGCTCGCGAGCCCTTCCATAAAGGATTCTATGCGAGGGCTCGCGCTACTGCATTGGAAGCAGATTGACAGAGCCTTATCTACGTTGGGTTCGGCACAAATCCTCGCCCGCACCTCATCCATGCCTATTCTCGCAGAGACTCCCGCTATGGCCTGCTCTAGGCAGACAATCTTTCCCTGCAGAGTCGAAAGTTCATTGACAACTTCCTGTACTTTTTCGGCACCTTCAATTGCACGCTTATCGCCTGTGAGCAAGAACATGGGGCCACGCAGTACAGCGATCGCACAGAGCTGGCTCTCGCCACTGTCCAGCTCTACGCCGGCTCGAACTGCCGCCTCTTCAATGCGAGACGCAAGATCCAGTTCATCAGGGGTGGGTTCCAGCTCCACCACGGACGCCAAGAAATCCTCGAAGCGTTGAATGGCCGACTCTCGATCGAGGACCCTACCTCGCCTCTCAAGGTACTTCGTGACGACGTATCGTGCCGCGCCCAGAACACCTACCCCTGGAGTTGGCTGACGCTCTGAGAGGCTCACCTCGTCGAGTAGCGCATAGCAGCTACACTTGATTAGAACGTCATTATCCATGGCCAAATCAAGCTGCATTATCACGCCCCATCACGCGACCGAGGTACTCCTGCGATGAGTATGGCAAGGCGTCCCAATCAAACTGTGCCGCCGCCAGGTCATTGATCGACCCGGCAACATCTTGATCGCCGGGCTGGATTATCTTCAATGCCCCAAACGACTTATCCCATTGCCCAGTAGCATGACCAAGGCATAGGGCAATCACTCCCGCATCGATTCTTTCCTTTTCGGAAGCTCTTCGCGCGGCATTGGCAAGCTGAGTAGAGCTATATGATGAGACGTTGGGAAGTATCTGTGGATCTTCCATGCCGGTTAGCAACTCTAGGGCGAAGCGGTCAGCGGCGGATTCTTCTTCGTCCGATTCGTCGACACGCATTGGATCGCTCATCTCCATGAGCGATCCACTCTCGTCTAGATGGCCGAGAATAATGTGCCCAATTTCATGAGCGATGTTGTAGGCGGCCTGCGCGGAGTATTTCGTATCGAAACCCAGAAGCACAGCATAGCGCCCATCAACCCGTACGGTCATCGCGTGCATACGCTTACGCTGCAACGGAAATACTTTCAACTGCAGGACCGGGATCCCAAAAGACCAGCAGAAGCTCAAGATGTCGAGCAGTGTCACACAGTCACTTTGCCCAAGGATCGCTTCTCTGAGCGCTATGGCTGATAGCCCAGTCGGCAAAACTTCCCCTCGCGTCGCAACGAGAGCGCTCCTCCCCACCGCAGTTCCAAAAGACGCTAGCGCCGCTTCCTCGTCATCGGAGCGCGACTTCAAGTTCTTGAACTTGGTCTCGTCTCGCCACAAGAATTGTGGCGAACCATCGAAAAGCGCTCGCGGCGAGAGACCTAGCCTCCGCGCCACGGTGAAAGTCAGTTCGGCTGTGGCCGAGGTCGATTCCGCTGCTTCATCGCTCCACCATTGAGGCCATGCGGCATCAATTGCAGCGTTGGCGATTCCTGCTTCCCGCAGCTCGCGTCGCAATTGTTCCGGTGAAAGGGTCATCTTTCAACACCACCCTCCTTGGCCCAACCGAACGGAAATAAAAGTGTTACGTTCTAATGAGTGAAAGTAGTGACTTGCGTCGCCGCTGTTGCTAGGGTATCGGCCATGGCACCTTCTGACAACCATATGCCCCAAGCTGCACTACCAAGCGTCTTCTGCTGGACAAAGTTCGGGACCGAAGCAGGTGAGGCTACCCAATCGATCTTCGAGCGGAAGGAGCTTGAGAGGAAAAGGAACGGCGGAATTTTCCTTTGGGGTATCGGTAGTAGCATCCGCCCCTCTATCGCCGCCCTGCTGCGAGAGACCGGCAATCCGGAGGTGATTTTCTCGCCGATGAAGAGTTCTGCCTCTAAAAAGGACACCTCACCCGAACGACTTGTCCTATGGAGCGTGGCGGAAACCTATGACGGCCTAGAATACAAGATTCCCGACCACTCGCTAGTCACGAGTCGAGCTAGTGTCAGTAACTCACGGTCGGCTCATTTTGCTCTAGTCTGTGAATCCCTGGATCCAATTTCACAAACACCTGATCCAAAAGAAGCTTTGTCGGTCTGCCTCGACGAACTAAGAAATCTTCGAACAGGGTCGATTTTGGGAGCTTCTCAAGTCACTTCCGTCGTTCGCCGCCTAGATGACGACACATCGAAAGAATCAATCTCGCTCTATCCCGTAGCAGTTCGAGCGCGCCTGATCTATCCATATTTTGTGCGCCTGACGGGAGCGTTGCCAATTCCTGAGTCTCTGCGGCTTGATCGTCTAGAAAATGAGGTTTTCCTGCAAGCCATGGACGATCTCTTGGAACGCAGAAGGAGTGCAGTGAAGAATGACAGCGCTCAGCAGTTGATGCTTGTGTAACACATCTGCTACCGGTGAGCAGGAGGGTGCTGATCACCATTCACGACGGACGTATGGCTCTGAACGTCCGTACTGACGCCTCTGCAACGCATCTGAGCCGTGGGAGCCTTAAGAGTGACAGCAGGCGGACAGAGAGGTAGCGAGTGTCGCAGCAGGCCAACCCTCGGGGAACCTTCCTGAAAATCGCCGGCCTGATGAAGAGGCAGGCCGAGGACGACCCGGACATGACGGAGCTACCGTCGCTAGCCGAGGTCATGCGCGACCACAAGGTCTCACGTGGGGTCGCCCTGCGTGCCTTCGGCGTGCTGCGTGACGAAGGCGTGGCCGAACCCGTGCCAGGTGAGCGGTGGCGCGTCATCCGTGCTGGGAGTCGCACGGACCGGCGTCCGCTCGATCAGCGGATCGCGGACATCATCACGGTTGATGGGCTCGAAGTAGGTGAAGCATTCCCAAGCGCTTCCGCGTTGGCCGAGCGGTTCGGGGTGTCCCGTCCCACCGTGACCAAGGCGCTGGAGAAGTTGGAGACCGTCGGCCTGCTGGGAGGCGGAGGGCAAGGCAAGGTACGAACGGTCCGTGCCGTGCCAACGCGAGAGGAGCGTTCCTAGCTTGTCGACGTTGACGGAGTGGGCCTATCCTCTGGCCGAATCCCTGCTGGCTGAGCCGTTGCCGCGCCGGTGGAAGCACTGCCTCGGCGTCGCCGAGAGGGCACGAACAATCGCGCTCGTCCTAGGCCAGGATGCGGACCTGTTGGAGGCGGCAGCAGTGCTGCACGACATTGGTTACACGCCGGACCTGGCCAAGACGGGCTTTCACCCGCTGGACGGGGCCCGCTATCTCCGCGACGTAGCCAACGCCGATCCACGCGTCACCAACCTGGTCGCGCATCACTCCTGCGCCTGGCTGGAGGCGGAAGCGCGCGGCATGCGCGATGAACTGGAAGGCGAGTTCCCCCGCGAACACGACCATCTGAACGACGCGCTCTGCTACTGCGACATGAACACCACACCCGACGGCACGCCGACGAACCCGATCGACCGGATCAACGAGATCACCGGACGCTACGGCCCCGACAGCCTGATCGGGAAGTTCATCCGCCGTGCGGAACCCGAGATCCTCGCCTGTACGTCCCGCATCCTGGACCGTGTGGCCGCCGCCAAGCGTCAGCCGATGTAGGGAGCCATACGCGCCCGGTCCATTGCATGCTCAATCCGGAGCCGCATCGTGGGGTGGATGTCGAGTTGCGGCAGGTCCGCCGGGGTGACCCAGCAGACCTCTGTCGTCTCGTTGCTCGTACGCACTTCACCGGCGACCGGCCGAGCCCGGAAACAGATGCTGAACTGCTGCCGCACTTCACCGTCGTCGTACTGCATCACGTGGCCGGGGTCGGTGTAGATCCCGGAGATGTCGACGACTTCGGCCTTGATCCCCGTCTCTTCCCAGACCTCCCGCGCGACAGTGTCGCTGATGGACTCCCCCACGTCGTGACCACCGCCGGGCAGTGCCCAACGACCGTTGTCGGAACGCCGGATCATCAGCACCTCCCCCGCGTCGTTCTGCACGAACGCGACGACGGACGGCACAACCGAGTTGGCCGGCGGCGCGTCGGGTTCGTGAAGGTAGTCGATCCGCCCCATGGTCAGGCTCCCATATTGCTCGCAAAGTCCGCGTCGGTGATCTGACGCGCGTTCTCCCAGGTGTGTTCGATGCTATTCGCGTACGTGTCGAACAGCCCACCGTCGGCCAGGCGGCGCAGGTGTAGCACGGGGGCCATGTAGGCCCCGATGCCGTAGACGTGGGGGTTGACGAGCATCTCGTCATCAGCCCGGTAGATCGAGTTGTAGAGAGTCGAGTCATGCAACCGGAACCCGATGCCAGGGTGGCTCCGCATGAGCGGACGGTAGAGCACCATGGCGTTGCGAATCTTGCCGTCCATGATCCGGTGACCTTCGTCTATCCCGCGCTGCCGGACTGCCGCACTACCAGGGTCTCCGAGCAGGATCCGCACGCGAACACCGACCGCTACCTTCGCCTTGAGAAGGTCATGGAACAGCGGGTCTTCCGACAGGAACAGACCGGAGTAAACGAGCACGTCAAGGGTCTTGTGTGCCCTGCCGTAGATCTCGCGCCACAGCCCGGACGGCACGGCGTGCCGGTGGGGATAGACCGTGTCAATCTCGGCTTTGGACAGATCAGTTGCGCTGTCGATCGTGCGGTCGTCGACCCACAGTGACGTGACGTCGACCTGGAGCACGGCGGCCGTCGCGTACTGGTGACGCCGGTACGGCACTTTGCCCTGCGTGATCCAGCGTTCCACGGTCTTCGGGTTGACCTCGATCACTTCGGCCAGCCCCTGAACCGTCATGCCCCGAGCTAACAGCGCTGAGCGCAATCGTTCGTTGGACATCTGAACCCCCGTTGGGACGTCTAGGGACGTCTTGACCGTAGCCAGAACTCCCGAAGCTGTCCACACGAGGGGTAAACAACTCCCCTGAGCTGGGGCGATTCTGAGTGTGCGCCAAGAACTCCCGGCGCGAAATCAAAAGGTTCCGTCGACAGACTTGACGGAGGACCATGCAGTACCTGTAAAACAGGTACTGCAAGCGGAGAAACAACTCGGCGAAAGCGGCTCATGCCGCACGTGCAAAGGGCGGGGACGCTGCAATCCCGCCAAAGGCCAGAGGACAGGGCTTCGGCCCGACTGGCGAGGTGGCCCGGTGACCGCGAGCAACGGCCGGCGAGTGGGGACAAGGTCCCCTTTGCAGTGTGTTTCCCCTGTTCAGCGGTCCGAAGGAGTGGCAGTGAGCCGACGAAAGCGATGGGCGCACCGTGATTGACCGGCACGGCGGCGCCGTTCCATCCCGGGTCCGTGAGTACCTCGAAGTGCGACGGGCGACCGGTCGCCCTTCTCCGATTCGCGGCTAGCGCCGCGCCGGTTGCTCGCCCTGCCCGTCCGGGCGCTCTGCGGAGCGGTCCTGTACGGGCGGGGTTGAGAGGAGCCGGAGTTCTACGGCCCCACCACACAAGAGCGGTCCCCGGGGTGCGACCCGGGGACCGCGTACAGGCACCTGATGTGGAGGAACCTGTGGTCACCAGTCTGACAGACGCGGAACGGGACGAACTGTCCCGGAAGACCAGCGACGCGAACAAGCGCAGCGAGGACAACGCCCGTATCCGGGGCGGCCGTTGATGGCCGGCTCGGAGCACGAGAAGACGAAGGACCCGCTGCCGCCGCGTCCGCGTGGTCCGCACCCGTACGGTCTGACCGGCCGCTGAACCAACCGCCCCGATGGTCGCAGGCCGGGTTCGACTCCCGTCCGGGGCGCTGTGGCCCGCCGCGCTCGCGGTGCTGGCCGCCTACGCCGGACCGACCGCCCTCGACTTCGCCGCGGTCTCCGGCCTCTTCCTTCCCTTCGAGCTGGGAGCTCTCATGCGCTCTTTCGTGTCCGGCCACCGGGCCGACAACCCTCAGGACTTCCTCGAACTCGCCCTCGGCACCCCGGTTGAGCTGTGGCTCGGAGTCGACGGCGAGTCGGAAGAGGAGCGTGCGGCCCGTCTGGACGCGGCCCGCGACATCCTGACCGACCCCGACTACGGCAGCACGCCGGACGACCTGCTCCGGCTGGCCGCACAGGTGGTCGACGACCACCCGGAGCTGTTCAACGTGGTCCCCCTGACCCGCCCCGCCCGCCGCCGTCCGGTACGCCGGGGGGCCGCGGCATGAGCCAGGAACTGACCCTGGACGGCCTGGCCGTGCCGCTGCGGGTGTTGCGTCTGCTCGCCGCGGACTTCGGGCACCTGCCCGCACCGGACGTCGACGTGTCGCCCGTGTTCCCGGACCGGTTGGGCCTGAGGTTCCACGGGAACCTGGCCGACTTCGAGACCTGGCGGGACGCGCTGGGCATCGCCCCGGAAACCGTGGCCTACCGAGAGCAGACCGGCGACACCAGCGTGCTGAACGCGTCCGTCGACTACGCGGGCGCCGTGCTGGAGCTGACCGGCTTCGGCGATTTACCCGCCCCTGCGCTGGCCGGGACCGCGGCCTGATGGCCGCGTGGGGCAAGTGCTTCGACCCGAACGGCGCCCGGCACGGTATCCCCACCTACCCCTGGCGCTACGCCCCGGACGGGCTGGCGACCCGCCGGCAGTTACGGTCCCGCGGGCTGCGCCCGGGTGGTCAGCCGGTCGCCGGGCAGATTCTGCGCCCGCGCTACCGGCGCGGCCCGCTGGTCGCCTACCTGTACCGGCTCGACAAGGCCCTGCCGGTCCGGCCGATGACGCCGGCCAGGCGCAGGGCGCTGGAGTGCGCGATGCGCGCCCGCCGGACCTGCCCGCAGTGCCGCACCGACGCCGGATACGTCATCCCCCAATCCCTCGGGGTCTGCGTTCCCTGCGCCTACCCCGACCAGTAGAAACGGAGTGAAGAACATGGAAGCCAAGCACGTGGTGCGGAAGGCGGCTCACTGGAGCCTGCCGGTCGCGCTGACCGGCATGTCCCTGGGATGGACTGTCTATGCCGTGGGGGAGATCCTCTCTCGCCAGGCGCCGCCCGCGCTCGCGATGACGGTGGCCGGTATCTACGACGCGGTGTGGCTGTACGCGCTGGCCATGGAGACCGCGCACCGCCGCCAGGGCTCCAAGGGCACTCTGCCCGCCGTCCTCGGGTGGGTGTTCCTGGTGACCTCGGTCGGGGTGCTGTTCACCCACGGCCTGATGTACGCCACCCCCGCCGTCGCCGTCATCGGCGCCGTCGTCCCGGCCGCCGCGAAAGCCACGCTCATCATGGCGGTGGAACGGGAGTCCACCCGGATCTCCACCGGCGCGCAGCAGCAGATCGACGCGGTGCGCAGCGCGACACGCGATCAGGTGGCCATCGGCCGGGCCGTCACCCGGGCCAAGGCCGACCGGCACAGGACCGCGGCCGTGCTGGAGCGCGAGGAGCGCAAGGCCCGCGGCAAGGCCCAGAAGGTCCGCCACGAAGCCGCCGCGGAACTGACCAAGCTCACCCAGGAGCACCCCGTCGACGGCGACCCGCAGGAAATCCCCGCGCTGTTCTCGGACGGCGATCTGGCCCGGGTGCTGGGGCAGTGGACACAGGACAGTGTGTCCCCCGTGTCCCCGCAGGTCGCCCCCGTGTCCCCGGCCGGTGAACTCACCGGCCCGCAGGATGCGGGACACACCCCGGTCGACCTGACCGGGCTGACCGAGGTGGCGACCGTCGCCGGCGTCGCAACCCCGGAGCCGGGCGAGCCGCTGACCGAGGAACAGCTCACGGTCGTCCTGCGGTGGCTGCGTCACTCCGACAACCCGCCGCTGTCCTACCGCAAGGCCCTGACCGCCTACCGCGCGGCCGGGTTCTCCGCGAAGGAAGAGCGGGTGCGCAAGGCGTACGCCGCGCTGATCGACGCGGAAGACGCGCAGCCCTGACCGAGCGTCCGGCACACATCAATGAAGGCCAGCCCAGGGCTAGTGGGCTGGCCTTCGTTGCGACTGCCGGAGCAGTCGACCGCACCAGTGAAGCAGACCCGGTGAGTCCCGGCGAGCGGCACCTTCGCAGACCCGCAGGGCAGATCCGGCGAGCAGCATCGTCCACTCTCACCGACACGTAGGAGTTTCGACCGTGACCACGCAGACCGCTCCCGCCGCCGACAACTCCGCGCAGACGGGGGGCACGCATCACTGGGTCATCACCTTGGAGATGCCGGGCCGGTTCTCCATTACGCAGGAGGGCACCGTCACGCCCTCGCCCGGCAGCACCCGGCAGGACGTCTATCGCTTCATCTACCAGTCCGTGACCGAGCAGGACGCCACCCTGCGTGGCGCCTCGGTCGGCTACTTCGTCCTGGAGCCCAACCAGTTCTGACCAGCACTTCCCCGCAATGCGAAGGCCCGGACGCGCGCTTTGGACGGCAAGGCGTCCGGGCCTTCGCCCTACTCCCCTGAAGGAGTGCTCACAGCATGACGGAACTCAGCACCGAGCCGGTAGCCGTCGAGGCTGCCCCGACCACACCACCCCCACCGCCCGACACCGTGCCCACCCCGGCGCAGGGTGGGAAGGAGGTGGAGCACACGCCCGGCGGCTGGCCGGTCGTCCCGCTCGCCTTCACCGGGGTGAACAGCACGATCGGCATGGTCGCCGCCGCGTCCCTGGCCGGTGGGCCGATCGCCGCGGCCGTCGCCGCGACCGGCATGGTCGTCCTCGGCACGGTCGCCGCCACCCGCTCCCGCACATCCAACCCCCGCCGCGATGCTCGCCGCAGCGCGGTCCGCGCCGCCGGCCGTGCCGCGGCCCGTAGCGCGGGACTGCGTCACGGCAGCAACGGCGGTGCGAACAGGAGCGGGACCGGGCTGGCCGGCTCTCGCGCCGGTCGCGCGGGTGGCCGGTCGGGCGGTGTGCCGGGCCAGCACCGCCGCGGCACCGGGCCGTCCGCCCGCCACAACAGCACCGGCACCGCCGGTGGAAAGGCCCGCGGTACGACCGGCCCCGGTACGTCCCGGCATGCGGCCAGCACCGCGAACGGCAAGGCCGCTGGCCGGATCGGGCAGATACGGGCCCTGCGAGCCGCGCACCAGCAAGCGGCCGGTTCGCGCGCTGGGCAGCGAGCGCAGACCACCGCGGCCCGCCGCGCGGTCGCCGACGCCCGCCGCAACCCCAACACCCCCACCCGCCAGACCCGTTCAGGCAAGCAGCCCGGTCTGACCGGCCGTATGGCCGGCACCACCGCTCGCAAGGCCCGCGCCGGACGGGACGCGGCCGTAGCCAGGCAGCGCGCGCAGCGTGACGCCAGGAACGATGGGACAGTGGCCGCGCAGCGCGCGCAGGTCCGTAAGGCCCCGGCTCGCAAGGCTGCGCGTCAGGCGTTACGCAGGTCCGCGGCCCGGTTCCACCGGCGCCGCCTGCTCGCCGCACTGCTCGCCCTGCCGGTCGGCCTGCTTGGGATGCTCACCACCCCGATCGGCCGGAAGTTCGACATTCCGTGGCTGATGTACCCCGGCCGCCGCCTGTTCCGCCGGCTCGTACGGACGGCCGCTGAGCAGCGAGCGGAGCGCGACGAAGCCGCCCGCGAACGCCTGCGTGAGCAGGAAGCCGCTGCCGACGCGCAGGCCGCACAGGACGGCACGCAAGGCATCACGGGCCGTGTCGAACGTCCCGCCGCCAAGGTCCCCACCCCCACCTCATCCCTGGTCAGCGGAGGAGAGCACGTGTCCGGTTTCCGGTTCGAAGAGGCCGCTTCCGACATGGAGGACGCGGCCAACGCCTACCAGCCCGAGAACGCCATGGAGATCCTCGCCATGGTCGAAGGGCTCCCGGCCGCGCTAACCAGCGTGGCCAACGTCATGAAGATCCTCGCGGAGCGCTCCGACAACGAGTTCCCACTGGAGAAGGAAGTCGCGGACGGCTTCAACGACATCTTCGGCGCCCTGATGAGCGCCGTCGCGGTCGCCGAGGACATGGGCCCGCTGTTCCGGCAGGTCCACGAACAGGACATCGCCCGCCACGAGGACCCCCGCAACGGCACCGAGGCAGAGAAGGGCTGGAACGTCTGAGATGAGCAGCACCGCCACCGCCAAGCAGAACGCGAGCAGTGGCCCGGTGCTGGACTGGACCGCCGGTCACGGACCCGTGACCGGCGCCCTGTCCGCGACCACCGGAGCCTTCGCTATCGCCACCACCGGCGCCGCCACCGCCATGCCCCCCACATGGGCCCTCGCCGTGGGCGCCGCCGGTGCGCTTGGGTACACCGTTGTCGGGCTGTGCGTGCGCAACGCCGGCCGGACGCTTGCCACCCGTGCCGCGTCCTGGCTCGTGGGCGCCGGATGGACCACGTGGGCCATGACCCACGGCCCCCTGACCTGGGCCGCGCTCGGCTCTTTGGCCACGATCGGCGTCGGGATCGGCGCTGCCGCCCGCTCTGCAGCGCTGTTCGAGGAGGCCCGTGAGGAGGAGGCCATTGCCGCCGAACAGCGGCAGATCGCTGCGGAGTTGTCCGCGGAGCGCCGGGCGATTGCGGCGGAGTGGGTCGACCGTATCCAGCGGGTGTGCTCGCTGACTGTGCGGGTGCTCGGGGTGGAGATGTGGCCCACCGGCACGGGGTTCTCCATCGACGCCGAACTCCCGCCCGGCGGCGCCACCTACACGAAAATCGCCTCCGAGTCTGCCCGGCTGTCCGCGGACGCGCGTCTCCCGCACGGCTGCACCGCCGTCGCCACCCCGGGCATCCACCAGGGCCGGGTCATCATCGACGTCACCACCGTCAACGTCCTGGAAGAAGAGCGCACCTACCCCACCGACTACGGCCCGCTCTCCGTCCACACCGGGATCCCATGGGGGTACCGCACCAACGCGGAGAACATCCTCGCCTACCTGCGCGAACAGTGCGCCCTGGTCGTCGGACCCACCGGATCCGGCAAGACCAACATGGTCCACGCGATCCTGGCCGGCTTCGCCCGTGCCGAGGACGTACTGACGTGGGTGATCGACCTGAACGCCGGAAGCGCGGGTCTGCCGTGGGTGCTGCCCGCGCTGAACGGGCAGATCGACGCCGGCGACGGGAAGCCGGTTCGGCCGGGTGTCGATTGGCTCGCCGGGACGTTCGATGAGGCCATGCTGATGCTGGAGACCGCGGTGAGGGTCGCCAAACAGCGGAAGATGGGCTATCAGGACCTGCTGTCCAAGGCCAACACCGACCTCCTGCCGATCAGCCCACGGATACCTCAGATCATGCTGGTCATCGATGAGGGTGCAGAGATCCTGGCCAGCCCGGACCGGCAGATGCGCAAGCTCGCGGAGAAGATCCTGGAAGTCATCCGGATCGCCCGCGCCATGGGCCTGCGCACCGTCCTGACCGCCCTCGGAGCCACCGGCAACGTGCTCGGGAACCTGATGATCCGCCGTGAGGCGAAGGTACGTGTCGCGCTGACCGGGGGTGAGACCGAGGGCATGGACCTGAGCAAGATGTTCCCCGGCACCCGCGGCCTGCGCGTCGACCAAGCCCCGTACAAGGGCGCCGGGTTCATGGCCACCCCCGAGTCGCCGGCAGGGCTGTTCAAGGCTTGGCGGATCCTGCCCAACCAGATCCGCGACATCATCGCCGCCACCTCCGACCGACACCCCACGCTGGATGACGTGTCCGTCAAGGCCGCCGGGCCCGCCTACGCCCGGCGCTGGGACGCGGAGCGCACCGCATGGATGCGCGACCACACCCCCGATGACACCGACGCCGGGGAGTACGGGCCGGCATCAGGGCTGAAGCTGTCCGCACTGGACAGGCAGGGGACGGAGCAGGTCTCGCCGGAAGACGAGATGATGGCCCGCTTCCGAGCCGAGATCGACGCCCAGTTCGCCACCGCATCCGACCCTCACGCTCCGACCGAGCAGGCCCCGCCGGCTGTCTCGGGCGGGCTGAACCTGTCGGCGCTGCGGGGCGAGCAGGACAGTCCCGCCCAACAGGCCGCGCTCGCCCTGCTGCTCGCCGCCGGCACCGAGGGCACCGGCGCGTCCGCGATCGCCCGCGCCCTCGCCGACGCATACGGCACGACGCGTCAGACGGTCGTCGGCTGGCTCAAGACCTGGGTGCAGGACGGCACCGCCGTCCGCGTCGGGGAGGGCACCAAAGCCCACTACGTCCACCAGAGGCACGCCCCCGAACAGCCCCCCGAGAACTGATCACTTGTCGCCTGTCGCCCCGCCGGAACACATGCCGTCCGAGCCTCCCTGAGGGGACCAAAACGGCTTGTGAGCTGGGAGGCGACAAGCGACAAGACAAGACAAGCGACAAGCCACACGACAAGCAACGCGACAAGCCACCACGCGGGCAGCACCCAGTCGCAGGGTGCTGCCCGCCTCGCTTTCCGGGAGGCCGCTCGTGATCGTTTCCCTGTCCGCCGTCGCACTCTTCGGGGTGCTGGCCTTCGTCCTGCTACGCGGCCGCTACCTCGGACCGTTCAGCGCACTCGTGCTCTTCCTCTTCGGGTTCTTCACCGCCGGCACCGGCGCCGCCGGACCCGTCCGCGCCATGTGCCTCGCGCTCGCCGACGCAGCCCGCCACCTCACCTGACCCCCGCCAGGAGCCACCGCCATGCCCGAGTACGACCACAGCGCGGCCTGGCAGCCGCGGATGACCGACGACGAAGCCACCGCCGAAGCCCGCCGCATCATCGCCGACGCCTACCAACCCGCCCACCAGATGCCGACCGCCTACCGCGACACCAGCCCGCTGCCCGCCTACGGCACCACCCCACCCGTCCCACAACCGGACCACCGGATCGTCCCGGCATGGGCCGCGGGCACCGCCGTGGCCGGCATCGGCGTCGGCGCCACCTGCGTCGGACTCGGCTGCGGAATCTGGCTCGCCTGCCAGGGCTTCGCCGCCGTCACCCTCACCAGCGTCCTGTTCGTCACCCTTCCCATTGCCGCCGTGGCCGCGGTCGCCACCGCCATCGGATCCGCCCTGCGCGCCCTCAAGGGCGTCCACACCGAAACCCACCACCACTACACCGGACCCGTCCGGCAGGAGACCAACCAGATCACCGCACCCGCGTACGGGCTGATCGCCTGCAACCGCAACGAACTCAACACCTGACCAGAAGCGTGGACCGCCGGCCGCACGGCGTCGTGCGGGCCCCGGGCCGTCAGACGCCCTGAGTCTCCGCACCGAGGGCTCTGTCATCCTCGCCGCACGTGCGAGGGGACTGCCAGGGCCCCCCGGATCGCTGACGGCGCGGTAGCGGTGGCTGTCGCCGGGTCTGTGGGGTGTTCCCGTGGGCCCGGCGCCGTCTCAAGGGCCGGGGTCAGATCTCCAGGCCGAACTCGCGCCGCCGGTCCGAGATGGTGGTGAGGAAGCTCTGTGACGCGGCCAGGGAGTCCGCCCGAAGGGCCTCCTCTAGCGTCGTCCACCGGACCTCGTGGATCTCTTCCTCCTGTACGTCGGGACGCGCGGGAAAGTCTCCGACGCAGACCCATGCGTGGATCTTCCCGGGCCCTTCGTCCCTGGGGAGGCACCCGAGCGAGATCATCTCCCTCGCGTCCAGGTCGATGCCCAGCTCTTCCTGCACCTCGCGGCGGGCGGTGTCCAAGGGCGTGTCGTCGCACGACTCCATCTGGCCCCCGACGGGATGCCAGTACGCGGGATAGCGGCGAGTCCGAGCGAGCAGGATCCTTCCCGAGTCGATCAGGAAGACGAAGGACGTCCACCGATTGGATCCATTGGCCCGCTGCTCGTACGCGTGGTCGACGGCGGAGAGCGGAACACCGGGATCCGTGATCGCGGCTCGTTCGTTGACCACGGCACTGCCTTTCGAGGGGCCGAGCACCCTTGAGTCGTTGCCGCCCACGTGCTCGGTGGCGACCAGGGTCACGGACCAGGAATCCCATACGGCTTCAGGCGGGCTTGTCGTGGTGTGGAACCTCCCGGCAGGAATGTGGAGCGGGCTCTCCTGCGGTGTGGCGTCCCATTCCGAGACTATGCGGACACCCGTGGACCTTCCTTCCGGCGAGAGAACGCTGACTCCGGCGCTGGGCGAGCTCTCGACGGTGAACGAGTCGTACCACACAGCCGTCGCGCCGTCGTCCACGTCGTACATCGCGTGCCGGACACAGCCCACGACGGAACGTGTCAGCAGGTCCCAGCCGTGGCTGTGCACGATGAAGGGGTCGGAGTCCGTTCTCCGTTTTCCGGCGGGCGGCCACAAATGCACGCGGATGCCCCACTCCGGGAACGTGTCCAAGGGCAGGCGGAACACGAGGAATCCGTAGGGGTGCAGGTAGGAGGGCGAGTCGTCCATGAACGTCCTCAGGTCCGGCCACCCTTGACGGGTCATCCACGAGCCGATCGCCTCACGCGTTGGCATAGGGGTTCACCGGCCTCCGGTACGCGTCCAGCGTCATGCTCAGGAGTTCGTCGTCCGCCCCTTGGAGTATGTCCAGCAGGGAGAGGACTTCTCTGACGTCCGCGACGGAACCAGGATCCAGCTCGGTGGCGGACCGGTGGAGAGGCAGCTCCGTACTCTGGCGGTTGCTCAGCCGCATGTCCTCTTTGGTCGAGTCGTAGAAGGACGAACCGACCGGGTATTTCAACGCGGCCGTGCCGGCCTTCTCGCGGGTCACGATCACACAGGTGTCGGACAGGTCGATCGTGAACGGTGAAACTGTGGACGCCAGGTACACCCGGCAGTTGAGCCGGGAGAACTGGTAACTCAGGAGCTGGAGCCTGATGATGGTCGCGGCGATCTCCGCCTGCGCGCGCCGCCGGGTCCAGTAGTCCCGCCGGTCGGGGTTCGCGATCCTCCGGTACTCGGCGAAGAAGTCCATGAGTTCGACGTTGTCCGGATCGAGCACCTGCACGTTCACCGAGAGATAGTGCCCCTGTCTCTCGGCGCGCTGGAGAAGGGTCGGCAGGACCGCCGATCTGAAATACCGAGCCGTATGACCCCGGTAGTCCCAGGAGTTGGTGGCGCCTGCTGCCTTGTCCAGCTCTGCGGAGATTGATCCGGGGTCGGTGACCTGAACCTCCGTCGGTCCCTGCCGCTTCAGGCCGTAGAAGAACACCACGAGTAGGGAGACGCACAAGGAGGCCACCGCGGCCCCGGTGAGCGAGTCGACGATCGAGATGATCGTGTCGCTGAGACTCACCTTCGTCGCCCCGCCCAGGTGCGGCAACGCGAACAGCCTAATGACGATCAGCAGCGCGGCGGCCAGACCGAGCGAGGAGAGATACAGCTTCGTGTTCACGCCCGCCGGGCCGTCACTTCTCCCGGTGTCGTCCATGGGCCATCCCCCGATCGTTCGACCGCCAACCCGGTCCGCTCCACCCGCGTGGATCCAGTGGATTCAACAGGAGCCGCGGGTGGTCCATCAAGAGACCGTGAACGCCGGTGACACCGCCGAGACGCTGATGCGGCGCGGCTTACCCGTGCCGTCCGAGCCGGGAGCCGTTCCCCAGCCGGACCACCGAATCGTCCCGGCATGGGCCGCGGGCACCGTCGTGGCCGGCATCGGCGTTGGGGCCACCTGCGTCGGACTCGGCTGCGGAATCTGGCTCGCCTGCCAGGGCTTCGCCGCCGTCACGTTGACCAGCGTCCCGTTCGTCACCCTCCCGATCGCTGGCGTGGCCGGGACCGTCGCTGCAGTCGGATCCGCGCTGCGCGCCCTCAAGAACGTCCACACCGAAACCCACCACCACTACGCCGGGCTCGTCCGGCAGGAGACCAACCAGATCACCGCGCCCGCGTACGAGCTGATCGCCCGCAACCGCAACGAACTCAACACCTGACCAGGAGCCCTGTGTTCGAGATCCGCGTCATCTGCGAGTCGACTGAGGCCGACCGCATCGCCCAGACCCTGACCGACGTGTTCGACGCCGGCCCGGCGCGCCAGTACCCCGCCCGCGACCACCAGCGGGTGCGCCTGTACTTCACCGCCGACCACAAGCCCGCCAGCCCTGAGAGCGAGTGACCATGTCGTTCGGAGAGACCCCGATCACCCTCGTCGGCAACCTGACCGACGACCCCGAGCTGAAGTTCACCGAAGGCGGCGCCGCACTGGCGAAGTTCACCATCGCCGTCACCCCGCGCAGCTTCGACCGCACCGCCAACCAGTGGAAGGACGGCACCACCGCCTTCTACCGCTGCGCCGCCTGGCGCACCCTCGCCGAACACGTCGCCGACAGCATCAAAAAGGGCTCGCGGGTCGTGGCCACCGGCCGGATGCGGCAGCACGACTGGACCACCGACCAGGGCGAGAAGCGCTCCATGCTCGCCGTGGAAGTCGACGACATCGGCGCGTCCGTCCGCTTCACCACTGTCCAGATCAACGCCAAGCGCGCCGGTCAGTCCGGCCCGGCCGGCGACGACCCGTGGGCCTCCACCGGTACGACCGCGGGTGACGCGGACGCCGAACCGCCGTTCTAGCCGTGCCCGGGGCGGCCGTCCGATCTCGCCAAAGACACACGGCCGCCCCGGCCAACCAGTCCACAACAGACCTGTTGGAGGAATCCAGCATGACCCCTCGGCAACTCCTGCGCGAGGCCGCGCTCAACGCGGCCGCACGCGGATGGCACGTCTTCCCCCTGCGTCCCTGCAGCAAGCACCCCGCCCTGCACGGCGCCGACCGGTGCCAGAGCACCGGGGACTGCGCCGGCGGACACCTCAAGTGGGAGCAGCGCGCCACCACCGACCCGCGGCGCATCGTGCAGTGCTGGGAGACCAGCACCGCCAACATCGCCATCGCGACCGGCCCTTCCCATCTGGTCGTCGTCGACCTGGACGTCCCGAAGGACAAGAGCAGTGCGGACACGCCTGACGGCGCGACCTTCTTTCTGGCGCTCTGCGAGCGCGCCGGACAGTCCTGGCCCACCACCTTCACGGTGCGGACGCCGAGCGGCGGCATGCACCTGTACTTCACCGCCCCGCCCGGCATGCGGCTGACCAACACCGCGGGCAAGCTCGCGCCGCTGGTCGACACCCGCGCCTGGGGCGGCTACGTCGTCGCCGCCGGCAGCACCGTCAACGGCGCCGTCTACGAGGTCACCGCTCCGTGGCGCGTCGCGGAACTCCCCGCATGGCTGCGTGAGGCGCTCACGGAGACACCGAAGACCGGCGTGCCGTCGTCGATCGCCCCGCCCCGCGACGCCTCCCGCCGCGCGCAGGTGGCGCTGGAGCGCGAGCGGGCTGCCATCGCGGCGGCGCCGGAGGGGCAGCGGGAAGAGACCCTGTTCAGGGCCGCACGGTCCATGGGGCGCTTCGTGGCCTGGGGCGACATCGCCCGCCACGTGGTCGAGGAGGCTTTTCAGTTGGCGGGGGAGGCGGCCGGACTCAAAGGGTACGAGTGCCGCTCCACCCTGCGCAGCGCCCTGGACTGGTCGATCCGTAACGCCCGGCCCCGGGAGGCGCAGTGACCCGGACGGTCCGCCCCCCATCCCTCACTGAAAAGCCGCTCCCGCCCGCTGTACCGGCCCGTCCGTGCCCGATAGTGGCGGGCCCCGACGGGAGCTGTGGCACGAAGGACGACGGCCGCCAGGCCGTCCTTTCAGTCCTTCCTCCTGCCCAGAACTCCAGCGCGGCGCCTGCCGGTGACGGGCGGTTCCCGGTGGCCTGGCTCCAGATCCGCGCGCCCCGCGGTGCCATCCCGACGGCCACGTCGACGTGCCTGTGTGGCATGGACCGCAGCGCCGTCGGCCACCGCATGGTGCTCGCCCTGATCGCCGACCACGAAACCCACCGGCAGCTCTGCCAGCTCCGCACCACCCAGGAAGGGAGGAACGCCGCATGACCAGGCCGAATGCCCCCATCGACGGCGCCGCACTGCTGGATGAGGTGGAGGCCTTCCACCGCCGCTTCAACGTCTTCCCCACCGAGCACGCCTACGTCGCCGTCGCCCTGTGGGACGCACACGCGCACCTGATGGACGCCCTCGACGGCACCGCCCGCATCGCCTTCCTCAGCCCCGAACCGGGCTCGGGAAAGTCCCGGGCCTTGGAGATCATCGAAACCCTCACCCCGCGCTCCGCGACCACCGTCAACGCCTCCGCCAACGCCCTGTTCCGACTCGTCTCGGCAGACGAAGGCACCCCGACCCTGCTGTTCGACGAGATCGACACCGTCTTCGGGCCGAAAGCGGGCGGGAACGAGGAAGTCCGCGGGTTCCTCAACTCCGGCTACCGGCGCGGCGCCAAGTCCCTGCGCTGCATCGGGGACGGATCCGACCAGAAAGCCGCCTTCCTCCCGTCGTTCTGCGCGGTCGCCATGGCCGGACTCGGCTCACTGCCGGACACGATCCTGACCCGCTCCGTCATCATCCGCATGCGCAAGAAGGCGCCCAACGAGAAGTGCGAGCCCTACCGGCGCCGCGTCCACGAGAAGCAGGGCCACGCCCTGCGGGACCGGCTCGCCGACTGGGCAGCACCCCTGCACGACCAGATCGCGGGCGCCTGGCCGGACATGCCCGAAGGCGTCACCGACCGGCCGGCCGACGTGTGGGAACCCCTGCTTGCGGTCGCGGACGCGGCCGGCGGGCACTGGCCCGAACGGGCCCGCGCCGCCTGCGTCGCGCTCATCAAGGCCGCGAGGGAAGGCGACGAAGCCTCCCTCGGGGTGCGGCTGCTGACCGATCTGCGCGACCGCGTGTTCTGCGGAGTCGACAAGCTGCCCACCGCCGCCATCCTCGAAGTCCTCCTCGGCATCGATGACGCGCCCTGGGCCGACATGAGCGAGGACGGACAGCACATCAAGCCGCTCACCGCCCGCGCCCTGGCCAAGCTCCTGAGCCAGTACGTCCGCCCCGACAACACCCCGATCAAGCCCAAGGGAATCCGCGTCGGCAGCGCCACCCCGAAGGGCTACTACGCGGAGGACCTCAGCGACGCGTGGGCCCGCTACTGCCCCCCTCCCCCCGGAGAATCCGCAACAGCCGCAACAGCCGCAACACCGCAGGTCAACGCGGGTGAATCTGTGGCGGATACCCCTTCCGAGGCCCGCCACATGTTCGCGGAATCCGACACACGCACCCTCCGCAGCGTCGGCTGACCAGCCACACCCCCACGGTGCCGCCGCGCTCCCGCGTGGCGGCACCTATCCGCAACACAAACGGCATCCGCCACAGATTCAAGCCGCTGACCAGCAATGTTGCGGCGTGGCGGATGTTGCGGATCCCCAGAGACCCCCAGAGCACCCGAGGAGTACGCCCCGATGAGTACCCCCGCGCTGGTTCCTGCCCAGTTGCTCTACACCCCAGAGGAAGCCGCCAAGGTTCTCCGCTTCGGACGCTCCACCGTGTACGAGCTGATGGCCGCTGGCGAGCTGAAGTACGTCAAGCGCGGCCGGTCCCGCCGCATCCGCTGGGACGTGCTTGAGGCCTACGCGAACAGCCTCGAACTGCTCCCCAACTGAACCCCGTTCCCGCTCAACCGAAGCCGCCCCGGACACCCTCCGGGGCGGCTTCCTGCATGGAGGAGTGCATTGAGCCCGCGCAACGCGAACATGGAGTCGTCCATCTACGAGGGCAGCGACGGCTGGTGGCACGGCCGCGTGACCATGGGCGTCAAGGACGACGGCAGCCCCGACCGCCGCCACCGCCGCGCCCGGACGGAAGCCGAGGTCAAGCGCAAGGTCCGCGAACTGGAAGATCTGCGCGACAAGGGACGGGCGCCCAAGGCCGGCCGCAAGCCGACCGTCGAACAGTGGATGACCACCTACCTCACCGACATCGCGTCCCTGAAACTCAAACCGCGGTCCCTGGACGACTACTGGTCCAAGACCAGGAACGACATCGTCCCCGGCGTCGGAAAGCACCGAATCGACAAGCTCCAGCCCGAACACCTGGAGCAGATGTACCGCGTCATGCTCAACGAAGGGCACGCCCCCTCGCACGTGCTCAAGGTGCACCGCATCCTGTCGCGCGCCCTGAAAATCGCCCACCGCCGCCGTCTGATCGTGGAAAACGTGGCAACTCTCGTGGACCCTCCCACTGTCGATGAGACTGAGGCGAATCCCTTCACGAAGGAAGAGGCCAAGGCCTTCCTGGAGGCTGCAGCCAAGCGGCCCTCCTTCATGCGCTGGTGCGTCGGTGTGGGAATGGGTTTCCGGCAGGGCGAGACCCTGGGACTGCGCTGGCCGTACGTGGACTTCGAAAACGAGCTGTTCAATCCGAAGTGGCAGCTTCAGCGGCTCACCTGGCGCCATGGCTGCGCGGACCCGCACACGTGCGGCGACCGGCTGCACCGGTTCGACCCCTGCCCGGCAGACTGCACGACGCACAAGGACTACAAGCGCGGGTGCCCGAAGCCATGTCGAAAGGACTGCACGGGGCACGCCCGCACGTGCCCCGACCGGAAAGACGGCGGTCTGGTCTTTACCCGCCCCAAGACAAAGAAGAGCCAGAACCCCGTCCCCATCCCTCCCCCGTTCATCCCGTACCTGATCGAGCACAAAGCCCAGCAAGAGCAGATGCGCGCGGCGGCTGGAGAACTGTGGGAGGAGCATCGCGTCGTCTTTTCCCGCCCCGACGGACGCCCCATCGACCCGCATCAGGACTGGGAGGAGTTCAAGGAACTCCTGGAGGAAGCGGGAATCGATGACCGGCGTCTGTACGACGGCAGCCGGCACACCGCCGGCACGATTCTGAACGAACTCGGGGTCGACATGCCCACGATCATGGAGATCCTGCGACACACCCAGATCAGCCAGACCCGGCGTTACGTGAAGGGGCGGTCTCACCTGTCGAAGGACGCCATGCGTCGCATGGGAGACGCCTTCATGCCTGGCCCGGAACCTGTGACTGAGACCACAACTGAGACCGCTGACAGCCGCACGGCTCTTCGTCGGCGACGACGCCGAGTGCTCTAAATGAGGAAATCCCAGGTCAGACACAGCCTGACCTGGGAACTCAGGAGAGCCCCCTGTCGGATTCGAACCGACGACCTACGCATTACAAGTGCCAGGGTTTCCCGCTGGGAGACTCTGGCGCACTCTGGCTACTCCGAAAGTGCCTGGTGAATCGAGCCTCGCGCTCTGGCCGACTCCGGCATTTTCGGCCCCCGACGGGACCTCCGCTCACGCACCGCTCACGCAGGCGCCCTACCCGCAAGGCGCTCTGAGCTGGGCCTCTTCTATTGTCTCGCACTCCCCCGCGCACCACAACGAGCAGACACGAAGAGGCCCCGGCCGGACGTGCTCGGGCGGGGCTCTGGTTCAGGCTCGCGCGGAGACGATCAGCGTTCCGACGATGCGTCGGCCGGGTGGCGCGGCCAGCACTTCGGCGCGCACGTCGCCGAAGCCGTGCTCGGCGAGCAGCCGCTCCCACGCATCGCGCTCGTAATCCCAGCGCTTCACGACGAGCGGGTCCTCGTCGCTGCCGCGCGGGATGTACGAGGCCTGGCAGCCGTAGCAGCCCTCGACCGGGGGCCGCTGAGAGAACACCAGACGGCCGCCCGGCCGCAGCCGCGTGCGGATCGCGGGCAGCAGCCGGGCCGGATCGGTGAACCACAGGGCGCCGTACACCGAGTAGACGGCGTCGTAGTCCGGGGCCTGTTGCAGGAACTGGACGGCTTCCGCCTGGTGCAGCTCGAGGCCTGGCATGTCGCCCCAGCGGGCGCGCGCCGCGGCGAGCTGCTTGGGTGAGACGTCGACGCCGACGGCGTGCATGCCGAGGGCGGCGAGGTGTGCAGCGTTTCCGCCCTTGCCGCAGCCCAGGTCCAGGACGTAGTCCCCTGGGGTGACGTCGAGGAGTTCGACGCCCGGCCCGTGGTCTGGATATTGGGTCCAGTTGAACCAGGTGGTTTCGCCGCGCGAGTTCACCGGCCGGCGTTCGGGGCGCTGCCCGGAGTAGGTGTCCCAGGCGATCGCCGTGTCAGTCACGTGATGCTCCGCTCATAGGGCCAGCCGCCCGGCTGGAGATTCGGGCGGCTGGAGTCTTGCACAGGACGGGTCAGCGCTTGCCGCCGTTCGGACTGTCGGTGCACCCGGCGTGGCATTGGGTGCAGTCCGCCATGTCCGGCCACAGTTCCTCGTCGATGGCGTACCCGGCGGCCGTGATGGCTGCGAGGGTGCGGTCTCGGGCGGCCTGCGGCCCGCCGGGGATCAGCTCGTCCTCGGCGGTCGGGACGTGGTGGACGAAGCGGCCGACGACGCGCTGGCAGAACTCGGCGTAGTCGACGGTGTGCAGGATGAACGCGTGCCACCCGTAGTCGACCAGCATGCTCGGGGCGAGGGCATGGCCGGGCTGTCGGCCGGACGCGGCGATGAACGCGGCGGCCTGGCCGACGATGCGGCGCGCGGTGTCGGCGCCGATCTCCGGGTGGTCGGTGACGATCCGACGGGTGAGCCGGTCGGCCACCTCGGGGTTGACCAGGGTCAGCGGGTCAGCTGTACCCACAGGACGTTCTAACGCGATGGTCACGTCTTCCTCCTGTTGTGGATGGGCGCCCTCGGTCGGGGCGCCGAGCCTCCCGCACCGTGGTGCGGGAGGTGACTCAGGCCCGCCCCGACTGCTCGACCTGTCCAGGGGTGGGGAGCCGGGGCGGGAGCTTGTGGCGCCTACTGAGGCGGGGCAGCCTGCTGGCCGCCGAGGTTCTCGTAGTGATCGCACAGGGCCATCACAGAGCGGGCGAGTTTCATCGCCACCGTCATCTGGCCGGGGCTGTTGAAGCCGGGGCGCAGGCCGAGCCGCATCCGGGCTTCACCGACGCCGGCCAACGCGCAGCGGCTCGGGACGTCACCGGCCGGGAACCGGAGGGTCATCGCCTCGATGGTGGGGATGAGCTCCTCGAGCTGCCCGCGCATGGTGGCCCGCAGCATCACCAGGTCACCGGTGGGGATCGGACGGGCATCCGGAGCCAGGAATCGGACGGCTGTTCTCCGCATCGTCTCGATGTCCGGCGGCAACCGGTCGATGCCTGCCGCATCGGCAGGAGGGGCGGTACGTTGCACCATGTCGGCTCCAGGAAGTCGGCCACGCCCGGGGCCGTGCCTGCGGCCGCCGGGGTCTTCGACCACCTTTCGCTTCCGCACCGCCATCGCCATCCCGCCGATGGGGATACCCATGATGGGTAGGGCCCACAGCGGAGGCGTTCGCCAGGATTGGGGGACCACATGTCGGTGATCCAGCCGCCCACGGCGTTGCCGCCCGACGTCCTCGAACTACCTCAGATGGTCGAGGCGTTGGCCACGCACGACTTCGGGACGGTCTTCCAGATCGCCCGTAAGGAGGCTGGCATCAGCTACCAGAAGCTCGCCGCCGAGTGCGGCATCAAGCCGGAGCGAGTCGGTGCACTCGCCCGCGGCCGGGGCCGTGTCGAGAGCTACGACAAGATCGCCGCCATCGCGGACGCCCTCCGGGTCCCGGGGCACATGGTCGGGCTCGCGCCTCGCCCATGGGAGACGGTGCCCGTGGGACGTCGGAGCGTGCTCCAGGCGGTCGGCGTGGCCGGGCTCGCCGCGGCCCTGCCTGACGTCCTGCCGCCCTCTGTACCGCAGCGGGTCGGTGGCAGTGCGGTCGCCCGGTTACGGGAGCGCACGGCCCGGCTGCGACACCTTGACGACGTCCTCGGGGGCGGCGACACGTACCGGCTGTACACCGCGGAGTACCAGCGGACGAAGAGCATGCTGCGCGACAGCAGCTACAGCGACAGCGTCGGCCGCCAGCTCCTGGCGCTGGCTGCCGAGCAGGCGCAGCAGGCCGGTTGGGCGGCTTTCGACGGAGGCCGGGAGCGGGAGGCGGTCAGTCTGTACCGGGAAAGCCGGTCGGCCGCCGAGGAGGCCGGTGCTGAGGATCTCGCCCGGAACGCGTTGGCGTATCTCGCCTACCAGGCCGTGGCCGCTGACCCGCGTGCGGCGGCCGCCATAGCGGCTCATTCGTGTGAGGCGATCACCACCGCCACTCCGGCGACCGTGCGTGCTCTGCTGTGGGAGCGGTGTGCGTGGGCGCGGGCCGTTTCCGGTGACGCTGCCGGTACGGAGGAGGCCCTCGGCGAGGCGCGGGCTGCGCTCGGTGCGGACGACGCCAGCGATCCGCAGCCCGCATGGTCGGCGTGGGTGGACCTGGTGGAGCTCGACATCATGGCCGGCCGCTGCTGGACACAGCTCCGACGGCCGCTGCGTGCGGTGCCTCACCTGGTGCGCGGGCTCGGCGCCTTCGACGACACACACGCCCGGGACGCGTCCCTGTACTCGACGTGGCTTGCCGAGGCGTACACGACGGCCGGGGAGGTCGAGGAGGCTGCGCGGGTCGTAGGGCGCGCGTTGGAGCTGGCGGACGGGGTGGCGTCGGCCCGGCCACGCCAGCGCATCGAGCAGGTGGTGTCCGCGCTCGTTCTCGACCACGCTGCGGTGCCAGCGGTGGCCGAACTCGTCGAGCGGACGGCCTAGTCGGTGGTGGTGCGGTCGATCCACTCCAGGTACGGGGCGGCGCCCTGGACGATCGGCACAGCGACCACCTCGGGGTTCTTCCACGGGTGATGCTCGATTAGGTGAGCTTCCAGCTCTGGGTATCGGGCGGTGGTGGTCTTCAGGAGGAGTTGGTATTCCTCGCTGGTGCCGAACTCTCCGGCGTGCCAGAAGACGGACACCACCGGCCCGATGATCTGGGCGCCTGCGGCGAGGTGGTTGCGGACCGCGGACTGGGCGAGGGCGACGGCCTGCTCGCGGGTCTCGGTGGCGGTGGAGACGTTCAGGTAGTCAGCCATGGCGCGAGGCTACCGACCCCGGACATGACGAAAGCGGCCCCCCTCCCGGAGGAGGGGGGCCGCGTGTTGTCACAGCTTCCGGTAGGAGGCGGTCGTGGCGAGTGTGGCGAGGCCGAGCAGGCCGGTGGGGGTGGGGCTCGGATCCGGTGCGCCGTCCCGCCGGCAGACGAGGGCGTCCGGGTCCCAGCTGGGCGTCTGGAGGCTGTAGCCGTCCGGGCAGCTAGGTCCGGCTGGCCCCTGTTCGCCTCGCTCGCCCTGAGGTCCCTGGGGTCCTTGGGGTCCGGGGACAGTGGAGTCCGCGCCCGGTTCACCCTGCGGGCCCTGGGGTCCGGTCGCGCCGGCGGCGCCGCTGGCACCGGCCGCCCCGGATGCGCCGGGCGACGGGGTGATCGCGGGTGCGGCCCTGCCCGGGTCGCCCTTGTCGCCCTTCGGCCCGGGCGGGCCGGGAATCGGTACCGGCACCTCGGCCCGGTCGGGCAAATTTTTGACCGCCTTGGCCGGGTCGGGGGCGGCCGGGGTGCCGCCCCGCGCCCTGATCTGCGCGCGCAGCACGCGGACGTCTCCGGCGAGCGTGCTGACGGCGTTGCCGCGCAGATCGGCCTCGTCGGCGAGCTGGTTGGCGCGCGTGGCCTCGGTCTGGACGCGCACGTACACGAGGAGGACCGCGCCAGTGAGGGCCAGCAGAGCGGCCACGAGGGCGATGGGCTTCCACCGTCTGGCGAGCACGCGTTGGGTGCGCGTCATGGCGTGCCCCCCAGCTGCTGCACGAGCAGCCGGAGCCGCGCCGTCTCCGTCTTCTCAGCGGCCAGCTCCAGGCGCAGGGCGGCTACGTCGGAGCGCAGTTCCTTGCGTTCCTCCTGGAGCTGGTCCGTGAGGTTGTCGTAGCCGGTCAATGCGCTGCCCTCCCTCTGGGCCCGCCCGGCGACCTTGGAGCCGTACATGGCTGCCGCCCCGGCCACGATGGCGCTCACGATCACGCCGATAGCTGTGACGAGGGCGGCGTCCATGCCACCTCCAAGACGCTCGCACGGGGCAGGTCAGACGCCCTTGACCAGGGAGGCGCTGTTCTTCGTGCCGAAGGCTCTGGCGGCCATGCCCTTCAGGAGGGAGGCCGCGGCCGCGATGCCGGCCGCGCCCATGGTCTGCCAGAACGAGGCGTGGAACATGTCGGCGGGCCCGGCGGCGATGCCGACGCCGGCGGCCGCGACGACGGCGGTGGACAGGACGCGTTCGGCGAGGTCCTTGCCGTAGGTGGTGGCCGTCTTCAGGACGGTGTCGACGCCGCTGGGCAGGTTGATGTCGGTCATGGTGGATCGGTTCCTCTCGGGTCAGTCGGTGACGGTGAAGCCGTACTGGGAGGCGAGCAGCTTGAGGGAGGTCTTGCCGGGGATGCCGTCGGCGGCGGTACCGGTGAAGCCGCCGCCGGCTGCCGAGCGCTGCCAGCGGGCGTATGCGGTGAGGGTCTTGGTGCCCCAGCTGCCGTCGACGTGCTGGGCGGCGAGCAGCCCTTCGCCCTTCAGCGCCTTCTCGACGAGGAGGACTTCGGCCTTGTGGGTGGTGTGGCCCTGGGCGGCCTGCGGGTCGTGCTGGGCGGCGTACACCACGTGCGCGAGGGACACCGTGGGCTTCTGGCCGAGGCCCAGGATCGCCTCGGCCCGCGCGATGATCGCACCGCGCTGCGCCTTGATGGGGTCGCCGGGGCATCCGGTGTGGCCGCCCCACGCGGCCCCACCCATGCCGTGCCAGCCCAGGCCCTTCCCGTTCGGGTTGTCCGTCGACTCCAGGGGGACGCTGTAGGTCTTGTGGAGCCACGCGAGCAGCTGCGCGGCGTTCTCCAGCTGGGTGGCGGTCAGCTTGTCGCCGGCGTAGCCCTCGTTCTCGATGCTGACCCAGTGGGCATTCCCGTCGGCCTCGGCCCAGGCACGGTCCTTGGTGTCGACCATCTGCCTCAGGCCGCCCTGCCTGGGGTTGAGGAAGTGGCTGGAGGCCTGCGAGGCAGGGTTCTTGAACCAGGCCTCCGAGCCCTGCTCGGTGCCCTGCTGGATGTGGAGGACGAGGCCACGGACCTCGACCATGCCGTCCACGCGCTTGTTCGGGGTGGGGCCGATGTAGGTGGCCCCGGGCATGAGTGCCATGGTCAGGCTCCCGTCACGTCGTTGTCGGGCCGGAAGCTGATGTTGCGGGTCACGTGTGCTCCTTGAGGGCGTGAAAAACGCCCCGAGCCGGTCGGCTGGGGCGTCGTGAGGGCGGGGACGAAGAGGGCCGTCTACGGGTAGTCGGTCGTGGCGATGTCGTAGCGGGTGAGCGACGTGATGACGGGGCTGTCGTCGCCCTGCAGCGCGGTACGGAGGTTTTCGAGGACGCCCTCGCTGGTCTGGCCCTTGAGGGGGCCGCCGGCGCCGTCTTCGATGTGGACGAGCATCGCGAAGCCGGTCTCGTCGGGGCCCTCGGCCTGGAGGCGGTGGTACGGGTACGGGAGGTCGGGCACGGTGGCTCCTTCAGGAGATCAGGCGGACGCGCATGAACGAACCGGCCGCGATCTTGGATGCGGTGGCGTTTGAGGTGGCCTGCGCAGCCTGGATGGCGAGGGTGCCGCCGCTCGCGCCGGTGGTGACGGTGCCCTCCTCGATGGCGACGCACTGGCTGGAGGCGGAATCCCGGGTGCCGTAGGTGACCGCAGTCGTGAAGGTGTGGACGCCGAAACGGCCGGTGCCGCCCGACGAGGTGCTGGACAGAATCTGCCCCAGGTCGGGGCCGAGGGCCGAGCGGTTGCCGCTGGCGCTCGCGGGTACGAGCCACTGGGTTTTCAGCCGGGCCGCGTCCAGGGCGGCGTAGTGCAGGTAGAACTCGACGCGGTAGGTGCTGTTCGCAGCGAGCGTCATCTGGAGCTCGGGGTCGGACGCGAACGTCGTCGTCGAGGTCATCGTGAAGTCGTTCTGCTTGTAGATCTCGGTGGGCAGCTGCCCGTACAGGTAGGCGATGGGGTTGTAGACCTGGGCGAGCCACCAGGCGTCGGAGGCGGGGAACCCGGCGGTGGCCTGGGTGATGGCGGGGCGGGTGGTCACGGGCGTCTCCGAGGGTCAGAATCCGAAGCCGAACAGCGGGCTCGTGCCGCCGAACTGTGCGGCGCCGTCGTAGCAACTGGGGTAGGTGCCGCCCGGGGGCAGCGTCGCGCTGCCGGGCAGCGCCGAGCAGATGACGTCTGCGCTGGCGTGGCTCTTCGTGGTGTTCGCGGCGAGGGTGAGCTGCACGGTGCTGTAGCCGGCCGACACGGTCTGCACCGACTGCACGGTGACCGTTTCGGCGTTGGCGGTGCCGTAGCCGAGGACCATCTGGAAGCCGGACGGGATGACGTACTGCGCGGCGATCGCGTTGTTCCCGGAGATCGGCCCGACGGTGACGACGTTGACGCCGGCCGCGATGCCCGCGGACAGGGCGGCCCAGGCGGCGGAGATCATCCAGTAGCGGTACTGGGAGGCCGGGGAGACCTGCAGCTTGAGCTGCAGCTGCCCGCTGTCGTCGCCGGACCATTCCATCTGTTCGATGAAGCCGTCCAGCTGCTTGGCCGGGGCCAGGGCGGGCCGCTTCATGACGCGCACGAGGTCGGCGAAGTTCAGACCCATGACCTTCTTCTGCAGGGTGGGGCTGTGGCCGAGGTCGACGGTCAGGCCCTGCAGGCGGGTGTGCGGGTCCTTGTAGAGGCTGAGCAGGTAGTTGGCCATGCTCGTGCCCGTCAAGGTCTTCTGCGGGTTGATGGTGCGGGTGAGGGTCTGCGGGAAGTACGCGGTCTGGCTGGTGGCGTCCTCGACCTCCTGCAGCTGGTTGGTGTCGGTGACGTCGGCGGCGCCGTCGACGGTGATCTGGATGTCGTTGTAGAGGTGCGCGGGGTCCTGCTCGAACCGGATGTCGTCCATGACGGGCACCTCGCCGCCCGCGAGGTTCTCGCCGAAGGTGACGACCGGGGTGTTCTGGATCCACCGCCACAGGTGCCCGTACAGGGTGGGATTGCCGAAGTTGTCGACGGTGAACTGGCCGTTTTCGGTATCGGCACTCTCTTGGATCGCGTCGAGGGCGCTGCGCCCGTTCAGGCCCATCGAGCCGAGGAAGCCCTGGGTGCCCACGGTCTGGAAGTTGACCGCGCTGCCCGGGTGGAACGAGGCGAGCGAGAGGAGGCGGCTGATGCGGCTGGTGGGCGTGTCACCGGCCCAGCCACTGGCAAAGCCGCGGCACATGTCGCCGGTGGTCGTCGCATCAAGCTCGGTGTTCCACTGGGCGAAGTAGGCGATGTCACCGTTGAAGGGGGTGGTGTTCTCGCCGGCGCCGTTGGTCGTCAGCAGGGCGCCGATCGCGTCGATGGTGTACGTGGACGATCCCACGGACGCACCGAGGGTGGTCGTGGTGAAGGTGCCGTCCACGGTGAGGCGGGGAGTCTTGCCGTCCGCGGACAGACTGAGCGTGGCGCAGTGCCAGTTCCCGTCGCAGACATAGGTGCTGTTCAGCAGGTACGTTCCCGAGGTGTTGCCGGCGTTCTGCAGCTTCATCGTGAGCTGGCCGGTGCTGAAGATTTCTACGCTGACGACGGACTGGTTGCCGGAGCCTGCGAGGTATCCGGGGCCGGTTGCCGCCCACAAGGTGGCCGTGCTGAACCGGCCGCCGGTCCCGGGCTGGACGCTGGTGCGAAAGCAGATGATGCGCGTCCACCCGCCGTTGGGCAGCATGAGCCGGTCGGTGCCGTCCCACGGGGCCAGGTAGGTCGCTCCGGCCGTGAGCCCGAGCGCTGAGGACTGGTTGCTGGCCAGCGTCGTCACGGGGCCGGGTACGCCCCACAAAGTGCCCAGGTCGCGCGTCGAGGTGATGGACGTGCCGTAGGTGATGTTCGCGCCGACGACGTCCAGGCAGCCGGTCGACAGCTGCGCTCCGGCGTAGGGCACGAACGCGGTGGCCGCGCCGTCGCGGCTGCTGCTGGTCGAGGCGAGGTCGTAGGCGCACTGCAGGCTGGCCGACTGGGTCTGGGACAGCAGGCTCGGCATGACGTTCTGGTAGGTCAGCTGGGACAGCGGGGCGAGTGAGTCGACACAGGTGACGTCGACCAGGCCGTACTTGCCGTTCTGGTCGTAGGACTGGGGCCAGCGCTCGACGAAGCCCTGCCACAGCTGCTCCCAGTCGCCCGGGTACGCCCAGGCCGTGGGACTGCTGCTCTGCTCGAGCTGCCAGCCGGTGATGCGCACTGTGGTGTCCGCAGTGGCAGCAACGTTGGTGGAGATACTGGCGATGGCGAACGCGGCGCCGGCCGGGGCGGTCCGGGCCATCGATAGCCGCACCCAGCTGGTGGTGATCGTGGTCACGGTTCCCAGGCTGCGAGAGAGCAAATTCCCGTTGAGGTCATACCAGCCGAGCCGGATCTTCATGTCCAGGCCGGTCATGCCACCAGGAGCGAGCTGGAGATCGACGCCGACCGAGTAGGAGGCGCCGGGGGTCACGGTGGTGCCCTCGCAGTCGTGGCTCGTCCACGGCAGCATGTCGCCCCACAGTCCCATGGCCGCCCCGGAGCCGGTCCCGTTGGGAATGGCCCACGTCTGCGCGGTGGTCAGCCCCGACGGGGAGGCCGCCAGGCCGGTGACGGTGCCCAGGGTGCCCGACGAGGCACCCATGGACAGAGTCTTGGTGCCGTTGCCGACCCAGGGGTACAGCAGGTTCTGCGACGGTCCGGTCATGGCGATCAGACGCGCGCGCCGGTAGGGCAGCACGTAGGGGTAGTACGGGCTGGCCGTGTTGTCCGGGTCGAAGGCGCCGTCGAGGTTGTCCAGCTTGAAGGTCATCTCGCCACTGGTGACGGTGTCGAGCTCGTACTGGCGGCCCGCCAGGGTGGCCTTCCAGGCACCGCGCAGCCGCTTGCTGACGGTGTACCAGTGGTTCGGGGCGGTGCTGTTGCCGCCGGCGTTCCAGGCGATCTGGATGAGGATGCGCGGCCACGTGCCGATCAGGGGCCCGTCGGTGAGAGGAAATCCGGTCGGGACGGTCACGAAGGGCCCCCTGTTCAGCGGGTCTTGGCCGAAAGGCCGTTGGAGGTGTTGCGGCGTTCGTGCTGCAGGGCTCGGCGCTGCATCTTCTTGAAGAGCACGTCGCCGTCGATGTTGACGACGGTGGTGAGCTCCAGGACGCCGCCCGCTGCGCCGCCGCCCGCGAACGCCAGTTGCCGCGCGGCCGCCAGCTTCGGGACGGTGGGCATGCCCGCGGTAGAGACGGCGCCGGCCATCGCGAGTGCCGCCGCCTCGGCGGTACGGCTGGTGGCGTGGATGCCGTTGGCCAGGCCCTGGGTGATGAAGCCGCCGATCTCGTGGAACACCTGCGAGGGGCTGCGGATCTTCAGCTCGTGCCGGATCGCGGCGGCCATGGCCTTGGCGATCTTCGACATGGCCTTGGCGATCTGCTTCTGCTGCGACTGCAGGCCCCGGATCAGGCCCTTCGCCGAGTCGATGCCCGCCTTGTACATGCTGTCCGCGGTGGCCGATCCGACCTTGCCCGCTGCGGACTTGGCCTGCTTCTGCAGCTTGTTGATCTCGGCGACCTGCGCGGGGCTCCCGCTAGCCAGAGCTGCCGCGGTCGCGCCGCCCTGGTCGACACCCGAGTCGGCGATCTGCTTGATCATGTCGGCGGACAGGTGCATCTTGCGGAGCTTGGTCAGGTCCGCGGCGAACTTCTTGGCCTTGGCGACCTGGTCCCGCATGTTCGCCACCACGTCCTGGCTGGTGAGCTGGACGGAGCCCTCCGGCAGCGCGGTCACCACGGACACGTTCTGCATGACCGAGGCGGCGACGTCGTCGCGGGTCTTCTTCCATGCCTTTTGCAGGTCGGCCAGCTTCTTGTTCGCGGTCTTGAGCCGGGTCGAGACCCGGTCGCGCTGGTTGGCCAGCTGGACCAGCTGGGCGCCGTCCCGCCGTACCAGGGACTGCAGGTGCTTGTGCCCGGAGCTGCCGAACTCCCGGTACAGCATCTGCGCGATCCGGTTGGACGCCGCCTTGACCCGGGAGGTCGTCCCGGTCAGGCCCTGGATGAGGCCGGCGCCGATGTAGGCGCCGATCTCGGCGAACCTCCGGGAGGGCGAGTGGATGCCCAGGACGTTCTTGGCCGCGCTCAGGGCGCTGCCCGCGAGGCTTTTCAGCGATCCGAACAGGGCGGACGCCTGGCCCTCGACGCCGTGGACGATGCCCATAACGATGTTCCGGCCGACGGTCAGGAACTTGCTGCCCCAGTTCTTCGCCGTGTTCCACGCGCTGGTGAGCTTGGAGTTGATGGCCGTGCCGACCTGGGTCATGTAGCCCCAGATCGCTTTGGCCGCGGACGAGATCGGGTTGATCATCGCGGCCTTGATCAGGGCCCACGCGTGGGATGCGATGCTTCGGATCCCCGACCAGGCGCCAGCGAGCCAGCCCTTGACCGTGTTCCACAGGGCCTTCAGGTCGGCCCAGAGCGCTTGCATGGGGGTGATGACCGCGAACTGGATTGCGGACCAGACTGCGGAGGCGACGGCCTTGATCGCGTTCCAGATGCTGGCGAAGAACGAGGCGATGGAGTTCCAGACCGCGCGCGCCACCGAGGCCATGGCGGTGTGCGTGCGGTTCCAGACGCCGATCAGGATGGCGATCGGTGTGGCGAAGATGACCAGCAGCAGCGGCCACCACTTCCTGAAGAACGCCGAGATCGCGTTCCACACCGACGTCGTGGTGCGCTGGAGCCACTGCCAGCCGTGCACGACCGGGTCGGTGACGGTGTGCCACGCCGAGCTGAACCAGGACGACATGGTGCGCCAGGCGCCCTTCACCCAGTCCGTGATCGCATGCCAGATGCTGGCCGTACCGTTGGCCACCCAGTCCCAGGCGGCGACCACGGCGTGGGCGACGTCGCCCGCGATCTGCTTGATGGCGCCCCAGACGGTCTTCCAGTGCATCGCCAGCAGGACAATCGCGGCGATCAGCGCGATGACCGCGAGGACGATCCAGGTGACCGGGTTGACGGCGGCCGCGGCCGCCATCTCGTACAGGGCGGCCGTCAGCGCGGCGATCGCCAGGACCAGGACGACGCCGATGGTGATGGCCAGGGCCTTGGCGATGTTGCGGTGCTCGGTCAGGAACGTGGTGCCCCTGCCCACCACCGTCATGATCTTCTGGAAGGTGGGCAGCAGGAACTGCCCGACCTGGATGCCGAGGGCGTGTGCGCTGGCCTTGGCCTCGTCCATCTGCTGGTTGAAGTTCTTCTGGACGTCCCCCCAGCCCTCGATCGACTTGCCGCCCTTGCGGACGTGCTCGTCGATGCCCTGGGTGTTCTTGATGAAGTCCTTCATGTGCGGGCCGGTCAGCTGCAGTGCGGCCTGCATGCTCTTGGTGCCGCCGACCATGGTGGCGAGCGCGCCCACATAGGTCTGCTGCTGCGGCGGCAGGTTGGCGAGGGCCCGCTGAAACTCGGTGGTGTTCTTCGCAGCGCCCTGCAGATGCCGGATCATCACGGTGCCGGCCGGGCCCATCTTCTTCTGGATGGCGTCCGTGAGCATCGTCAGCGTCGAGGCGAGGCCGTGCTTGCCGAGGTTCTGCCCGACCTGAACCGCGTCCAGGCCGAGGTTCTTCATCTCGGTCGCAGCCTTCTGGCTGGGGTTGGACAGCTGGCCGATGGTCTGGCGCAGGTAGGTCGCGGCTACCGCGGCCGGGGTGCCCTGCGCGGTCATCGTCGCCATCGCCCCGAGCACCTCGTGCAGGCCGACGTGCGCGGCGGCCGCCACCGGCAGGATCGTCGACATGCTGCCCGCGAGGGCCTCGAGGTTGGTCTTCCCCTCCGCCTCCGTGGCGATCAGAGAGTTCATGACGTCGGTGACACTGCCCGCGCCGGTCTTGTACGCGTTCATCGCGGTCGTGGCCGCGTCCGTGGTCGTGTTCAGGTCCGCCGCGCCGACCTTGGCACCCATCGCCGCGGTCTTGAGGACCTTCAGGGCGTCCGCGCCGTGGTAACCGGCGGACTCCGTCATGTAGAGGCCCTTGGTCAGCTCGTCCGTGGACTGGCCGACCTGCCCGGCCATGGCGAGAACGCCCTGACCGACCATGTTCATGTTCTTCGCCGACTCGCCCGCGCCGGTGCGCACCCGGGTCATCTGCTGCTGGAAGTCACCGGCCATCTTGGCGGTCTTGATGGCGACGCCGGCGGCCGCGATGCCGATGCCGACAACGGCGGCCTTGGCCATCAGGCCGGTGCGCTTGAAGGCGCCCGCGCCTGCCTCGTCCGCGACCGCCATCTCGGCCTTGACGTCGGCGATCGCAGTCTTGACGCCCTTGGAGTGGCCCAGGAACTCGATGAAGACCGGAGGCAGAGCACCCATGAGGGAGTCACCTCCCTCTGGTCTCGCGCTGTCGAGTTGTCAGATGCTGGTCGCGCGCCGCCAGTGAGTGGTCCAGACGGCGGCCATCTTCGGTTCGGCCTTGCGGATCCCCGGGCGGACGTAGGGGTACTGGCCTTCGAGCCGCTTCTTGTAGAGGTTGCGGACGCCGCCGCCGACACCGACGCCCCCCTGGAAGCCGCCGCCGGGCAGCGGCTTGGGCCGGCGCACGCCGCCCACGCCGCGGCTGAGCTTGCCCGTCAGCCGCCCGGGGCCGCCGCCCTTGGTGACGTGGTGCGGCGTCAGGTTCAGGTTCACGGTTGGCCCAGTCCGCGCGGACTTCCCCCGGTGGTCCCACCGGGGGCGCCCCCGCAGGCCCGATCGGATGGACTTCTTGGCCAGGGCCTGCGTCGCCTTGAGTGCCCGGACCGTGGCGAGGTCGATCTCACGGTCCAGGCGTGTCAGGGCGCCGCGGGCTTCCTTGGTACCGCGCACGATCACGGTGATGCCGTCAGCCACGGGCCGCCTCCTCCTGGGCGTTGGCCTTGGCCTGCTCGACGGCGCCGTCGACGGCCAGGATCCAGTCGAGCCGGTCCGCCGGCAGGTCCATCCAGGTGTCGGGCGGCCCGACGATGCGGCACAGCTGCCAGTCCCGGTACGCGTCCAGCGGCAGCTCGTGCGCGGGGTAGTCGAACTTCCCCTCTAGCGCTACGCGGAGGCGGTAGAGGGCTCGGTAGGGCTGTCCGCCTCGGTGGACGGCGAGAAGTCGGGGCCGCCATCGAGGGCGCCCTCGGCGCACATCTCCTTGAGCTTGTCGTAGACGCTGCCGGGCAGATCCTGGAGGGCGTCCAGGGACACCTCGTCGCCGTAGGACCAGCCCGCGACGCGGGAGATGATGAGCCGGTCGTTGAGGTCGTCCATCAGGCCCAGAGCCTCGTCGCCCATGACGGATGCCATCTCGACGGCCTGCGCCTCGTCGATGTCGTTCAGGGCCTTGACGCCCTTGGCCTGGGCGTCCTTGACGACGTTCGCGAAGGCCGGGTTCTGCGCGAGCTTCATCTGGATGGTGCGCACCGGGCGGCGCAGCCGCTCGGGCACCTCTGCGGGCTCGCGCAGGTCGGCCCAGCCCTGGTCGGGCATCTGGTGTCGGGTGATGCTCATGAGGGTGTGGTCTTTCTACTTGTAGGTGCCGGTCGCGATGGCGTTCTGCAGCGTCGCCTTGATCGGGCTGTAGCCGCCCGAGGCGCCGATGTCGCTGGTGTTGCCGATCGCCTTGAAGCTCACCGGGAGCTCGATGTAGTCCTTGCCGTAGGACGGCGTGCCCTCGGTGTAGGCGACCTGGCTGCAGTGCAGGGCCAGGCCGTTCAGCGCGGCCGCGGCGCCCTGGGAGTAGGCGACGTCGAAGCTCTGCACGGTGGCGGCCTGGAACGCGGTGCGCTGCGTGGTGTTCTCCATGACGAGGGTGGCCTTGCCCTCAACGGAGACGTCCCCGGACCAGATGCGGTACGGGTTCTGGGTGCCGGCGCTGCCCCGGATCGCGGTGACCGCGCGCTTGATGGTCAGCTCCCCGTCCTGGACGAAGATCGGCGAGCCTGCGATCTGCGCGGTGATGTTCCAGTTCGCCACGGGCGGGACCGTGGTGAACGACGGCGTCGGCGATGTCGTGGTGGTGTAGCCCCACGTGGTGGCCTTCCCGGACCACTCCAGCAGGCCGTCGGCGTTCCACTTGAAGCCGACCTCGGAGAACTGGGCGCCGGCGTACTGCCAGGTGCCGAGCGGGTCGAAGATCGTCCACGTCTGCGACGTCGGCTGGGTGTCCCCAGTGCACAGCGTGCTGAAGACGCTCGAGTACGGGGCCGACGCGCCGGTGACGACCAGGTCGGGCAGGACCGAGGCGAGGGGCCAGCCGATGGTGTCGGCGAAGACGTCGCCGCCCAGGTCGAGCTCGGCGCCCTTCTGCCCGGCGTACTGGCCGAAGTTGTCGACCGGGGCGCCGCGCATCCCCGTGTCCTCGATGAGGTTGATGTCGTCCTTGGGCGTCAGCGTCTTGTACGGCATCCACTTCGTGGCTGCGGTGGCGGTGCCCGGGACGGTCTCCTTGGACACGCCGAGCACTGCGAGATGGGACGGCTTAGGCATCGCTGCCCTCCTGGTTCTGCTCGGCCGCGGCCGCCTGGTCGCGCGCCTCGGGCTCCGGTGTCGGTTCGGGGTCCGGCGGTGTCCAGTCGCCGTCGCCGGGGTTGCGTTCGAGGGGGTACCGCTTGCCGGGCTCGGGCGTGAGGCCGAGCGTCGGGTAGTAGCGGCCCTCTTCGCCGTTGTAGGTGTAGCGCCGCACAGCGGCCCCCTTTCACAGGGTCTTGAGACAGTCGATGCCGATCTCGACGACGGCCTGGCGGCCCTTGTGGTCCTCCGACCAGCCGCTGGTGTGCTGCACGGTTCCGGGCTTCCCGCGGTCGACGGCGCCGCCCAGCGACGGGTCGGAGCGGACGACGGCCACGACCAGGTCGGCGAGCTGGCGGGCGCGCGCGAACACGGCGGCCGGGTCGTCGCCGCCGCGGTAGACATCGACGGTCACGGTGATCGTGTAGTCCTCGCGCAGCCAGTACGCGCCGCCTGAGCCGACGACGTTCTCCGGGTTGTACTGCTGGTGCACGTCGCCGACGGAGACGATGTCGTCGGGCTGGTAGGGGCCTGGCTCGTCGAGGCAGACGAGGACGCCCTGGGCGTCGGCGAGTTGCGCCTGGAGGCCCTCGAAGATCCAGGTACGGGCCGCGGGGATGCTGGAGGCGGGGATGTCCCCGATCGGCGTGGTCATGCGATCCCCGGAGGCCGCTTGAAGGGCTGCCACAGCTCCAGTACGCGCTGCGGCAGAGCGAACCCGGTCGGTACGCCCATCGACTCACCGTCCAGGGCGGCGCCGCCGAAGCGCGGCCGGCCTCCCTGCTGGGTGAGCTGGAACAGGTGCCGGATCAGCTCGAGCGCGCCGAGCCGTACCGTCCATGGCACGGTGCCGGAGCGTCCGGCGGTGTAGACGACCTTGACGTTCTTGGTGCCGGCGGGGAAGCATACGGCGCCGCCGGTGGCGCGGCGGGTGATCTGCCCCCGGGCCAGGTCGACGGTGTAGCCGTAGGCGTCCGTCGATGTTCCCAGCGGCTGCTCGGTGAGCACCCACGTGGACGCCGACACGTACTCGGTGACCGACTGGACGGAGGCGACCGGCAGCCAGTCCAGAGTGATCGTGGGGTTGCCGCCGTTGTGCCACTCGGTGTGCTGCTCGGGCAGCAGCGGGCCGACGACGTCCCGGGCGAGGTCGCCCGCGGCGAGGATGAAGCCCTGCAGCTCGGCATCCTGGCTGGTGTCGGCGGCCGGAAGGTTCAGGTGCGCCTTGACCGAGGCCAGGTCGACCAGCTGCTCCACGCCGGGCGGCCGCACCTCGAACTGGCCCTCGGAGGCGTAGCCGACGCCGGTACCGGTCGCCGTCCACCGGTACAGCCACGTCCCGGTGACGGCGACCGAGGAGACGGCGGCGATGTACTGGCCGCCGCCGCCTCCGTTCGTGACGGCCGGGGTAGTGACCGTGCCGAGCGGGTTGGTAACCGTGACCGCGACGGTCAGGGTGCCGGTGGCGGGGGCGCCGGTGTCGTCCAGAACGGTCTCGGCCAGGCGCACGTCCTGCCCGGTGAAGTAGATCAGCGGCATGGCGCCCCTTCCGGTCAGCGGGTCTGCGGTGGCTTCGCCGCGGCCGCCGTCTTCTTTCCGGCGCGCTTGGGGCTGTCGGAGGCGCCGTCGGCGTCCAGGGCCTCGCGGATCGCTCGGGCGTTCTCGGTGCACTGCCCGGCGAGACCGTCGTGGCCGCTGGCCTGCCACTGTTCGGCCTGCTTCTCCTGCGCGGCCGCCATCTCCTCGAGCTCGCCGCGGACGCGGTCGATCTGCTCCTGGACCTCGCCGGTCTTCTCTCGCCGCGACTCGCGCGGCCCGTTCTCGCAGATGGCCAGCTCCGCACGGAGTCCGGCCAGTTCAGCGACGCGATCATGCATCGCGCACTCTCCTCACTGGGGAAGGCCCCGGGCCGCCGCACCCTCAGTCGGCGGCCCGGGGAGCTGGGGGTCAGAACCCGGACGGGGCGATGACGCCGGTACCGGAGATGACCGAGATGGCCTCCGGGCGCCGGTCGGGCATGAACGCGGCGTAGTTGTAGACCTGCAGGCGCACCTGCAGCGTCCCGGAGAGAACCTCCTGCAGGACGCGGGTCCGCATCGACCCTTCCCACAGGTACAGGTCGCTCGTGCGGGCCACGACGATGCGGTCCTCGTTGGTGCCCGCACCGAGGTTGGTCGGGATGTTGCCGTCGGCGAGCAGCGGGGTGCTGAGCACCCGACCGACCGGGCCCTCTACGTCGCCACCGGTCTGCAGGGCCAGCGGGTTGAACGGGTTGTTCGTCTCCGGGAGGATGAACGGCCGGTTCTGCGAGTCGAGCTGGCTCGCCATCCAGTACCAGCGCGACGGCGTGAGGAACGCGGCCGTCGCCATCATCTTGCGGTTCTTCGCGACCAGGGACAGGGCCTGCATGAACGGCAGGTAGGTCTCCGGGAGCGTCGGCGTGGCGTCGGTGTAGGTCACCGCGTTGATGCCGGAGACGTTCAGGACGCCCTTGAGCTGGCCTGCCGAGCCGGAGCCGTTGAGGCACTGCAGGTCGAGACGCTGGTTGTAGTCGGCGATCAGGTCGGCGAAGACGATCTCGTCGAACGCGGCCGGCGACTGGTCGAGGAGCTGGATCGCGATGTCCTGCTGGCCCGCGATCGTGCGCACGGGGGCGGTCACGAACGTGTCGGTCAGGTCCTGCGAGGTGACGGCCACGGCGTCCGCGGTCTGCACGCCCGTCGCCGTGCCGGTCGCGATCTTCGGCACGTTGATGCTGTCGGTGCCGGTCGGCAGCGTCAGGTTGCGGACCGAGTTCGCGAAGGTCCTGCCGAACCTGGGCAGGTCGATGTACTCGTCGATCAGCCACAGCGGCGGGACGAAGTTGCCGCCCTGGCCGTCCGTGCGGTTGGGGTTGACGCGCTTCTCGAAGACGCTGCCCCGGTCGATGCCGCGCAGCTCCTTCTCGGCGCGGGCAGCCCGTCGCGCGTCGCGCTTGGGCATCTCGACGTCGACCTCGCGGCTGTGCCGGGCCAGCCGCTCCCGGGCGGCCTGTACGCCGCCGTCGCCGTCGCCGCGGCCCATGTCGCTGCGGATCAGGTCCAGGAAGTAGCTGTGCTTGTCGCCGCGCTGGTAGGTCGCGGGCTCGGAACGCACGCCCTCGTCGGGACGGGACAGGTCGTAGCGCTTGGCGACCTCGGCGGCCTGCTCGTCGGCGCGGGCCTGCTCATCGAGCTCGGTGACCCGCTTGTCGATGTCGCGGATCTCCTGCTCGATGGCGTCGAAGCGCGCCTGCTCGTCCTCGTTGAGGTTGCGCTTCTCGGCGGTGGGGGTCTCCAGGATGCGGTCGAGCTCGGTCTTGCGCTCGGCACGCCGGGTCTGGAGGGCCTGGATGAAAGCCTTGGACATCGCTGCCCCTCTCTCGTGAATGGTGGTGGTGCATGGCGTGCCTGCGGGCTCGGGTGGTGGCTCGGGTGGCCGCCCAGGTGGTGCCCCTCGTGGGGTCCGGCGTGGGCGGCCGGCGCGGCTCCGGCGCGATGGGCAGGCGGTGGAACAGCTCAGAGGGCCAGCGCGCGGGCGCGGGCCTGCGCCAGGCCGAGACTCGCCACGGTGGCGGCCTCGTCGGCGGGCGCGGGGGTGAACTCGGTCGCGAGCCGGTCGAAGACCTCGCGCCGCTCGTCGGCGGACAGCCGCTGCAGATGAGCCTGCACGTCGCGGGAGTTGAGCTGTGCGCCGGCCGTGTTCGGGTTGGCGCCGTAATTCACAACGCTGACGTCTCCCTTGGACAGGGACACTTCGAGGATGTCCCGCTGGTCGAAGTCCGGGGACCACTGCTGCCGGACGATCCAGAACCCGAAGCTCATCTCGTCGACGTCGCCGCGGTCCATCGCCGAGCGCAGGGCCTGCACGTGCGGGCTGGCCGGGTCGAGTTCGGCCTCGGTGTGCAGGCCGGTGTCGTCCTCGGCGAGCCGCATCGTGCCCGACTTGGTCCGGGCGAGGGTCAGTCCGGCGTGGTTGACGAGGAACGGCACGTCCGCGTTCTCGGCGAGGGTCTTGGTGAAGGCGCCCTGGCGCACGACCTCGGTGAACGGGCCGAGCCAGTCCTCCATCTCGTAGCCGACCTCGGTGATGCATGCGTAGCCGGTGAAGGTGAGGGCGTCGCTGCCGGTGCCGTCGGGCTTGGCGCGCAGTTCGACGTCCCGGAACGGCACCGCGCGGTGCTGCAGGGTGGTGGGCCGCTCGGCCCGGACGGAGAGGTCCACGTCATGGCTCCTTGTCGGGGGCGGGAGGCCCGTCATCAGGCGGGGTGGGGTCCGGGCTGTCGCCCGAATGCGCGCTGTTCAGGGGGGCGTTGATGTCGTCGCCGCCCTCGACCGGAGGCAGGTTCTCCCGGGCGCGGATCTCGTTCTGCGTCATGCCGTTGATCGTTCGGGCCGTCGCGTACCAGGACCAGCGGCCGGCGGTGTCGGTGCGCTCCAGGCTGGCCGTGTCGAAAACGGCGGACTGGCCGCGCGGCAGCATCCCGGTCCAGGCGTCCTCGAAGATGCCCAGCCAGTCATCCAGCGTCCATACGCGGAAACCGATGGCCTGCTGCTCGATGCCGGTGCCCCAGCTGGTGGTGCGGTCGACCTGCCCGAGCATGTGCGGCGGCACCCCGTACAGCATCGCCATGTCCAGGTTCTGCGCGGCCCGGGTGCCCAGGAACTGGGCATCCTCCGGGGTGACGCTGATGTTCTTCCAGTCGGCGCCACCGGACAGGACACCGATGGCGTGCGCGTTGGACAGCCCGGAGTGCGAGCCCTCGAACGCGTCCTTCATCTGCCGGGCCCGGTCCTTGTCCAGGTCGCCGGGGACAGTGATGACGCCGGACAGATGGGCGCCCTGGCCGAAGAAGCCTGCCCCGAACCGTTCGGCGGCCAGGCCGAGGCCGATGGCCTGTCGGGCGTAGCTGATCGGCGACATGCCCTCCGCCGCGCCGGGCATGCACATCCCGGTCAGGTGCAGCATGTCGCTCGGATTGTCGACCTTCTGCCGGTTCACCTCGTAGTCCCGGCCGCCGTCGTCGTTCAGCCTGACCTTGACAACGTCCGGGTGAAGGACGGCGATCCGTGACGGGCGATAGAGGTAGTCGCGGGCGGTGACCATGCCGTAGCCGTTGCCGCGCAGCAGCAGGGAGACGGCCAGCTGCTTCAGCCCGGCGCGGCGGGTCGGGAAGCGGGTGTTGCCGGCGCCGCCGAAGGGGTCGGCCACGATCGTGGGCGCCATCGGGGTGGGCACCTGGATGCCGTCGCGGGCCACCATCGCGCTCAGCGGCAGGCGGGCGATCGCCGCGGAAAGGATGCGCACGCACGCGTAGACGGCGACCAGCTGCATGGCCGTCTGGTCGTTGACGGCGACCCCGGACGCCGTCGGCGCCATCAGCGACCCGTTCGTCGGGATGGAACTGTCGCCGAACTGCTGGAGGGTGCGGCGCTCGGTGGCGCGGCGGAACAGGCTCACCGGTCCACCGCCCATCCGATGCCGACCAGGGCCACGCCGAGGGCGACCAGGCCGACGATGGGCTGCCACCACCAGGCGGCGCCCACCAGGCAGCCGATACCGGCCACGTCCATCACGTCGGTGAGCGTCCGGCGCGGCCTCGTAAGGCGGGGGAGCTTCACGGCACCTCCTACAGGTCGGCCCAGCTCCAGAACTGCGGCGTCGGCTCGGGCTCGGGTTCCTGGCAGGCCCGTTCGTGGGCCATGACCGCGGCCACGGCGAGGTCGATCTTCCGGGGCGAGTGCTTCGCGTCCTTGGACAATCGCGATCCCCTGCTGTCCGTCTTGATGACGCAGTTGGACAGGTGCCGGGCCAGCCGCGGGTCGCCGGAGTGCGTGAGCGAGCGGTTCATGACCGCCTCGTAGAAGCGGGTCGTCGCCGGGATCATGCGGGCCGGTGACTGGGGGAACTCGACGACGGGCAGGCCCTCGTCCTCGAGGACCTGGTACGTGCGGCCCCACCGGTAGGGGTCACAGACGATCTCACGGACGCTCCAGCGGCGGCAGGCCTGCCGGATTGCCGCCTCGACGTCGAGGATGGGCACGTTCCAGTCGTGGCCGGCGTCCGACGGCTTCTCCCAGGCCTCGACGACGTCCACGTGCGGCACCTCGGCGCAGGAGACGACCACCAGCGCGGTCGAGTCGCCGTTGAACGAGCCGTCGAAGCCCAGACACACCTCGGCGCTGTCCTCAACGGGCCCCTGCTCGGCACAGGCCTCCCACGCGCCGGCAGGCAACCAGGCCTCGGCCGTGTTGACCCACTGGTTCAGCCGTTTCGTGCGGAACTCCGCCTCCGGGGTCCGCTTGACCGCGGCCTCGAAGTCCTCGGGGTCGATCAGGTCGCCGAAGGCCGGGTTCGCCATCGCCCAGGTCGCGGCCAGCCGGTGATCGGCATCGTCCGGGGCGCCCCACCACGCCAGGAAGAACGACGGGTCGACTTCCTCGCCTGCCGCGATCTTCTGCCCGTACTGGAACAGCCGGTAGCAGATGCTGTCCTTGCCGCTGGAGTCCGTCTTGACGCCGGCCGTCGTGATGCCGATCAGCATCGGGTCGACGCGGGCGCCGGCGGCGAGCGCCATCACGTTGAACAGCTCGTCGTTGGGCTGCACGTGCAGCTCGTCGAAGAGCACGCGGGTGGGCGAGAGGCCTTCCTTGGTGAAGGCCTCCGCCGACAGGCAGCGGTAGACGCTTCCGGTGCTCGGGACCTCGAGGGCGTCCTTGTAGACCTTGATGGCCTCGGACAGGTCCGGGCTGTTCTCGACCATTCGGCGGGCGTCGCCGAAGACAATCCGGGCCTGCTCCTTGTCGCCAGCGCAGGAGTAGACCTCGGCGCCGGTGCCCTCGAACAGACCGTCCAGGGCGATCCCCGCGCCGAGCCCCGACTTGCCGTTCTTGCGCGGCTCGCCGACCAGGGCCACGCGGTGACGTCGGCGCCCGTCCGCACGCCGGGCGAACAGGTGGCCCAACAGCTTGTGCTGCCACGGCCGCAGAAGCAGCGGCGAGCCGGACGGCCCGGCGAACGTGTCCTTCGTGACGACGCACAGCGTCTCGATGAAGTCGGCGACGTCCGGGCCATCCCCGCGCTTCACGTCCGCGGCTGGCACCGGGGTCAGGAACCTGGGGGGCCAGCTACTGGGCGCCCTGGATCCGCGCTTGGCGGCGGGCGACGAGCTCTTCGAGCTTCGAGGCACGCTTCACCTCCGCGTATCCGAGCCGGGCCCGGTCCGTCGGCGTGAAGCCGCACAGCGACTCCCACTTCGTCATCTGCGACTCCAGCGCCCGGATCTCGGAGAGCATCGGGTGCGCGCGTGCCTGGCCCATGGAGCCGGTGACCATGTAGCCGTCCTGGGCGACCTGGTCCCGCATCGCCTCCCGCTCGTCGTGCGCCTCACACAGCCGCGTCAGCAGGTCCAGGTCGGTCGCCGGGGACAGCCACGCCTGGCCAGCCGTCCACAACCGCTCCCACGTTCGCTGCCCGACCTCGCCGAGGGTGTCGGGCGCCGGCGGGATGTCGGCGACCGCGGCGAGGTGCACGACGGGCTCGGGGAGGTTCCTCTTGCCCGGGTTGCCAGTTCGGCGCTTACGTTCCGTGGGCGTTGGCGGTCGACCTGCGGGCATGATCGCCACCCCCGAAATGGATGTAGATCAAAAACCGGCTCAATTTCGCGTCGCCGTGTGGGGGATGGGGGGCCGGGTCCGAAGACGATCATGCGCTGAAGATCACCCCCGCCCCCCTTATGCGACGGCGCGAGCGGCGAACGTCACGGGGAGTGACCCCGACTGCCGTGCGTGGCCGTGGGTGGCAGCTGAGGGCGGCTATTGGTGCACGTCAGGGCGGCTGTACCGTGGCGTTCTTGCTGCCGTGGGAGCAGTCGAATGAGGGGGGACCTCATGGGGTTCATAAAGGATGCGAAGGCCAAGTCGATCGCAGAGCAGGCGGCCCGTGCCATCGCTGAGGGGCGACTGGTGTTCGCCTGCCGCGTGAACGAGGGCGGGTGGAACGACAACTGGGGTGGCTCACTGTCCGGTGTGGCCGAGCAGATCGAGGCGGTGGAGTCGACAGGGTGGCTGCTTGATCAGTCGACCTTCCTGCCGGGCAAGGGCCAGAACGTCAGTGCATTCCTCATCTTCCGCAGGACTGCTGCACCGCAGCCGTCCCAGTCGGTTGTACCGCAGGCGTACCAAGGGCAGCAGCCCGCAGCACCGCCGTACCAGGGGCGGCAGGGGCAGCCAGGTCCGGCGTGGGGTCTTCAGGGCTGATCACGCTTGCGGCTGTTGCAGGGGCGGCACAGCACTTGGATGTTGTCCGGGGAATCTGTGCCGCCTTTTGCTTTCGGGGTGATGTGGTCGGCGGTGAGGTCGGTGGCGGAGTGCGGGGCGATTCCCCAGCCGGGGCACCAGTCGCCGTGCTGGGCGCGGTGCTGGGTTACTGCTGCGGCTGCTGCCACGCGCCAGGCCTGGGTGTAGCCACGCTGGTGGGCGCTGCCTCGTGTCCGCTCTTGCTGCTGCTGCCACTGCTGTTGGTGGGTGTCGCAGCGTGAGGCGTTGCGGGTGAGGGTGCCGCATACCAGGCACGGGCGGCGTCGGCGTGGGGGCATGCCGCCTCCCTGTTGGCACGACGAAGCCCCGGCGGTGTGTGACCGGCCGGGGCTCGTGTGCGTGTGTGGTGCCGGGTGAGGGCACAGTTGTTCACCGAGATCGTTACACGCTGTTTGACCTGCGGTCAAGCGGCTGCTCGTTGGCGGCGTTTGGCGGCGAGCGCGTTGACCTCTGCGGCGGGGTACCAGGGCTGGCGGGGGGTGCCGCCGGAGCGGTGTAGCTGGCCGCGTCGGACCATCTGCCGGATGGTTCCGAGGCCGACTTCGAGGATCTGTGCGGCCTGGTGGGCGGTGTAGTGGCCGGGGCGGTAGGTCAGCGACTCCATGACCCCATGATGCCGCGCTGATCGCCGTTTCTGAGGGGTGATCGGTAACCCCTCTACGGGCTCTACTTTGCAGGTGGGGGCCCTCTACCAAGGTCACTACCGGGGTAGCGGGCCCCCTCTACATCAGGCGCCGTCGGTGGTCTCGCCGGACGGGGTGTCGGTAGCGGGGGTTGTAGAGGGGGCGGGGTCTACCCGGCGGGCGGCGAGGAGCAGTTCGGCGGGCACCGCGGCTTCCAGGTCGGACCGCCGCCACCCGGCGAGGTTCTTCCCGCCGACCTTCACCTGCTTCGTGGTCCGGTCGACGCCGGCGGTCTCCAGCTCGGCGGCGAGGCGCTCGGCGTCCCAGTCGCCGTACCGGTCCTCGTCGACGTTCACGAGCCGGTCGAGGAGGTCGACGGTGTGCATGCGGTCGGTGTGCCGCATGACGTCGAGGCAGTCGGACAGCACGGGGGCGATCGTCAGGCCGGCAGAGTCGGCGGCGGCCGTGATGTCGCCGACCGCGTCGCCGGTCAGCTGGCCGTGCTGGATGCGCAGGGCGCGGCCGCGCTGGCACAGCTCGGCGAACGCGGGCCCGTCGAGGAAGTCGGCGAGGACGGTCACGAACGATGCCGGGCCGGTGACCAGCACGCCGGTGCCTCGGTGCTCCTCGGACAGCACCGAGGCGTCGGCGCCCTGCGCGGCCTTGCCCTTGCCGAGGACCATGTCACTGGACGTCTGGTCGACGACCTGCGTGCAGTACCTGAGGGTGATGATCTCCCGGAGCTTCGTCGGTACCGATTCGGCGTCCGGGCGCTGGGAGGCGAAGTTGGAGACGAACCCGGCGGCCGGGCCGCGGCGGGCGATCCGGCACAGGTCGTTGATGACCTGGTCCCGGTCGTCCTTCTCCATCGCCGTGAAGTATTCCTGCAGCTCGTCGATCGTCACGAAGATGACGGGCAGGTTGTACTTCTCCACGATCGCCGGGGTCAGCTTGCCCTCTGGGCACACGGACGGCGGCAGGCCGCGGAGCAGCACGAACCGGCGCTCCATCTCCGCCAGCAACTCCTTGAGCATGCTCTTCAACGCCTCGACGGCGTCGTCCTCGGCGCCCATGACCAGCCGGTGTGCGACGGCCTTCATGGGCATCCAGTCGGCGCCGCCCTTGCCGTCGGCGATGTAGTGCCGCACGTAGGGGTCGAGCAGGCCGGCCGCGGTCATCAGGCGCTGGGTGAACGTCTTACCGCGGCGGGGCAGGCCGCCGAAGAACAGGGACTGCCACATGACGGGGACGGTGATGCGGTTGCCGCGGGCGTCCCGGCCGAACGGGATCGGCTCCCAGATCGAGAACCGGTCCGCCTTCAGCAGGGGCGTGTTGTTCTTCGGCTCCCCGTCCAGCAGGTACGGGTCGTCGTCGGCCACCCACATGGACACCCTTCCGGCGTTGCCGCCGGCCGCCGCCCGCACCCGGGAGGCGATGACCTGGATCTCGTCGACGCCGAGCTCGGCGGCGATGGTGGTGCGCTTGGCGAGGACGTCCGCGGCGGTCTTCCCGCCGCCCTTGGGCAGGTCGAACATGACCGACCAGCCGCGCCCGTCCCGCACGGGGCCCATGACGCAGGTGACGCGGGGTCCTTCGTCGTCGCCCTTCCCGGACTTGAGCAGGCCAGCGGCGCGGAGTGCGTCGTTGAGCTGCTGCGCGGACATGTCGACCCGCAGGGGCGGGGTCGGGTTGTCGAGTAGTTGCATGTCGTCACCCCGGCCGAGGTAGGCGAGCGGCACGGTGACGGCGGCGGCCATCGCGGCCTGGACGGGGACCGGCGCCAGGTACCAGCCGACGGCGGTGGCGGCGACCGCAGCGGCGGCGGCACCCCATCGGGCGCGGCGGGCGAGGGTGCGTTCGCGGTGCAGGAGGGCGTAGCGGACGGCGAGTTCGACGTCCTCGGGCTGCGCCTTCACCTGCGCCTTGAGGGCCCTGACGGCGGCGGTGCGGTCGTGGGCGGTGAGGGTGGGCCACAGGCCACGGACGGCCCGGAACAGGCCCTTGACGGCCAGCCACGCCATGCGGAACGCGTACTTGGGGACGCGGAGGGCGTGGTACTGGCAGTGCCAGACGCACAGCCGTCCCAGGGCGGTGACGTTCGCGGTGATGGACTGCCGGGACCGGGCCCACACGGGGAGGATCGGCACGTCCGGCGTGGTGAGCCAGTCCGCGAGCGGGTTGTCGGCGCGGTCGACGGCTTCGACCTCAACGGTCCCGTCGGGGGCCGGGGGTGCGGGTTCCGGCTCCCACTTGATCAGGGTCACCTTCGGCTGGGCGTGCCCGTTGACCTGGGGTTCGGCCTGGGTGTCCGTCATGATGGGGGTTCCTTCTCTCTGCGGAGGGTCGGGAGGCCCGGGGCGGCCGGCGATCCTTGGCCGGGTGGCGGCCGCCCCGGGTGGCGCTACTTCCTGGGCTTGGTCTTGCGCTTGAGCGCGCCGTTCTCGATCCGCTCGATGCGCCGCTTGAGGTCGTCGGTGTCGACGTTGCCGGTGCCGTCGTCGGCCAGTCCGCGCTTCGCGATCCGCAGGGTGAGGCCCGCGATGCGGGCCCGCTCGCCGATGGTGAAGTCGGAGAACTGCAGGTCGTCGGGCTTGGCCATCAGTCCGTCTCCTCGGTCTGCGGGAGCAGGTTGGCGATCCCGGCGTGCGCGCGGGCGACGTCGGCCCACGCGGATCCGGCGACGGCCAGGTCCCCGGGGCTGCCGGTCCTCTCGGCGGCGGCCTGGGCCGCACGGGCGAGGCTGGCCGCCCGGGTGGCCGCGGCGTCGGCCATGGTCAGGCGCTGCTTACGGTCCATCTCGGGTTCCCCCAGGTCAGTGGTTGTTGAGGTCGCGCCACATCGAGCGCAGCGTGAGCAGGCAGACGGTGGCGCAGACCCCGCCGACGGCGACGGCGACCGCGAGGACCGCGGCGGCCATGGCCAGGAAGGACAGGGCGACCGCGCCGCCGATGCCGGCCGTCACGTACAGGCCAACCGGGTGCCGCCGGGGCGCCGGGGCGGGCGCCGCCACGGCTGCGGGCTGGGCCTGCTGCGCGGCGAGGACGGCGGCGACGATCCGGACGACGTCGGTGTTGTCGGCGGCCTCCGTGACAGCGGCCTCGGCTTTCTTCAGGGCGTCGCTCATCGCGCCCACCTCCGGATCCGGGGCACGGTACGGACCACCAGGGCGAGGACCAGGGCGGCCGGGAACGCCTTCACCAGTGCGGCCAAGGCCACCGCGGCGGCGAGGGCGACGAGGGACGGGAAGAACAGGAGCAGGACCCCGAACAGGGCGCCCGCGAGGATGGCGCGCATCAGGCGTATCCGCCTTCCATGGGCGTGGCCGGGGGCTCCGGCTGGGGCTTCTTCGCGGCCCGCGAGAGGGCGGTGCGGATGTAGGGCTCGGTGACGACCAGGCGGCGGTGGCGGGCGATGTGCTCGGCGATGTCGCGGGCTGATGCGTCGCTCCCGAGGGCTGATGCGGCCTCGGCGACCGCGCCCGCCACGTCGACGGGCTCCAGCGCGCTGACCTGGAGCGCATCAGCCGCATCAGGTCGCTCGACGGTGTACTCCGGGGGCTGCTGACCGAGGACCAGGGCGACCGCGACGGGGTCGACGGCGAGCCCGTAGGTACCGAGGACGACGGCCAGTTCGACGGCGTCCGCATCAGGTCGCGCATCAGCTGCGAACCGGATCGCATCCGCCGGGTCCATGTCGGCGAAGTGGGCGCGCAAGGCCTCCGTCGCGGACACCTTCCGCGGCTGCTCGACGGGACTGAGGTCCTTCGGGGACCTCTGTCCGCCGTACATGGATGCGAGGGCCGCATCAGCTCCGTCACGGACCCGGTGACGCTGCACGTCGACCAGGCCGGCGCCGAGCTCCGTGTCACCGACACCCACGTGGCGAGCGAGCCGCCAGTAGCTGCGCACGGCGCGCTTCTGCTTCCGCTCGTCGGGGTGACCATCGGCCACCGCCCGGTAGAACGCCAGCTGCCGTGCAGCATCGGCGTTGCGGCGCTGCACCTCGGCGTCGACACCGGTCCGGTACACGACGATGCTGCGGGCGACCAGGCCGAGGCCCTCGGCGGCGCCGGACATGGCCAGCGGGGTGACCGCGTACACCGCGGCCTCGCGGGTGTCGGTGGCGATGGCCAGGCCGATGCAGCTGGCGGACAGCGGGGCGAGCCACATGCCGCCGCGGACCACGGCGGGCGAGGCCATGCCGAGCATGGTCCGCCCCAGCATGATCAAGGCCAGGATCAGGGTGAGGCCCTCGCCGGCCGCGACCACGCCGGCCGCGGTCGCCTGGCGGTGGAACGCGCTGACGGCGTTGCTGTAGGTACCCCAGGCGCCGAAGGCTCCGACGGCGACCATGGCGACGGCGGCCAGGGTGAGTACGGCGGTCTGCCCCTTGGTGAGTTCGCGGGTGGTCACTGGGCTTCACCGCCCCGCTCGATGATCCCGGCGAGCTGGCGGCCGAGGGCCCGCAGCTGGGCGGCGCCCTGGACCATGGCGTCGGCGAGTTCCTCGATGCCCTCCTGGTCGCAGCTGCCGGTGTAGTCACCGGCCTCGACGTACAGCTCCAGGGCGCTGCTGGAGCGCTCGGAGAACGGGGACCGGGCGAGCATGACCTTGAGCAGGGCGTCGCCGTCCGGGGCGGTGATGGTGTGCTCGGGCCCGTAGTGGGTGAGGTCGGGCTTGAACTGGGCACGGTCGTCGCGATGCCCGACGCACCAGTCGGGCTCGTCGATCTCCAGGGTGCGAGTGGTGAGGATGTTGACCTGGACGGTGCGCGGGTCGGCGCTCATCGGCCGGCCTCCCGGTCGTCGGCGAGGAACGCGGCGATCACCGGGAACTGTGCGTCGACGGAGGCGCGGACGGCCTTGGCTTCGGCGTCGGCCTGCTCGGCGGCGAGCCTGCCCCGCAGGAAGTCGGCGTTCCAGCCGATGTCGGCAGGGTCCTCGGCGAGGGCGGCCTTGATGGTGGTGGCGGCCCACCCGGCTCGGTCTTCCAGACGGCGGGGGTAGTCGGCGGCGTCGTAGGGCGGGGTGAGTGCGTCGAGGACGACGGTGAGGAGCTGCCGCAGGTCGTGGTTCTCGCTGGAGGCGGTGGGCTTGGTCATCGGGCACCCGCCTTGCGGATGCTGCCGGTGACGCCGGCCTCGGTGACTCGCACGGTGAGGGTGCGGCCGGGGGTGCGGCGGATGATGCCCGCGGCGATGAGCCGGCGGGTCTGGGTGGTGCCGCGCGGGAACGCGGGCATGGCAAGATCGGCCATAGCCGGATCTCCTCCTGTGTAGGCAGGTAGGCGGTGCGGTCAGGCCCTTGGCTGGGGCGGGAACCCCGGCCTTGGGCCGTCTTCAGTTGTGGGGTGCGGCGTTACGGCCGCTGCTGGCTCTTCTCCAGCGCCTTGATGGCTCGGTTCACGACGGCTCGGCTCACGCCGAGCTCGCGTGCGACGGCAGCTTGAGTACCGAGAACCTCGGTGCCGTCGAGCAGGGCTTGTGCTCGGTCAGCGGTCGCTTCCAGGTACGCCTTCCAGGCGATGTCCTGCTGCCGGACGGCTTCGTCATGGCGCTCTTTCCACGTGGTCACGTCCCTCCCTTTACCGGAAGCGGTGACTGCCCGACAACTGTAAGCGGCCCCGCTTACGCATGTCAACGGGGTTGCTGACATCATGCCGCTTCCTTCGGTTGGTAGTGCCGGAGCAGCGCCAGATCCTGCGCACTCCGGTACTCGGTCCGGCACCACCGGCAGCGCACCACCTGCCCCGGCTGCCGGGTCAGGACCGCGCCGCACACCGTGCCCTCGTCGTCCGTCACCGCGACGCACAACCCCACACGCGCCGGCGGAGGCTGGGCGCCCAGGGACCGCAGCTCCGCCTCCAACTCCTTCACCTCGCGCGCCAGGTCGCCGGCCGCCGGGTAGTTGGCGACGATCCACTCCAGCTCCATGCCAAGCCACCGGCAGTCGGCAGCCAGGGGCGCCGGAGGCGGCGCTGACCGGTCCGGCCAGCGCACACGCTGCACGTCCACCCGCCACGAGCGCACGACCTGGGCCGCACGGTTGGCCTGCATCAGGTCGAGGACGTCCAGGTTGATGGGCGGCCGGGAGGTGGCGCCGCCCCCACTGACGCGCTCACCGAACCGGGGCGCGGCGGGCACGAGGTAGTCGACGAGGTCACTGTCCAGGCCAGGGAGCAGCGCTAGCCGACGGGCCAGCGCCACGGTGTGGTGCTCGCACAGGTACCGGCCGCGCGAGTCCTCGCCGCACACCTCGCAGACGGTCACGCCTCGGCCCTCTCGCGTGCGGCGTCGAGCTGGGCCTGGGCGGCGCGTGCCACCTTGCGGTCGCGGCGGTCGTCGAGGATGCCGCCGACGACCTGGACGAAGAGCATGAGGTAGATGCCCAGAGTGGTGCCGATGGCGAGCAGCTGGATGTCGTGGTCGGTCATGGTGATCTCCTGGGTCTAGAACGGGGGCTGGTCGGAGTAGCCGGCGCCCTGGGCGGCGGGCTGCTGCTGGGCAGGCTGGGTGCCCCAGCCGCCGCCCTGCTGCTGACCGTTGGCGGGCTGCGCGCCGGCCCACGGGTCCTGCGTGGGGCTCTGCCCCGCGGGTGTCCGGCCGCCGCTCGGATTCTTGGCGACCTTGGCGGTGGCACGGGCGAGGGACGGGCCGACCTCGTCGACGTCGAGCTCGTACACCGTGCGCTTCACCTGCTCCTTGTCCTCGTAAGACCGCTGCTTCAGGCGGCCCTGGACGATGACCCGCATGCCGCGCTGGAGGGACTCGGCGACGTTCTCGGCGGCCTGTCGCCACACCGAGCAGGTGAGGAACAGGGCGTCGCCGTCCTTCCACTCGTTGGCCTGCTTGTCGTAGACGCGCGGGGTCGAGGCGATGCGGAACTTGGCGACGGCCGCGCCGGACGAGGTGAAGCGCAGCTCGGGTTCGTCGACCAGGTTGCCGACGACGGTGATTACGGTCTCTCCGGACATCAGTTGTTCTCCTTGATTCAGCTGGCTTCGGCCCAGTAGTCATCGGGCTCGTCGAGCGGCACGTCCCACAGCCCGGCGTCTTCGGGTGCCGGGGACGGCGTGGGCTGGGGCTTTGCTTGGCCCGAAGTGTGGGTTGCGCGCGTACCGGCACCCTCTGACGAGCCCTTTTCTTGATCGCCAACCCCTTTATTTGGGGGGGTTGGGGTTGGGTAACCAACACTTCGTGCCAAGGGCGAGTCCTCGGAATCGCTCGCCTGTTCGGTAGCGGTCTGGGCGGCCAGCACACGCATCACCAGAGCCCGCTCCTCGCCCAGATGCCACGGGTTCGACGACGGGAACCCGGAGTCCTCGGTGTCCTCGTCCTTCTCGTGACGCGGGCACGTCGTCAGCTCCAGCACCTCCATGTCCTCCAGCGCCCGCCGGGCCACATGCCGGTTCAGGCCGGTACGACGCCGGACCTCTGACACCGTCATGGGCTCACCGCCCGCCAACTGCCGGAGACAGGCGAGACGGGCCTGCGGCACCGTGTCGAGGGCGCACTTGCCAGCGAGCGCCAGGGCCTGGCGCCGGGCGACGCCGAGGGCGAGCAGCGACTTGGCGAGTGCGACGATCTGCCCGGTAACGCGGGCAGGCTCCTCGATGACGGGGATGCCGTCGATCTCTCGGCGGCCGTAGGCGTTGCGAGGGACGGCGGCGCGGCCGAGGCAGGTGAGCATGGCCGCGTCTTCCAGCTGGTCGTACATCTCGTCGTCCAGCTCGACGTCTCCGACGACGCGCCGGGCAACGCGCACGAGCTCGGACGCGCGGCGCCGGGCCTCGGCCTGCAGGTCGGCCAGCCCCTCGATCTTCCGACGCTTCCGGACGGTCGCCTTCTTGTGGGCGTTGTCCGTCTCTGGAAGCCGGCAGTACAGCCACCGGGGGCCGAGCGCATCGGTGTGCGAGGAGAAGTTGTCGATGGCCGGGGTGACGGCGGCCAGCAGTGTGAGGCGTCCCGTCCAGGTCAGCGGGCGCGGGGAGTTGCCGACCTCGCGGACGACGTGGCCGTCGTAGGCGCGACGGAGCAGAGCGAACAGGGTGTCGCGGCCGCCGCGGTCGGACGTGGCGAGGACGGTGGAGAAGTCGGAGATGGTGACGAACGCGCGGCTGGGGATGCGGGTGAGGATGCCTGCGGGCTTGGGATTCTTGCCGGGCATCCATGACAGGAGCGCAGGGCCGGTGATGTCGTCGACGTGCTCGTCGGCCGAGTCGTCGAGGGCCTTGACCGCCTCACTCTTGCCGCCGGAAGGCGGCCCGACGAGCATGCCCCAGAGCGGCTCGCCATCGAGGTCGGAAGACACGGCGACAGCGAGGGAGAAGACGATGTGCCCGTAGTCGTCGAGGTGGATGTAGGTCCGCATCTGGTCCAGGAAGTCGGCGAGGAGTGCGGCTGGGGAGCCGGCGGGCGGTGCCTCCGGCTCGTTCTCGGCGGTCCTCTCTGGCTCCGGCTGCTGCTCGACGGGCTCGTCGCCGCGGGCGGTGGCTTGGCGGACGTCGTCGAGGACGGTGACGGGCAGGGCGCGCGCGGCGGCGCTGGCTTCGTTGCGGCCGTGGGCGGCGCGGATGATGTCGCGGCAGGCCTCGGACTCGTCGCCGCCGTGGTGCAGGGCGGCGAACAGTTGGCCGGGGGAGAGGACGTGTCCGATCGCGGCCGCGGTGATGCCCGGGAAGTTGTCGGTGCGGATGGTGACAGCGGCGCCCTCTTTGTGGACGGCGATGCCGTCCCTCGAGCAGGTGTCATCCCAGCCGGGGCGGTTCCAGCGCTGGCATCCGGAGCCGCAGTACGAGCAGTTGCTGGGGAGCTGCTCGGCGTAGTTCGCGCCGACGTGCATGAGGATCTCGCCACAGCAGGCGTGGTCGCCGAGGATCTCCATGGGCCCTCGCCCGCCGGTTGGCGCCCCGGGGCGTGACGTTTTCTCACGGGTCTCGGTGGGCTTCGGGGGGGTGCGCTTTTTCGGCTTCGGCTTGAGGTCGGCGGCCAGTTTCCGGATGTCGTCGAGGCTGTACCGGTGGCCGGCGTCCTCGGTGACGTGGCAGAGAGCGGGCGTCCGGCCGGGCTTCCGGTTGACGGTGCCGGGCAGGCGCAGCACCCGAGCCAGGTCCCGGACACCGGTGCCGTAGCCGAGGCCCATGGTCTTCGCGCCGGCCGCGATGATGTTCTGAAAGTCTCCGGCGAGTTCGGCGATCTCGTCGAAGTCGATGTCCTGGCCGATGACGAGCGGCTGGTCGAACTCCCACCAGACGTAGAGGCCGCCGCCGGAGTGTTCGACGCGGGTGGGCTCCGGGAGCTTGGCGAAGCGTGGGATATCGCGGGCCTCGTCGGCGTTCGCGGGCAGGTCGGTTGCCTTGTGGAGGTCGTTGCCGAAGTCGATGTCTGACCACATGCCGAAGATGGCGCGGGAGTCGCGGGCGCTGCCGCGGGTCCCGGCGGGGAAGCGGCTGGTGACGGTGGTGACGCGGCAGTAGATGCCCTCGGCTCCAGCGCGGTCCTGCTCGAGGACCCATGTGACAGCGCGGTCCAGGTCGTCGGTCTGGATCCCGGTCCAGTTGCCCTTGGAGCAGATCGACACGAGCCCCGGCGCCTCGAAGCGGGGGGCGAGCCATGCCCGGATGATGTCCGGGTCTGCGGCCAGTGGCTCGGTGTTGGTGTTCACGAACGTGGTCTCTCGATTCACGTGGTGCCGATGGTGTTCGTGATGGCGCGGAGCTGCCCCTGACAGCGCCGCGCTCGCGTCACCGGGTGGGCTGCAACTTGGCCTTGTCGCGGGCTGCGTTGAGCTGCTGCATGCAGACGGTGTCTCCCCCGCGGTCGGGGTGGAGGACGGGAACGAGGGCCTTGTACGCCTTGTCGCCGAGGTCCTTGCCGAGGGCGCGGTACATCGAGTCGGCCCATGTGTCTGCGTTGCGCTCGGCGCGTGGCGGCGGGGCGCTGTGTGTCCGGCTGGATCCGCCTTGGTGGGTGGTGCGGACGGTGAAGCCGGCCAGGCGGAGCGTGGACTTCAGAAGGTCGACGGCGTGGAGTTCGACGATCCAGCACTTCTCTGCCTTGTCCCAGCGGCGCCAGCGGTGGGGCAGATCCTTGATGTAGTCCTTGGCCTCGAAGGGGCTGTGGACCTTGGCGTCGAACATGCCGACCTGAATGTGGACGGTGCCGCTCACCGGTGCCCTCCCTGCTGCCGAAGGCTCGCCGTGCAGCGAGCTGGGTGGTCGGTGCGGATGCTGTCGACGAAGGGCTTGACGTTGTCGCCGTGCACGGGGCCTTCGATCGGCTTGTCGCAGCCGGGGCGGAGGCACTCGTAGCGAGCGCGGACGCCTTCGAGGTCGACGAACAGAGCAGCTGTGACAGTGGGGTTCACGCCGCCTCCCGCAACACGGGCTGATGGAACGCGGTCCTGATCACGGCGTTACCTGCTTGCCGACGAGGTTCAGCAGGGCCATGTCGACGGCGACCTGCGGGGAGCCGGTCGCGATGACGAAGATGGTCACGTCGTCGGCGAACTTCTCCACGGCGGGCGTGGTCTGGCCGAGGCTCTGCATCGTGTCGCGGAACTCCTCGACGATCGCGATGGCCTGCTCGGTGGTGGTGCTCATACCGGCGTCACCTCCAGGTGGGCGAGCAGGGTGCAGAGCGCGTGGAGCCGCTCGGCGGGGTCCTGGCCGACGCGGACGACGAAGACTCGCTTGCCGTCCTTCTCCAGGTAGTGGGCGAGGAGCTCGTCGCGGAGGCTCTGGTCGAGGCCGCGGGCGTCCCACTCCTCGACCTGGATGCCGTACTCGCCGGCGAGGGCGGTGAAGGCGGCGGCCGGGTCGGTGATGGCGGCCATGATGCGGGCGGTGTCCTGCTCGACGCGCTCGCGCATCTGGGTGTCCTGGGTGGTGGTCACGCCGCGCCCCCCGTCTGGGCGGTGCGGACCAGGCCGCGGATCTGCTCGGCGAACTCGACGAGCCGGTCGGCGAACGCGAGGCCCTGGTCGAGGGTGACGGTGGTCTCCTCGCCGCCGCCGTCCTCGAACCGCAGGTGCGGGTCGCTCATGTAGTGGTCGCTGTTGTAGACGTCCTGGCCAAGGCGCACGTAGGCGAACAGGCCAACGTCGTTGTTCTTGCGCGCGTTGGGGATCATGAGGTTGACGTGCGCGCCGCTGTGGTCGATGTCGTCGAGGTGCTTGGTGGCGTCCTCACCCGTGTGGTCCTGCGTGCACCAGGTGGCCGGGCAGGCGACGGGGACCTGAACCCCATCGACTACGGCGGGCACGAGGGAGAGGTGGGCGAACGGGCTGGTCGACGGCGCCGTTGCCGCCGTGGGTACTCTGTTCATGGAGCGTCTCGTTTCTTACTTCGCGGTAGGACTGGATTGCTCGACTGGAGAGGCCGCCTCGCACGCGGCCTCTTCGTCGTTTCCGGCAGTCGATCCCGCCTCGCACGCGGGACCGGCGCCGGTCTCCTTCGGGGCGAGCCCGAGGAAGCGGTAGAGGTCCACGGTCCGGGCGACCCGTCGGCGCCCGAGGCGGATGACCTCGATGGGCAGCCTGTTCTCGGCTGCGAGCTGGTACGTGGTGGATTCAGCGAGGCCCAGGGCCCGGCCCACGGTCGGCCACAGGGGGACGACGGCGGGCTGGTCGAGCAGCTCGGCGATGGTCAGGGCCGGGGTAGTCACGCGGCACTGCCCAGCGAGTCGAGCCAGGCTTCGACCTGACTGCGGCGCGCCCGTAGATGGCGCCCGACACGGGTCCACTGGGGACCGATGCCCCTGGTCTTCCAGCCGTAGATCGTGGACTTGGGGATCTGAAGTTCTTCGGCCAAGTCCTCGACGGAGACCCAGGTGTGGACGCAGCCCGTCCTTCCGGTGCTGGTCGGAGCGATGTCCTGAGTTGCCATTGCTTGCCGTCCTGGAGAGTTTGATACCGGACGCTCCAGACTCTGCATCACCAGTCTCCGCAGTGTCAAGCGTTCAGATCCGAGCGCTGCAAGCTGTCCAGATCACGCCTGGGGCGTCTGGCGGCGAACGCTGCACACCGCCTACCGTGAAGCCATGGCAACTGATGACAACCCTCAGCAACTATCCGCTGTTATCGGCAGGAGACTGCGCGAATTCCGTGAGAGCCGCGGCCTCCGGCAGGAAGACATCGCCGAGGTGGCCCGTGCGCACGGGTTTACATGGGGGCGCAGTAGCGTTGCCGCGCTGGAAGCAGGGAACCGAGAGCTATCCTTTGGTGAAATCCTGCTGCTCCCCACCCTTTTTCGAAAGCTCGGGGGGTGGGACAAGCCAATCATCCCGGGGGAGACACAGGTGATGATCAGCGATTCCACCTGGATCCCGGCCCATCAAATTCCCGGTCATGCGCTGGCCCTAATGGCCCCCACTGCACTGCCAGAACGGCGTCAGCAAGAAGCGGCGCCGCTGGAAGATGAATCTTTCCTTCTCGGCGGCATCGAGAACGAAGACGTGAGCCTCCCGCGCAACAGGAGGAGGGTTGTCATGCTAGTCAGCGTGTATGAGTACATGTACTACACGCTTTGGCCTGAGAAGTTCGGCACGCGTTACACATCGTCTCCAGGATCCTTCGAGATCAATCGGCGTGTCGCCGAACGAATCACCACTCCAGACGGGGAGCGGCCGGCGAACGGTCTGGTGGAGGCATTCGCCCTTGGGATGTACGGGCGCACCCTCGGCGAGGAACGGGACGCACGCGCTGATGAACGAGGGACATACGAGACGAAACGAGCACTGCAAAGCGCGCGAGGGCACGTTACCCGGGAGCTGATCGACGAGTTGCAAGCCGAGATCACCAGACGCTGGCCAGAGATTCAGGAGGTCCTCACCAAAACGGAAGAAGCGGTTTCCACCGATATGGGCCTCTCTAAATGGGACCAGGAACTGTCTGATCTTTCCGATCGGTGGGATAGAGCGGCATTCGACGCAGAAAGGAAACAAGATCAGACACCAAGGCGCCGCCGGTTCCTGCGGAGCGGAAGATAGAATTCGTCAATCGCGAAAGGGAAATTGCATGAAGGGGTCCACATACCGCCGATGCTACTGTCGTGACGAAAGCGGCAAGGTGCTGGGCAAAACGTGCCCGCTGCTGTCCAGCCGCCGGCACGGAGTGTGGGCGGTACGGCAGGAGTTGCCGCCGCGTGAGGACGGGAGCCGACGCTCGTTCTCCCGCAGCGGCTACGACACCGCCAAGGACGCCCAGGGCGACCTCGACAAGGTGCGCGCCCTCCTCGACCTACCCGACACCGACGACGCCGAAGGGCAGGTCCGGATTGGCGACCTCCTCGAGGAGGTGTCGAAGAACAAGAAGGCGCCCCTGCCCGGCCTGGAGGAGACGCGCCGCCGGTTCCGCACCGGACTGAAGCTCACCGACGTGATGACCGTGGCCGACCTCCTCGACGAGTGGCTGGAGGCCAAGTCCAAGTCCCGGCGCGCGACCACCGTCAACGGGTACAAGTCACGGGTCAACTACCACCTGCGCGACGGCCTCGGCCACCACCGCCTCGACCGCCTCAACGTCGGCCACGTACAGGCCTTCTTCGACGCGATCGACGAGCGCAACGAGGTGATCCGCGCAGAGAACGAGGCGCGGCGCGAGCAGGCCGCACGGGCCACCTGGGGTAAGCGGTCCCGGCCGCCGGCCGCTGAGGCTCAGCGGCTGGCCGAGGAGAAGGCGAAGTTGGCGGAGATGCCGCCGTTCCGCCGGATCACCGGGCACTCGACGAAGCACGACATCCGCCGGGCCCTGCGGACCGCGCTGAACTTCGCGATCGGCCGGCAGTACATCACCTTCAACCCGGCGGCCCACGTCGACATCGGCTCGGCGAAGCGGCCGAAGGGCATGTTGTGGACGGCAGAGCGGGTGGCCCGCTGGCGCGAGACCGGGGTGAAGCCCGGCCCGGTCATGGTGTGGACGCCGGCCCAGCTGGGTGGGTTCCTGGACGCGGCCGAGGGGCACCGGCTGTACGCGTTCTTCCACCTGGTCGCGCACCACGGTCTGCGCCGCGGCGAGGGGGTGGGCCAGGACTGGACGAACGTCGACTGGGAGGCCCGCACGATCGCGGTGGCCAAGGAGATCGTGACGGACGGCTGGACGCCCATCGAGACGGACCCGAAGACCGACGGGTCCGCGGCCCCCGTGAAGCTGGATCGGGAGACCGTAGCGGTCCTCCTGGCGCACCGCAAGCGGCAGATAGCGGAGCGGGCCGCCCGGCTGGAGGCGCGGCTCCCCTGGGCGGATACCGGCAAGATCTTCGTCCAGGAGGGCGGTGAGTGGCTTCACCCGGAGATGGTGAGTGACGCGTTCCGCGAGATCGTCGCCGCCGCGGGTCTGCCCCCGATCAACCTGCGGGATCTGCGGCACGGCGCGGCTGCTCTGGTGAAGGCCGGCGGCGGTGACATTCATGACGCGAAGGCGAAGCTGCGGCACTCGACGATCGCCTTGACGTCGGACACCTACATGGAACTCTTCGAGGAGTACGAGGAGGATCTGGCCGAGCGGGCGGCGGCCGCGGTTCCTCGTGCCCGGAAGCCGGTCTCTGACACCGCCGCTCACGCATCGCTCACGCACGAGGAAGATGATGAAGGGCAGACCGGGGACAAAACCTCCCCTGACCTGCCCTCTAGTTGAGCCCCCTGTCGGATTCGAACCGACGACCTACGCATTACAAGTGCGTTGCTCTGGCCAGCTGAGCTAAGGAGGCCTGCGCGTGGGTGTTCCGCTCACGTGCCAGTGCAGTGTACCCAGCCCCCAGGTGGTGCCCGTCGAAAATTTCCGCGAAGTTCACAGGGCTCCAGGTACTGACATACGGGGTGAACGCCAGGTACCGTCCTGAGCCAGTTCACTCTCGTGGACTACACCACCACCTTCCTACAACGGATCGTCCGGCACGTTCCTGCCGGTAGAAGGGGGCCTCTGAGCCATGGCCACTGTCACGTTCGACAAGGCGACCCGGATCTACCCGGGTTCCACCAAGCCCGCCGTAGACGGACTCGAGATCGCGATCGAGGACGGAGAGTTCCTCGTCCTGGTCGGCCCGTCCGGTTGCGGCAAGTCCACCTCGCTCCGGATGCTCGCAGGGCTCGAGGACGTCAACGCCGGCGCCATCCGCATCGGCGACCGCGACGTCACGCACCTGCCGCCCAAGGACCGGGACATCGCCATGGTGTTCCAGAACTACGCCCTCTACCCGCACATGACGGTCGCCGACAACATGGGCTTCGCGCTCAAGATCGCCGGCGTCAACAAGGCGGAGATCCGGCAGAAGGTCGAGGAGGCCGCGAAGATCCTCGACCTCACCGAGTACCTGGACCGCAAGCCGAAGGCGCTCTCCGGTGGTCAGCGCCAGCGTGTCGCGATGGGCCGCGCCATCGTGCGTGAGCCCCAGGTCTTCCTCATGGACGAGCCGCTGTCCAACCTGGACGCCAAGCTCCGTGTCTCGACCCGTACGCAGATCGCGTCCCTCCAGCGCCGCCTCGGCATCACCACGGTCTACGTCACCCACGACCAGGTCGAGGCCATGACGATGGGCGACCGGGTCGCCGTGCTCAAGGACGGTCTGCTCCAGCAGGTCGACTCGCCGCGCAACATGTACGACCGCCCGGCCAACCTCTTCGTCGCCGGCTTCATCGGCTCCCCCGCCATGAACCTGGTCGAGGTCCCGATCACCGACGGCGGCGTGAAGTTCGGCAACAGCGTGGTCCCGGTCAACCGTGAGGCGCTCCAGGCCGCCGCCGACAAGGGCGACCGCACGGTCACCGTCGGCGTCCGCCCCGAGCACTTCGACATCGTCGAGCACAACGGCGAGGCCGCGGCCTCCCTCACCAAGGACACCGAGGACGCCCCGGCGGGTCTCGCGGTCTCCGTGAACGTCGTCGAGGAGCTCGGCGCCGACGGCTACGTCTACGGCAGCGCCAAGGTCGGGGACGACCTCAAGGACCTGGTCGTCCGCGTCAGCGGCCGCGCGGTCCCGGACAAGGGCGCCACGCTGCACGTCGTGCCGCGGCCGGGCGAGACCCACGTGTTCTCGACCTCCACGGGCGAGCGTCTCTCCGACTGACGGATCAAGCAGAGAAACCTCTGACCAGGGTGAACTTGCCCAGGTTGACGATGAGGGCCCCGCGACCTGCCGCGGGGCCCTTTTCGTTGTCCCGATTTACCCCGGCAAGCGGGTGGTTTTCGAGCCGTGTACGTCAACCCCGTACCCGAAACAGGTCACTTCTCCATCCCCCGAACCGGTGACTAAATGTCGCCAAATCATTACCGCACGCTACCCTCACACGCGTGAAGCACTCCACCACCCCTCAGACGCGACGCGGCCATCGGGGCGGCCCTGCCCGCCGGATCGGCCGCACTCTCGCCCTCGTCCTGCCCGTCGTCCTGGTGCTCTCCGGGACCCTCGCCGTCACCCGCGTCAACTGGACGGGAAGCCCGCGGAACTCGGTGCTCACCGCGACCGACGTGACCGACGCCGCCGTCTCCTCCAAGGCCGTCTCGCGGGCCCCCCAGGACGTCCTGCGCGACCAGCTGATGACCGAGCTCCAGGACAAGAACCCGGGCCAGGTCCTCACCCACCTCCAGCAGGCGGTCAACGGCCACCCGTCGCTGGCCCAGCACTGCTCGTCCATCGCGCGTGCGCTGGGCCGGGCCGCGGTACGCATCTACGGCGCCTCGCGCGCCCAGTCGTACGCCCGCCCGGTCTGTGACACGGCCTTCGCGTCCGGAGTGCTGGCGGCACACAGCTGAACACCGTTCGGTAAGCAGGTAACGGGTCCTTAAGGGCCGCCTCACGGCGGGAAGCCGACCCGGGGGCGCGTCGTACAGTTCGGGGCATGACCCATCCGAACGCCGCGTTGCGCCCCACTCAAGCCGTGGTCCTGGCCGGTGGCCAGGGCTCACGGCTTCGTCCGTACACCGACGACCGGCCCAAGCCGATGGTCGAGATCCCGGGCACGGGCACGCCGATCATCGGCCACCAGCTGACCTGGCTCGCCGAGGAGGGCGTCACGGACGTGGTGGTCTCCTGCGGCCACCTCGCGGACGTCCTGCAGAAGTGGCTGGACTCGGCCGACCTGCCCCTCTCCGTCACGACCGTGGTGGAGAGCGAGCCGCTGGGCCGGGGCGGCGGCCTGAGGTACGCCGCCGCGCACCTGCCGCACACCGACCGGCCCTGGTACGCCACGAACGGCGACATCTGGACGCGGTTCTCGCTGCGCGACATGGCCGACTTCCACACGGAGCGGGACGCGGTGGCGACGCTCGCGCTCGCCCGGCCGCGGATCCCCTGGGGTGCGGTGCAGACGGACGGCTTCGGGCACATCACGGACTTCATCGAGGCACCGCCGTCGACGTTCGAGATCAACGCGGGTGTGTACGTCTTCTCGCCGGAGTTCGCCGAGATGCTTCCGGAGCGCGGAGACCATGAGCGGACGACGTTCCCGCACCTTGCGCGGAGCCGGCGGCTGGCCGGGTTCCCGATTCCGCAGGGGGCGTACTGGCGGGCGATCGACACTGCGAAGGACCTGACGGAGGCGGCGAAGGAACTGGCGGCGCTGGGGCGGTGACGGCCGGTTCGGGGCGCGCTGAGGCCCCGTGCCCTCCTTACTTCCTTCTTTCTTCTTTCTTCACGGCCATGGGCCCCACGCCGCAAGGCGTGGGGCCCATGGCCGTGAAGTGGCCGTACTAGCCCAGCAGGCCGCCCACCAGACCCGGCTGGCCCGTGGACGTCGAGCCGCCGCCGGAGCTTCCGGTGCCGGTGCCCGTGCCGCCCGTCGGGGCCGAGCCGCCGGACGTGGTGCCGCCGGACGTGGGGCCCGCTGTCGTCGGTGCGGGCGCGGTGTGCTGCGGCGGGGCCTGGCCCGTCGTGCCCTGGGTCTGGCTGGGAGTCGTGTTGGTGGCGCCGCTCGTGGTGCGGCCGGGGCCCGGGGCCGTCGCCGCCCCGGAGGGGCTCGCGCCGGCCGTGGCGCCCCCGGAGGGGGACGTGGGGGCCGACGGGGTCTTCGCGTCGTGCTTGGCCGACTCGCCCGGCAGCGGGGAGCCCGGGAGGTTGTTGCGCGGGGCCTCACCGGGGCCGGGGACCACCACGCGGCTGGAGTCGCGGACCGCCCCGCCCAGCAGGGAGCCGACCAGGAGGGTGAGGCCGATGGTGACGGCCGTGATCAGGGCGCCGCGACGGAGCACGAAGGCACGCAGATCCCAGATGTCGGAGTGCGGGCCCAGGCGTCGCCAGGCGCTGCCCGCGAGGCGGCCGTCGACGGAGTAGACGGGGGCGCCGGCGATGATCAGCGGCGACCAGGCGGCGAGGTAGATGATGTCGGGGGCGTCGTACGCCGGGACGGTCTTCCAGCTGACGGTGACGATGAGCGCGGCGGAGAGCAGGGCGCCGACGACCGCTGCCACCCGCTGCCAGCAGCCGAGGACGGTCAGCACGCCGACGATCACCTGGAAGAAGGCGATGACCAGGCCGGAGCCGACCGGGTGCTGGAGGGCGAACTGGCGCAGCGGCTCGGCGACGTCCCAGGGATGCAGCGTGTTGAGCCAGGTGACCATGGAGCCGCGTTTGCCGCCGTCGAAGTAGACGGGGTCGCACAGCTTGCCCATGCCGGCGTAGATGGAGATGAAGCCGAGGAAGATCCGCAGCGGAAGCAGGACCACGCCCAGGTTCATCCGGCGACCGGGGTAGTAGGCGTGCCGGGACGGGTCGTCACCGTGCCGCCTGGTCGACGGCCGCTCCTCGAAGTCCTCGAACTCGTCGTCCGCGTAACCCCGTTCGCCGTAGGCCCGCTCGTCGTAGGCCTGCCCGTCGTAGGCCTGCCCGTCGTAGGCCTGCTCGCCGTAGGTCGGTCCGCCGTAAGCCGGTTCGTCGTAGGCGCTGCCCGCTGTCCGCATCGGCGGCAGCAGCCGGGACTCGCCCGAGACCGGGGAGCGCGGATGGCCGACCGTCGGGGTCTCGACGGTCTGGTCGAGGTCGGCGTAGCCGCCGTCGACGCGCGGGATGACCTGGGTCGCGCCGGCCGGTTCGGCGGGCTCCTCGGCATACCGGACGCTGCCGCCGCGGACGGCCTGGAGCAGCCGGTGGGCTCCGGTGTCGTCGGGCGCGGACTTGCCGCTCCACACCACCGGGCGGCGACGGCCGGACGCCGCCCCCGCTCTGCCCGCCGTGCCGGCGACCGGGATGCGCGCGGTGTCCTCGGTGGCGCTCAGGTGCCGTGCGACCCGGGGAGATTGGGCACGCCGTGTCGATACGCCCAACTGCACGCGGAAACTCGCGTGGTTGACGATGACCTGCGCCGGATCGCTCGGCACCTTCACCATGCTCAGCGCGGGAGCGTCGTCGGGCCCGGAAGTGAATCCGGAGCGGAATCCCGGCGAGCGGTCCCCCGTGGGTGTGCGGGGTGTTCTGGTGTCCACACTCATCTAACCGAGTGACGTGGAGTTAGGACACTGCTTTGACCGCCCCGAAGTGTCCGGACCCCGTCAAGGATGTGCAGGACACCGGAATTACCCCGCGCAGGTGAGGTTGCGGACGTTTGTTCAACCCGCCTGGCACGCCGTCACGTACCGCCGCCGGAACACCCCGTACCGCGCCGTCAGCCCCGCCGCCGGGCCGCCTCGTACAGGACGATCCCGGCCGCCACACCGGCGTTGAGCGACTCGGCGCCACCCGGCATCGGGATCCGCACCCGGTAGTCGCAGGTCTCGCCGACCAGCCGGGACAGGCCCTTGCCCTCGCTGCCCACGACGATGACGACGGGGCCGGAGAGCGCCTCCAGGTCGCCGATCACGTGCTCGCCGTCGGCCGCCAGGCCGACGATCACGATGCCGGCCTTCTTGTACGCCTCCAGGGCCCGGGTGAGGTTCGTGGCACGGGCCACCGGCGTGCGGGCCGCCGCACCGGCCGACGTCTTCCAGGCGCCCGCCGTCATACCGGCCGCGCGCCGCTCGGGCACGACCACGCCATGGCCGCCGAAGGCGGAGACGGAGCGGACGACCGCGCCGAGGTTGCGCGGGTCGGTGACCCCGTCCAGGGCGACGATCAGCGGGTCCTCGCCCCCGTCGTACGCGGCCTCCGCCAGGTCCTCGGGGTGCGCGTACTCGTACGGCGGGACCTGGAGGACCAGGCCCTGGTGGTTCAGGCCGTTCGTCATACGGTCCAGCTCGGGGCGCGGCGCCTCCATGAGGTTGATGCCACCGCGCTCGGCGGCGAGCTGGAGGGCCTCGCGGACGCGCTCGTCGTTGTCGATGAACTGCTGGACGTAGAGGGTGGACGCGGGAACGCCCTCGCGCAGCGCCTCGACGACCGGATTACGGCCGACGACCAGCTCGGAGGTGCCCTTGCCGCCCCGGCCGCGCGGCGCGGGACGGCGTACCGTCTGCTTCGTCTTGGCGTTGGCGATGCGGTTCTTCTTGTGTCCCTTGCGCATCTCGGCGGGCGGGGTCGGGCCCTTGCCCTCCAGGCCTCGGCGCCGCTGGCCGCCACTGCCGATCTGCGCGCCCTTCTTGCCGGACATGCGGCGGTTGTTGGCTGCCATGGGTTACCCGTCTCCGTAAGCTTCGTTTCGTACGTACGTCTCATGCGGCGTCGTACTGATGCGGTGTTGTACGTCTTATGCAGTGTGGGGGGCCCGGGGGCGGGGGGGCCCAGCGAATGGGTGTGGAAGGGGGGGGTGGGGGTTGGGTGGAAAGGGGGGGCGGGGGGGGGGGCCGCGACGCAGAGACGCACCGGGAGAGAAG
>NZ_JBSHAF010000017.1:93066-113776 GCF_053611365.1 Streptomyces sp. NPDC054813 | reverse complement strand
CCCTGGGTTACCCCTTCTACTTATGTTTTTTTTCTTACTAACTACTCTGGGGGGGTCTTTTTGTTGGGTTTTTGACGTTTTTTGTCTGTGCGCCGCCGGGGGGGCGGGGCGCCACAGTCGATCTTGATTGACCGGTGGTCAGGACTTGAGGGTCCAGCGGGGGCCCTGGGGGCCGTCCTCGATCGAGAGACCCGACTGGTTCAGCTGGTCACGGATGGCGTCGGCGGTCGCCCAGTCCTTGCGGGCGCGGGCCGACTCACGCTGGTCGAGGACGAGTCGTACGAGACTGTCGACGACCCCGTGCAGGTCTTCGCCCTTCTCGGCCCCGCCGGACCAGTGTGCGTCGAGCGGGTCGAGGCCGAGCACGCCGAGCATGGCACGGACCTCGGCGAGGCGGGCGACGGCGGCTTCCTTGTCGTCGGCGGCCAGCGCGCTGTTGCCCTGCCGGACGGTGGTGTGCACGACGGCCAGTGCCTGCGGGACGCCCAGGTCGTCGTCCATGGCCTCGGCGAAGGCCGGCGGCACCTCGGACGAGGGCTCGACGGCTCCCCCGGCCAGCTCCACCACGCGCTGCACGAACCCCTCGATCCGCGCGAACGCCGCCTCGGCCTCGCGCAGCGACTCCTCGCTGTACTCGATCATCGAGCGGTAGTGCGGGGTGCCGAGGTAGTAACGGAGCACGATCGGGCGCCACGCCTTGACCATCTCGGAGACGAGGACCGAGTTCCCGAGGGACTTCGACATCTTCTCGCCGCTCATGGTGACCCAGGCGTTGTGCACCCAGTACTGGGCGAAGTCGTCGCCGTAGGCCTTGGCCTGGGCGATCTCGTTCTCGTGGTGCGGGAAGATCAGGTCGAGGCCGCCGCCGTGGATGTCGAAGGCCTCGCCGAGGTACTTGTGGGCCATCGCCGAGCACTCCAGGTGCCAGCCGGGTCGGCCGCGGCCCCACGGCGTCTCCCAGCTGGGCTCGCCCGGCTTCACGGCCTTCCACAGCGCGAAGTCCCGCTGGTCCCGCTTGCCGGTCTCGCCCTCGCCCTCCGGCTGGCGGAGGTTGTCCAGCTCCTGGTTGGAGAGCTGGAGGTAGTCCGGGTAGGAACGCACGTCGAAGTAGACGTTGCCGTCGGCCTCGTAGGCGTGCCCGCGCTCGATCAGCCCGCGCATCATCTCGATCATCTCCGGCACGTGCCCGGTCGCCCGGGGCTCGTACGTCGGCGGGAGGCAGCCGAGCGCGGTGTAGCCGTCGTTGAACGCGCGCTCGTTCTCGTAGCCGATCGCCCACCAGGGGCGGCCCTGGTCGGCGGACTTGACGATGATCTTGTCGTCGATGTCCGTGACGTTCCGGATGAACGTCACGGCATAGCCGCGGTATTCGAACCAGCGGCGCATGATGTCGAAGTTCAGGCCGGAGCGGATATGGCCGATGTGCGGTGCCGCCTGCACGGTGGCACCACAGAGGTAGATCGAGACACAGCCCGGCGCGAGCGGGGCGAAGTCACGGATCTGCCGGGCGTTGGTGTCGTACAGGCGAATGGTCACGGGACCTAGGGTAGTGGGCCGACGGGAGTGGGTGGGACCGGTATGTACAGCGCCGTGGTCCGGTGCGGGTGCGCCGTGGCTTGTCGCGCCCCCACGGCGGAGCCGCTGAGTGAATACCGCCCTGCGCCCCTTACGTAGGACCCCTCACGCTTGCTTGGCCACCAACGCCGTTGCCACCGCCATAAGGCCCTCTTCCCTTCCCGGAAATCCGAGACCGTCCGTCGTCGCCCCGGAAACCGAAATCGGTGCCCCCGCCGCGTCCGAAAGGATCTTCTCCGCCTCGTCGCGGCGCTTGCCGATCTTCGGGCGCGGTCCTACGACCTGTACGGCGACGTTCCCGATCAGGAATCCGGCGTCGCGGACGATCCGCGCCGCCTCGGTCAACAGCGTGACGCCCGACGCGCCCGACCACTCCGGGCGCCCGGTGCCGAAGTGCTGACCGAGGTCGCCCAGGCCCGCCGCCGAGAACAGCGCGTTGCACGCGGCGTGCGCGACCACGTCCGCGTCCGAGTGGCCGGCCAGGCCCGGGCCCTCGCCCTCCCATTTCAGGCCGGCGCACCACAGCTCGCGGCCCTCCTCGAAGGCGTGGATGTCGGTGCCGATCCCCACCCGCGGAAGCAGCGGCAGCTCAGAAGCCATCGTTGAGCCTCCTGCGGGCCAGGACCGCCTCCGCGAGGACCAGGTCGAGGGGGCGGGTGACCTTGAAGGCCTCCTCGTGGCCGGGGACGACCACGACCCGTTCGCCGAGCTGTTCCACCATGCTGGCGTCGTCGGTGACGTTGTCGGTGACCGTCTCGTGGGCGCGGACCAGCGTCGCCCGGTCGAAGCCCTGGGGGGTCTGCACCGCGCGCAGGCGGGCGCGCTGCGGGGTGGCGACGACCGGCTCGGGGGCGCCCTGGACCGTCGCCGGCTCGACCTCCTTGACCGTGTCGGCGAGCGGAAGGGCGGGGACGACCGCGGGGGCGCCGTCGCGGACCGCCTGGATCACGGCGTCGACCGTGTCGACGGGGACCAGCGGGCGGGCCGCGTCGTGGACGAGGACGATGTCGTAGTCGGGGGGCAGCGCGTCCAGGCCGAGCTGGACGGACTCCTGGCGGGAGTCGCCGCCCGGGACGACGAGGAAGTCGGTGCGGTCGGGCAGCGCGTGCGCGTCGAGGAGTGACTTGACCTCGGGCGCGCCGTCGGACGGGGCCACGACGACGACCAGGGAGACCGCGCGGGAGGCGGCCAGCGCGCGCACGGCGTGGATGAGCATGGGCGTGCCGTTCAGCGCGCGCAGCGCCTTGGGGGCGCCCGGACCGAGCCGTACGCCCCGGCCGGCGGCGGGAATCACGGCGGCGGTACGCAGTTCCGTACGCGAAGGACGCGAATCGTCAGACATCGGTTCCTGTCAGGTTTGTGTGCGGGCCTGGCGTGGGTATGGCCTGGGAAGTGCCGGGCGCGACGCCTTGACCGGACCCTTCCGTGACACTGGTCGAGCCAGCAGCCCGGGCCCGGCACGCCTAGTATCGGCGGTTTCCGCCGGGGCCGGGGGGTCCGAGAGCGCGAGTTCCGGGCACGGACATGCCGCAGCGCCCGGCGACAGGTGTGTCATCGGGCACCGCGGCATTTCAGTGTGCGGAGTCTCGGTGTGCCGAGTTGGACGGCGTCAGGACGCGAGGACCTCGTCGAGCAGGGCCTCGGCCTTGTCCTCGTTGGTGTTCTCCGCGAGGGCGAGCTCGCTCACCAGGATCTGGCGGGCCTTGGCGAGCATCCGCTTCTCACCGGCGGAGAGTCCGCGCTCGCGCTCACGACGCCACAGGTCACGCACGACTTCCGCGACCTTGATGACATCGCCGGAGGCGAGCTTCTCCAGGTTTGCCTTGTAACGACGGGACCAGTTCGTGGGCTCCTCGGCGTACGGCGCGCGCAGCACCTCGAAGACCCGGTCCAGCCCGTCCTGACCGACCACATCACGCACGCCGACGAACTCCGCATTGTCCGCTGGCACACGTACCGTCAGGTCACCCTGGGCGACCTTCAGCACCAAGTAGGTCTTGTCCACGCCTTTGATCTGGCGAGTTTCGATAGCCTCGATCAGCGCGGCCCCGTGATGGGGATAGACCACGGTGTCGCCAACCTTGAACGTCATGTGACAGGTACCCCTTCCGTGGCTATCCAGGGTAACACGGAAACCGGCGGTTCTGAATGGCGTTTTCGCAGGTCAGAGCATATCTCGGGGCTTGACAACAGCAACAGGAACGTGCTGCGCAGGCCGTCCGGAAGCAGGTATTCGCAGGTCGGAGCGGCTCTTCGGGCGAGGTGAAACGCGTACGTTACACGCCTCCGGACGGCCGCCCAAGTGGCCGAACGTCCCCATATGTCCACTTCCAAGCGTACGACTTCCGCTACTCCGTTCGGATGCCGATGTCGGATCAGGGACGTTTCCGGAATTGATCACAGGCGTCCGACCGAACGGTACGTGATCAATTTCCCCGGCGGTCGCGCATTCCTTCACGGAAATTTTGCGCGCGGTGTTGCGAGCGAGTTATGTGAATGCCTGACGAGCGCCCCCCAAAGTGACCGGGGAGTCACTTGTGGGGCCCTGGGGGCGCAGCTGCTCAAGAGAAGCGAGGGGCTTGGGGAGGGTCGGGTGCGTCGACGCGGGAACGGCTCGGTAACCTAAGGCCGCTGACAGACACTTAGGGCGGCTTTATAGGAGCCGCCCGTGCGTTCAAGGAGTAGCCGCCGCCGTGAGCAGCAGCCTTCGACGCGGCGCCCTCGCCGCCTCCGCCATCGCCGTCTCCGTCGCCTCGCTCGCCGCATGCGGTGCCGGCAACAACTCCCAGACGCTGGAGATCAAGCCGGACAACGCCGCGACGAGTGTCGGCGACATCAAGGTCCAGAACGCGACCGTGATCACCCAGCCCGACCTCACCTCGACCGGCCCGGCCGTGGTCACCGCGACCATCTTCAACACCGGCACCGAGCCCGAGACGCTGCAGTCGATCGTCGTCGCCGGCACCAACAAGACCGCCGAGCTGCACGCCACCAAGTCCCAGCCGCTGACCATCCCGGGCGGCGGCCGGCTGATCCTGGGCGGCAAGGGCAACGCCTCCGCGGTGCTGGGCAGCAGCCGCGAGGCGGTCAAGGACGGCAACGCGCAGAAGGTCACGTTCACCTTCAGCAAGACGGGTGATGTGAGCCTGCGCGCGTTCGTCGTGCCCGCCGAGAGCTTCTTCACGGGCTGGGGCCCGAGCGCGGTCCCGTCGGCCTCGGCCTCCGCGTCCTCGTCCGCCTCCGCCTCGTCCTCCACCTCCGGCTCCCCGGCGGCGGGCTCCACGGCGAGCGAGAGCGCCAAGGGCAAGAACAAGGCGTCCGAGAGCGCCACCCCGAGCGACTCGGCGTCGGAGTCGGCGAACGCGGGCTGAGCGGCAGCTGGAGACAGCTAGGGCGGGAACCTTGGTTATCGGTTCCCGCCCTTGGCGTTGCCGAGCTTTACGGCTCGAACTTTTGGCGCACCCTCAAGGGGATTCCTGCTTCACGGCATCGCGCCCGGATCGCTCCGGGTCCTACCAACGCTCCACAGGCGTTTAGCCTCTCCGTCCACCCGACGGCGAGTGTTGCTCAGCGTAGCCGAGGGGCGGCTTAGGGTTCGAACTTGTAGCCGAGGCCGCGGACCGTCACCAGGTACCTGGGCGCGCCCGGGTCCGGCTCGATCTTGGCGCGCAGACGCTTGACGTGGACGTCGAGGGTCTTGGTGTCACCGACGTAGTCGGCACCCCAGACCCGGTCGATGAGCTGCATACGGGTGAGGACGCGGCCCGCGTTGCGCAGCAGCATCTCCAGCAGGTCGAACTCCTTGAGGGGAAGGTCGACCTTGGAGCCGGAGACCGTCACCACGTGGCGGTCGACGTCCATGCGGACCGGACCGGCCTCGAGGGCGGCCGGGGTGACCTCCTCCGGCTCCCCGCGACGGCGCAGGACGGCCCGGATACGGGCGACCAGCTCGCGGGAGGAGAAGGGCTTGGTGACATAGTCGTCGGCTCCTATTTCGAGCCCGACAACCTTGTCGATCTCGCTGTCCTTGGCCGTCACCATGATGACGGGGACGTTGGACCGGCCGCGCAGCTGGCGGCAGACCTCGGTACCCGGCAGGCCGGGCAGCATCAGGTCGAGGAGGACGAGGTCGGCGCCGTTGCGCTCGAACTCGTCGAGTCCGTCGGGGCCCGTGGCCGCCACTGCGACCTCGAAGCCCTCCTTGCGGAGCATGTACGACAGGGCGTCGGAGAAGGACTCCTCGTCCTCGACGACGAGCACTCGGGTCACGGAAGGACCTCCGGGGCGGGAAGCGGTTCGTACGGGGATGACTCGGTGGTGCCGACCTCGTCATCGAGGTCGGGGTCGGGGTGCTGCGAGGCGCGGTCACGAGCCGCGCCCGCCTCCGGCAACCTGAGGGTGAACGTGGAGCCCTGACCTTCGGCGCTCCACACCGTGACCTCCCCGCCGTGCGAGGCGACCACGTGTTTGACGATGGCGAGACCGAGACCGGTACCGCCGGTGGCCCGCGAGCGGGCCGGGTCGACGCGGTAGAAGCGCTCGAAGATGCGCTCCTTGTCCTTGTCGGTGATGCCGATGCCCTGGTCGGTCACGGCAAGTTCGATCATGTCGCCGCCGGGTGCGTTGAGCCGACGGGCGGCTATCCCGACCCGAGTGCGGGCCGGGGAGTAGTTCACGGCGTTCTCGACCAGGTTGCCGAGGGCGGCGGCCAGCTGGCCGCGGTTGCCCCAGACGTGCAGGTCGGCCGTGCCACCGGCGGCCATGGTGATGTGCTTGGTGCCGGCCTGGTGGCGGCACCGGTCGATCGCCTCGGCGACGAGTTCGTCCACCCGGATGGGCTCGGCGTCCTCCAGCGGATCGTCGTTCTGCACTCTCGACAGATCGATGAGCTCCTGGACCAGGTTGGTCAGGCGCGTGGCCTCGATCTGCATACGACCGGCGAAGCGCTGCACGGCCTCCGGATCGTCCGAGGCGTCCATGACGGCCTCGGAGAGGAGGGAGAGTGCGCCGACCGGGGTCTTCAGCTCGTGGCTGACATTCGCCACGAAGTCGCGTCGTACCGCCTCGATCCTACGGGCCTCGGTGAGGTCCTCGACGAGGAGCAGTACGAGCCGGGAGCCGAGGGGCGCCACCCGGGCGGAGACGGCGAGCGCCTCTCCGCGTCCGGTGCCGCGCCTGGGCAGGTCCAGCTCGACCTGGCGTATCTCGCCGTCGCGCCGGGTGTCCCGGGCCATCTGGAGCATCGGTTCGACGGCGAGTTTGCCGCCGCGCACCAGTCCGAGGGCGTACGCCGCCGAGCTCGCCTTGACCACGATGTCGCCCTCGTCGAGGACCACCGCGGAGGAGCGCAGCACGCTCAGTACGGTGTCCACGCCCGGAGGCAGTACGGGGTCGGTGTGCAGAGAAGTCCTGGTCGGTCGCTTCTGGTCGCGTTCGCTCCAGCGGAACGCCAGCATGGCGATGACACCGGTAAGTACACCGGCGATCGCTGCCGCTGCGGCGACCGCCGCGTTCACGTCCATGCAAACAGGTTAAGCAGGGGGTACGACATCCCCACAGTCCGCGAGGTGTCAGCTCGAACACTCGTCGCCCAGAGTTCACCTTGGAGCCAGTATTGGTTCATTTGCGATGGCAGAAACGGACGCGCGGGGACCAGAACATGGGAGCGTGGGGTTCGCAGCTGGTTTCGGCCACGGGCCCCGGCTCACGGAGCCCTAGAACACACGTACGAGAGGGAACCCTGATGCGGGACGCGTACCACGAGGAACTCGACTCGATCGGCGACAGCCTGGTCGACATGGCCAGGCTGGTCGGATCGGCGATCGGGCGCGCCACGACGGCGATCCTCGACGCCGACCTCAAGCTGGCCGAAAGTGTCATCGAGGCCGACCAGAAGGTGGACGAACTCCACCACGACCTGGAGGCCCGGGCGATAGCCCTGCTGGCCCGCCAGCAGCCGGTGGCGACCGATCTGCGGATCGTCGTCACCTCCCTGCGGATGTCCGCCGACCTGGAGCGCTCCGGCGACCTGGCGCAGCACGTGGCGAAGCTGGCCCGGCTGCGCTACCCGGGGAACGCCATCCCCCACGACCTGCACGCGACCGTCCTGGAGATGGGACAGCTCGCACAGCGCCTGATGGCCAAGGCCGCCGAGGTGATCATCACCAAGGACGTCGACCTGGCCCTGCAGCTGGAGCAGGACGACGACGAGATGGACCTGCTGCACCGCACGATCTTCCAGCACCTGCTGGACGACCGCTGGAAGCACGGCATCGAGACCGCCGTCGACGTGACGCTGCTCGGCCGCTACTACGAGCGGTACGCCGACCACGCGGTCGCCGTCGCCAAGCGCGTCGTCTTCCTGGTCACGGGCGAGCACGCGGACGAGCTGCAGCCGGACATCCAGCCGGTGACGGGCGTCGACGGGGCCTGACCCCCGGCGGTTCCCCCTTGCGGTTCCGTTGGCCGGTCGGGGGCTCGCGGGGTGCGGGTCGGGCGTGCGGGCGCCACTGTGCGCCGTTGATGCGCCCAGTGAAACGGGCATGAAATGGGCAGGGCACCACGCCCTGCCTCTAGGGACCTCTAGGAGGGATCCATGGCCGAATCCCCCAGCACCACGCCCGACCCCACGCAGCAGCGCGAGACCGACCAGCCCGCCGAGATCAAGAACCTTCTGGTCATCGGCGCCTGCGGGTGCGGCTCGGGCTGCGGCTGCGGCTGCCAGTCGGGCAGCCCCTGCCAGTGCGGCTGAGCACCCACCCGACGTACGGCCAAGGGCCCCCGACTCCGGTCGGGGGCCCTTTGTACTGCCTGGGGGCCCTTTGTGCCGCCTGGGGCCCTTCGTACTGTCGGAGCCCTTCGTGCCGGTGGCCCACGGCGGCCGGGCGGCCTACCGCCGTCAGGTGGCGGGCAGGCCGGCGAGCCAGTCGACGAGCAGCCGGTTGATGTCGTCGGGCCGCTCCTGCTGGATCCAGTGCCCGCAGCCGTCCAGGACATGCGAGGAGACCAGGCCGGGCAGGGTGACCGGGTACGCCTCGATGGCCTCGGCCAGCCAGGTCGTGGAGGCGTCGAGGCTGCCGCCTGCGAACAGGGAGGGCTGGGTGATCGGGGCACCGTCGTAGGCGGCGAGGTCCTCCCAGTCGCGGTCCATGTTCCGGTACCGGTTGAGCGCCCCGGTGAGTCCGGTGCGCTCGAACTCCCCGGCATAGACGTCGAGGTCCCGCTCACCGAGCCAGCCGGGCAGCCGGCCGACGGGGAACCGATCCCGCAGGGTGCCCCGCGCACCGACGAAGTGGGGGTCGGGAGCGGCGGGCCCGGGCATGGTGTCGGCGGAGAAGGCGGCGTAGAACCCCGCGAGCCACCCGCGTACATCGGGCTCGATCTCGGCCTCGGCCCGCCCCGCCTCCTGGAAGTACGAGACGTAGAACTCCCCGCCCCCGTCCCCGCTGCTCATCTGCGCGAAGACGTCACTGGGCCGGGGCCCGCCGCGCGGGGCGTACGGCACACTCAGCAGCCCCACGGCCCGGAAGACGTCGGGCCTGAGCAGCGCGGAGTTCGCGGCGATGGTGGAACCCCAGTCATGGCCGACGACCACGGCCGACTGCTCGCCGAGCGCACGCACCACGAAGGCGTTGTCCTCGACGAGTTCGGCCATCCGATAGGCGTCCGGCGCGACCGGCTTGCCGGAACGCCCGTACCCCCGCACATCGATGGCGACGGCCCGGTATCCCGCCGCGGCCAGCACCGGCAGCTGGTGCCGCCAGGAGTACCAGCCCTCAGGAAATCCGTGCACGAGCAGCACGAGGGGCCCGGCCCCCTGCTCGACAAGATGAACCCGCCGTCCGCCACCGGAAACAACCCGATGCGTACCCTCCATGATCCCTCCTCGGTCTCGGCCTTGTCGCCTCACCAGGGATCATGCGAGCACCGCGACCGGGACCACGACCGCGTTTGCCGATCCGGCAAACCGGCGAATCTCGTTGCCGACGACGACCGGGCTTCGCCGACGGCCGGAGAGAGCCCTGTCGGCACCGTCAGCGCACCGCCTTCGAGGCGCGGGCCGGAGCCGGTGTGTGCCGACTCCGGCGCGGAGGTGCGATGTGTTACTTGACGTCGACGAAGTCGCCCGCGGCCGAGACGGCCGGGGTGGTGGCCGTACCGGCGAACGAGTAGCGCCAGTAGCCGTCGGCGGTCGCCTGGTAGGTCGTCTTGAGGTTGCCGTGGCTGTCCGTGGAGATGGTCTTGAGGGTCTTGTAGGTGCTGGTCCCCTTCTTGCGGAACTGCAGCTTGACCTTCTGCCCGGTGTAGCCGGCGTACTTGTGGGTCTCCCAGTTCGCCCGGGTGAGAGCACCGGTGACGGTGAGGGTCTTGCCCTTCTTGACCGGCTCGGGCGCGGCGTTGGTGGTGAGCTTGGACAGACGGCGGACCGTGGGAGAAGTCTGCCCGGCCAGTTCGGTGGTGCCGATCTTGCTCACGTCGGCCGGGTCCCCGGGCTTCTGGCCGTTGTAGGCGATCGCCCAGGCCACGGCGTGCCACTTCGCTCCGGCGTCGGCGTTGTGCAGGTCCGAGCGGGGGTAGATGTCGACCTTCCCCTTGCAGGACATGCCGGTGACGACCTTCTCGGACGAGGACTCCGAGGAGGTCACGTCGCACGTCGCCGGCTGGTCGCCGTAGAGGTCGCTCGTCGGCTTGGTGGCGGAGCCACGGTAGAGGTCGAGACCGACGTAGAAGTCGGGTGCCGAGACGTCCACGTTGGTGGCGGTGAGGTTGAAGCTGTAGGACACGTGCACGATGGCATCCGTGCCGACGGCCACCGCGGACTTGCCGGCGGCGACCTTCACCTTGGAGAAGGTGACGGCCAGTGCGTAGGGCTGCTTGGCGGTTGCGGCGGTGGCCGTGAAGGCGGTACGCCCGCTGGCGTCGGCGGAAGAGCCGGTGAGCTGCCAGGGCCGTACGGAAGCCGGGGCATCGGCGGCGGTGGCGGCCGGGACGGCGGCCAAGGTCAGCGCGGCGGCGGCGCCGCAGGCGACGGCGACGGCCGCGGTGGTGCGAGTACGCATGCGTTCTCCGTGTCAGACGCTCCGGCAACGACAGCGGTGAGCCGCCGCTCCCGGAGCAGAAAAATCCATGGGCCGACCGAACCCGGTCGGCGTTGGTATGTGACTGAGACACGCCAAGCCGGGGGAAGGTTGTGCGGGACGGCGAACCGGTCGGGGGTGCCGTCACCGGCCGTCGACCAGCCCGCGTTGACCCGCCTTCCGCGTGCCGCTCCGCCAGTCGCTAGCGTGTCCGCGTGATTTCTACCGATGATCGGCAGTTCCCTGCGGCCCTCGCCGCCGCTCTGGCGGTCCCGTTCGACTATGACGACGGCGACGGTGTGGACTTCGAGCCCTTTCCGGCCTTCCGGTCCGGTGCGGAGACCACTGACTGGTTCCGGGCCTGGACGGGTAACGCGGAGTTGGACGGCGACAACTTCCGGGTGTTCGGCAAGCACGGCTCAGGCGGATACGCAGCGTTCTGGCTCGTCCGCCCGCACCGCCCGCTCGTCGACCAGCCTGTGGTCTTCCTCGGTTCCGAGGGTGAGACCGGTGTCGTGGCGCGTGACCTGGGTGCCTTCTTGTGGCTGCTGGCCGGGGGATACGGCCCTTGGGAAGCGGCCGCCTCAGACGAGCCCGACTGGACCCCCCGCCACAACCACGAACTGGCGGCTGTCGCCGAGCGCTTCGCGGCCGACCGCAAGCAGTCGGCGGCTGCTGTCATCGAGCAGGCGACCCGAGAGTTCCCGGACTTCGATGACACCGTCATGGAGCTCTGCCGCTGACCGGCCTCGCACCCGGCCGCACTCTGCTCGGCTGTCAACCTGGGCGTCCCGGGCTGGTCACGTCTCATCGAAGTTTGAGCGAGTGCCCCCGCCCCCATGAGTATGCGTACTCACGTGCAGGGGGAGGCGTGTTCGGAGACTGTGCGTATGAGACGAATCTCTGCCTTGAGCAGCCTGTTCGCCCGCTCCTCGCGCCGCCCGCGGCTCACCCTCGCGATAACCGCGCTCGCTGCGCTCGCACTTGGCGCGTGCGGCACCGAGAAGACGAACGCCGGCGGAGAGCGGATCAAGCCCACAGACGTCGTCGGAGGCCAGTCCGACGCGGCCTTCACGGCGATGCTGGACAAGGTCGCGCAGTCGTGCCCCCCGAGCGCCCCGCCAGAGCCGCCGCCGAGCGGTGCGGCGCACACACTGCCGTCCGATGAGGTGGAGACACCGCCGAGCGACGCGGTCGAGCCCGTCGCCCCCACGGCGGGTCCGGAAGTGGAGCTGAACGCTCGCGACTGGTGCGCGAGCTCCCTTCATGAACAGCGCATCACCCAGGCGCTCTGGGATCTGGTGGAACCCACCCCGACCAAGGTCAGGGCGATCCTGAACGACCTCGGCTATGTCGACGAGCGCATCCACGGCCTCAAGCAGTCCGGCGCGACCACACGGTTCTTCCTCGACCTGCGTGACAAGGGTGGACGGCTGTGCCTGGAGGGCTCGGCAGCCGGCGAGAAGACCGTCGTCGACAAGTGCGTAGCCCCCGCGACCGGCCCGTTCACGGCTGACGAGCGGAAGCGGTGACCACCGGCTTGGTGTAGTCGGCATACACCGCTACGACCCCGAACTGCGCACTCGACCTTCAGCAGTTCAGTGCTTCCGCACCATGGCCGACGTGGGCGCCGACTGAGGCTGACGGTAAGGCGAGATCCGCCTGGGTCAGCCTGTGTTCGCGCCCCCGAAGGACGGCAAGTGGCCGAGGTCCAGAAAACGCCCCCGACTCGCGCCGTTTGCGCAGTTCGGGGGCATGATCACAAACCCTACTTCTTCTTGCCCTGGGTCTGGGGGGCCCGTTTCTGATGTCCGTCGATCAGGTCGGCGGCGTGTGGGGTGGGTCAGGGACAGCCGGGTCCGGTGGAGGGGTTGAAACAGGCGTTGGGGCCGGGGCCGCCGTCGTTGGTGTTGGTACCGGGGCCGCCGAAGAGGGCGTCGTTGCCGGGACCGCCGAAGAGGGCGTCGTTGCCGTTGCCGCCGTTCAGGCTGTCGGCGCCGTTGCCACCCTCGATGCGGTCGTTGCCGTCACCGCCGGACAACGAGTCGTTGCCGTCGCCGCCGCAGATGAGGTCGTTGCCACCGCGGCCGTCGACCACATCGCTGCCGCCGAGAGCGAAGATCACATCGTCGCCGGGAGTGCCGACCAGGAAGTCGGGGCCGTTGGTGCCGGTGATGGTCGGCGTGGCGGTCGCGCAGGTGGGGGGGACCGGCTCGTAGGTGATGGTCACCTGGGCCGGTCCCGCGGCAGGTCCGGAGGTACCACCCGTGGGGACGCGGTTCGACGCACCACCGCCGCCACCGGGGCCGAAAGTGGGAGGGGGGTTATGGAGACGGTTGCAGCCTCCGCCGCCGCCTCCACCGAACCAGCCGCCCCCGCCTCCGCCGGCCCCGAAGCCGCTTCCGCCGTTGCCGCCCGCACCGCCGGTGCCCGGAGTGCCGGATCCACCGCCGAAGGGGCATGCGGCTCCGCCCGCGCCGCCGGCTGTCTGGGTTCCGCCGCCGCCGCCCTGGCCGCTGTCCATTCTGTCGCCGCCGGCCCCCCCGGTGTTTCCGGCGTTTCCGCCGGTGGCCTCCAGGTTGGGGAATCCGGAGACGCCGCTTCCGCCGCCGCCTCCTCCGCCCGCGACGATGAGGCGGGGGTCGGTGCCGGGGACGCCGGTCAGGGTGCAGCCGGGGCCGGCCGAGCTGCAGGTGCGGACATCGCTGGAACCGCCGCCGGCACCGCCCGTAGACCCCCCTCCGCCGCCGGCGCCCCCGCCCGTGCCGACGTTGACATAGAGGGTGGTGGTGCTGGGCGGCACGGTGACGGTGCCGGTGACGGTGGCGCCGTTGCCGCCTGCGCCGCCGTCGGCCCCGTTCTGGCCCGCGGCGCCTGTGGCGGTGACGGTCAGTTGGGTGACGCCGGCCGGGACGGTGAAGGGCTGGTCGGCGCCCGCGTTGAAGGTGACGGTCACGGGCACCGCCGCAGCAGCGGGCGTGGCCGTGGGCACCACCAGGGCCGCCGGCAGCGCCACCGTGGCGAGCAGGACGGCAGCACGCCGAGCCGGGCGCCGCAGCCACTCACCAGCGGCTTTGGCACCACGTCGCTGGAAAATGGCATGTCGCAGGGTCGGTCTCACGATGGGGAACTCCTCGACAAAGAGCGCGGCACTCAGGACGTGCCACGGACGTCGGTTGATGCTCAGGCCCCAGCCGGGACCGCCCGACGATCAAGCCACACCCGCCCTGGGCGGCCCTCCAGACACACCGTCATACCGCGCGCGATCCACCGACCAGCCGCTGCCCGACCACGAACTCGGTCCTGTGATCCGTAGGCGTGTTCACCCCACATGAGCACCGAGGGCCCACAGTGGGCCCAGGCCGTGAGAATGCCCCCGCACCGCGCCGTATGCGCAGGTCGGGGGCATGATCACCAAACCTACTTCTTCTTGCCCTGGTTCTTCACTGCCTCGATCGCCGCTGCCGCTGCCTCCGGGTCGAGGTAGCGGCCGCCCGGGGTGAGGGGCTTGAAGTCGGTGTCGAGGTCGTAGAAGAGGGGGATGCCCGTCGGGATGTTCAGGGACGCGATGTCGGCGTCCGAGATGCCGTCGAGGTGCTTGACCAGTGCGCGCAGGCTGTTGCCGTGGGCGGCGACCAGGACCGTGCGGCCGGTCAGGAGGTCGGGGACGATGCCGTCGAACCAGTACGGGAGCATGCGGACGACGACGTCCTTCAGGCACTCCGTCTGCGGGCGCAGCTCCGGCGGCAGCGTGGCGTAGCGCGGGTCGTCGAACTGGGAGTATTCGGAGTCGCGGTCCAGCGGCGGCGGCGGGGTGTCGTACGAGCGGCGCCAGAGCATGAACTGCTCCTCGCCGAACTCCGCGAGGGTCTGCGCCTTGTCCTTGCCCTGGAGCGCGCCGTAGTGGCGCTCGTTCAGGCGCCAGCTGCGGTGGACCGGGATCCAGTGGCGGTCGGCCGCTTCGAGGGCGAGCTGTGCCGTGCGGATCGCGCGCTTCTGGAGGGACGTGTGCACCACGTCCGGGAGAAGGTCGGCGTCCTTCAGGAGTTCACCGCCGCGGACTGCCTCCTTCTCGCCCTTCTCGTTGAGGTTGACGTCCACCCAGCCGGTGAACAGGTTCTTCGCGTTCCACTCGCTCTCGCCGTGGCGGAGGAGGATCAGCTTGTACGGTGCGTCGGCCATGGGTCAGAGCGTAATCCACGTATTCGGGGCGGAGAGCCGCCGCCCGGAGGGCGTCCCAGACGTCGGACAGTTGACTGCTTTTGTTAATTGAGTGGCTCAGTTGAGCGGGTCGAAAGTAAGGTCCGATCATCTCAAGCAGCACTTACGCCTTGCCCTGGGGGAGCCATGCCGTCCGTCGCCCTGCGACGCGCTGTCCGGGAGACCGTCTCCGGTCTGCCCCGTGAGTTCTGGTGGCTGTGGACCAGCACCCTCGTCAACCGGCTGGGCGCCTTCGTCGCCACGTTCATGGCGCTGTATCTGACGCTGGACCGGGGGTACAGCGCCTCCTACGCCGGGCTTGTCGCCTCCCTGCACGGACTGGGCGGGGTCGTCTCCGCCCTCGGCGGCGGGGTGATGGCCGACCGGCTGGGGCGGCGGCCGACCATGCTTCTCGCACAGGGCTCGACCGCGGGGGCCGTCGCGCTGCTCGGCTTCGTGCACGATCCCGTCGCCATCGCCGGCGTCGCCTTCCTCGTCGGCATGGCCTCCAACGCCTCCCGGCCGGCCGTGCAGGCGATGATGGCCGACATCGTGCGGCCGCAGGACCGGGTGCGGGCGTTCTCGCTGAACTACTGGGCCATCAATCTCGGGTTCGCCGTGTCGTCCATGGGGGCCGGGTTCATCGCCGAGTTCAGCTATCGCGCCGGGTTCCTGATCGAGGCCGGGATGACAGCCGTCTGTGCCGTCCTCGTCTTCGCCAAGGTGCCCGAGTCGCGGCCGGAGCGCGCCACCAAGGGGGGCGGCACCAAGGACGGGGCGGTCAGCCTCGGGACCGTGGTGCGTGACGGGCGGTACATGGCCGTCGTCGGACTGTCCTTCCTTGTCGCCCTGATCTTCCAGCAGGGGTCCGTCGGGCTGCCGGTGGCGATGGGCGAGGCCGGGTTCTCGCCCGCCGACTACGGCATGGCCATCGCGGTGAACGGCGTGCTGATCGTCGTGCTCCAGATTCCCGTCACGCGGGTGATCGAGCACCGTGATCCGCGGTCGCTGCTCGTCGTCTCGTCCCTCCTCGCGGGATACGGGTTCGGGCTCACCGCCTTCGCCGGGTCCGTCGGTGTCTTCGCGCTCACCGTGTGCGTGTGGACGCTCGCCGAGATCGTCAACGCGCCGACCCAGACGGGGCTGGTGGTGCGGCTCTCGCCGGTGCACGGGCGGGGTCGCTATCAGGGCATGTACACGCTGTCCTGGTCCGCCGCCGCCCTCATCGCGCCGCTGATGTCCGGTGTCGTCATCGACCGGTTCGGGGCGCGGTGGCTGTGGGGGGTGTGCGCGGTCGTGGGGACGGCGGCGGCGTTCGGGTACGGCGTTCTCATGCGGCGGCTGCCGGACGAGCGAACCCCGGCCGTGAAGGACACGATCACAGGGGCGGGCGCCGACGCGGATGCCGACGCCGCCGAGGTCGACGCAGAGGTCGAGGCAGAGGCGCGCGCCTGACCGGCTCGCGCCCTGTCCTCGACGCGGCCCGCGGGGCCCGTCCGGGGCCGGGTCAGTTCGTGCAGCCGGTCACCACGACCGGGCTTCCCGCGCAGTTGGTCGGGATGTTGCGGGTGATGGTCGAGGCGATGACCGTGAACTGGTTGTTCGTGAAGACGCCGCCGGGCGCCACCGTGGAGGCGTTGTTGCGGACGTGGGTGTGGTCGAGGGTGACCGAGCCGGCGTTGTTGTAGATGCCGCCGGCCTGGGAGTTGCCGTTGCCGTTCGCGCTGTTGCGGAGGACCTCGCTGCCCTTCACGACGAGCACGGCGGTGCTCGTGGTGTTGGAGATGCCACCCCCGAGGCCCGCCGTGCCTCCGACGACGTTGCCGCTGACCTCGGTCTTCTCCAGCCTCAGGTTCGACAGGTTCTGGATGCCGCCGCCCACGGTACCGGTGGTCGTGTTGTTCGCGATCTTGCTGTCGCTGAACTCCAGCGATCCAGCCCCGCCGTTGGTGACGCCGCCACCGCCGACGGCCGATGTGTTGCGCCTGACGAGGCTCGCGTGCACGAAGGTGTTGCCGGCGACCCGGGCGAGAGCACCGCCGACGTTCCGGGCGTGATTGCGGCTGAGTTCGGAGTCGTCCACGCTCACGGTTCCCCCGCTGTACAGCCCGGCACCGTTGAGCGCGTTGTTGAAAGCGATCCAGCCACGCCGTACGACCGCCGTGGCGCCCGCCGGCACCGCCACACCGCCGCCGCTGCCCGACGCGGTGTTGTCGATCACGTCGACGCCGACCAGCGTGAGCTTGCCGCCGGAGTCCACCAGAATGCCCCCGCCGTCGCCGCTGATGCTCCCGCCGCGGACGGCGAGGTCCTCCAGGCGGAGGTTGCCACCGGAGTTGACATGGAAGATCCGGAACGCTGCGGTCCCGTTCCCGTCACGGACGATCGTCGCGCCGTTGCCCCGGATCGTGAGCCTCTGGACGATGGTCGGCAGACCCTCACCGCTGGTGAAGGCAGAGGTCAGATGGTAAGTGCAGGCAGGTGCGAGGGATAGTGTCTCGCCCGGCGACGCCGCGACGATGGCAGTGGTCAGTGCCGTCGTGCTACAGGGAACCTGGGTCCCGTCATCCTGGCCGACGGCGGCCGCCGGTCCGCCCGTCACGCCCGTCACGCTCGCGACGACCGCCGCCGCCACCGCCACCGCTGCCATGCTGCTGAATCTGATGAGTCGCATGACAGTCAGATGCGTCGTTCGCCAGGGAAGCGCGCGAGTGTGATGATCGGATCACCCGGTCACGCCATGTGATTCCTCCGACCGGCCCAGTCCGCCGGTTCACGGATACATCCGGCCTTCACGGATACACCCGGCCTCACGGATGCATCCGTGCCCCCTTCAGTACCTTGTCCACCCCGTTCCGCGCCCCGTACACCGCGAGCCCGACCAGGTCCAGCTGTGCCGTCGGTACCGCCCGGACCGCCGCGCGGTTGTCACGGTCGTTGCCGGTGGCGAAAAGGTCCGCGGTGAACACGGCCCGGGGCAGGGCCCGGCTCAGCGCCCGCTCGTGCGCCGCCGTGACCGTCTCCTTCGTGCCCTCGAAGACCAGCACCGGCTGCCGGAACATCGGCAGGTAAGCCACCCCGTCGGCGTCCTCGTACGGCTCCCCGATCACCTCGGGGACCGTCGCGCCCAGGCCGCTGACCAGGAACGCGGTGACATTGAGGCGCTGCCACGGCTCCAGGTCCTCCCGCAGCAGCACAGCGATCTTGGTGTCGAAGCGAACGTCGGAGCGGACATCGGACCGGGCGTCGGAGCGGACGTCGGAAGGAGCGTCGGAAGGGACGTCGGAAGGGGTGGGCGCGATGGGTTCAGTGCTCATGCAATGAGACTGCCGATCGTCGTACGGCGTCGTCTTGTACGTTCTTTGCATGGCCGCCCGGCAGCACCTCACGGAGGAAGTCACCGCCTGGCGCCCCCGTGTCCCGGGCGTCACCGAGGTCTTCCACGCGCACTTCACCGAGTACGCGTATCCGATGCATGTCCATGACGCCTGGACGCTGCTCATCGTGGACGACGGCGCCGTACGGTACGACCTCGAACGGCATGAGCACGGCACCCCGGACGACACGGTCTCGCTGCTCCCCCCGCACGTGCCGCACAACGGCTCCCCGGCCACCGCGGACGGCTTCCGCAAGCGCGTGGTCTACCTGGACGGGACCCTTCTCGGGGACGAGCTCATCGGAGCCGCCGTCGACGGACCCGACCTGCGGGACCCGCTGCTGCGGCGGCGCGTAGGCCGGCTGCACGCCGCGCTCGCCCGCCCCGGTGACGAGCTGGAGGCCGAGAGCCGGCTCACCCTCATCGGCGAGCGGCTGCGCGACCTGCTCCGCCCCGGGCTCACGGCATCACCCGGACCCGCCGGCCCGGCCCTCGCCGGCGCCCTGCGCGAACTCCTCGACGAGCGGGTCGCCGAGGGGCTCGCCCTGGACGAGGCCGCACGGCTGCTGCACGCCCATCCGGCCCACCTGGTGCGGGCGTTCAGCAATGCGTACGGCATCGCACCGCACCAGTACCTGATGTCCCGCCGGGTCGGCCGCGCCCGCCGGCTGCTGCTCGACGGCGTCCCGCCCGGCGAGACGGCCACGGCCACCGGCTTCTACGACCAGGCGCATCTCACCCGGCACTTCAAGAAGCTGGTGGGGGTGACCCCGGGGCGCTACCGGGACAGCGCGCGCTGAGCCTCGTACAGGTTCCGCGGCCGCACCGCGTCCCAGGTGCCGTACAGCTCAAGGCGCGAGTGCAGGTCCCCGGTGAAGTCCGGTACGTCGATCTGGTCGAAGTCGGTCACCTCGTTGAGGCCGACCGTGGCGGACCAGGGGGCGAGGCCGTCGAGGCGCATCAGGCCCGCGCGGCCGTTGGTCACGCGCACGTTCCAGTGGGTGAAGCGGGCGCCGAACAGCGGCCCCGCGTTGGCGTCGCCGCCGTGCCGGCCGTCGTTGTTCACCGTGATGTCGGTGCGCACGTTGGCGAAGGGCAGGCCGCGGTGGGAGTCGAAGGTGCCCATCTGCATCTCGCCGCGCGACCACACGTTGTACGACGAGAGGCCCTCGACGTTGATGCCGTGGAGCTGGGTGTCGGAGGGGGCCGGGACCGTGCGCTGTTCGACCGTGAAGTCCTCGACGAGGTTGTCGTGCGAGCCCTCGCGGCAGAAGTAGGGATGGTGTTCGCCCCGGCCGCCGACCCGGGTGCGGCGCAGGGTGCAGGCGGAGGCGGCGACCAGGCCGAAGCCGTTGTCGACGTTGCGGACCGTGACGTCGTCCACCCAGCAGTCGTACGCGCACTGCAGGACGACCCCGTTGTAGCCCTTGTCGAGGAGGTGCGTGGACTGCGGGGTCTCGATCACGTCCAGGGTGAGCCCCTCGACCCCGGAGCCGGTCAGCTCACGTACGTGGGTGGTGAGTTGGGGGTTCCATTCGGGCCGGAGGTCCAGCGGCAGCGGGCGTTCCAGCGTCACCCGGTGTCCGCGCACGGCCGCCACCCGGACGGGCCATTCGTAGGGGACGTACGACAGCAGCTTGGTCTTGTCCTCCCAGTAGTACGCGGCCGGGCCGGGGCCGCCGCCCGACATGTGCTGGAGGAGGGTGTGGGCGGCGTCGTCCGAGACGCGGAGAAGGACCAGCCGGCCGGGGCGCAGGCGGGAGGGGTCGGCGACGGTGACCGTCCAATCGCCCCGGCGGGCGGGGGCGACCGGTGTCAACTGCTCCCACTCGTCCCGCTTGTTGCCGGTCCAGCCCTCGAACGGCCAGTTCTGCGCCTTGATCGCGGCGGTCAGGGAGTCCCAACGGGCCTTGGGCGCCAGCCAGATCAGGCCGCCCGCCCAGGACCACGCCGACTTCGTGCCGCCGTAGCGGGAGCCGTACGGGCCGATCAGCTCGGTGAGGTTCTTCGTCGCGTACAGGGTCGTACGGCCACTGCCGGCGCCGCGCAGCGCCACGTTGTCGTAGGCGAGGTGAACCAGGCCGTCGATGCGGAAGGTGCCGGGCGGGATGGTGACCGTGCCACCGCCGGCCCTGGCGGCAGCGGCGATGGCACGGTTGATCGCGGGGGCGCAGTCGGTGATGCCGTCGGCCACCGCGCCGTACGCGCGGACGTCGGCGACCACGGGAAGGCGGCGGATCCGTGCCGCTCCGGCCCGGCCGACGTACGGGATCTGCGGGTGGGTGAAGGGGGTGCGGGTGAACTCCCGCCAGAGGGAGGGCACTTCACCGCCCGCTGCCCCTGCTGCGGAGGCGGTCGGGTCCGCTGCCCGGGCGGTGGCGGCCGCCGCCTGGACAGTGGTGCCCGCCACGGCGGGCGCGGCGACCGCCGGGGCGCCGGCGGGGTGGCTCCGTCTCGGCATTCCGGGGTGGGCGCTGGTGAA
>NZ_JBSHAF010000017.1:0-93056 GCF_053611365.1 Streptomyces sp. NPDC054813 | reverse complement strand
CACCCGCCCGCGCCCCCGGTCGCGGGTGCGGGCGGGCGCCGGCCCGCGGGGGTCGCGGCCCGCGGCCCCGGGGGGGCCCCCCCCCGGGGGGGCCGGGCCCCCCGGGGGGGCGCCGGCGAGGAGGCTCCGTCTCGTCATGCCGTGGTGCGCGCTGTTCATTCCGGCGGTGCTCATTCCGTACGTCCTTCCCATGGCGACTTTCCTGCCGGCTTTCCTGCCGGCTTTCCTGGCGGCGTTTCATGGTTGTGAACGATGTTCATATCTGCGTCGGCCGCGAGCATGCCACGACGCCCTGTCACCTCGAAAGAGTCATGCAGGGGTCAATCAGGTCTGGACCTGAAGTCAGTCAGTGGGGCGTTCGATCAGGTGCGTGAACGCGTCCAGATTCCGCGTCGACTCGCCCCGGGACACCCGCCACGCGTACTCCTTGCGGATCGCGGCGGCGAAGCCCAGCTCCAGGAGGGTGTTGAAGGCGCCGTCCGCCGCCTCCAGGACCTGGCCGAGCAGGCGGTCGATCTCGTCGGGGGTGACGGAGGCGAGCGGGAGCCTGGCGGTGACGTAGATGTCGCCGAGGCGGTCGACGGCGTAACTCACGCTGTACAGCTTGAGGTTGCGCTCGAGGAGCCAGCGGTGGACGGCCGGCTCGTTCTCGTCGGGGTGCCGGATGACGAAGGCGTTCAGGGAGAGGGAGTGGCGGCCGGCCAGGAGGGAGACGGTCGTCTTCAGCTTGCGGGTACCGGGGAGCTGTACCACGTAGTTGCCGGGCCCGGGGCTCTCCCACTCCAGTTCGGCGTCCTTCAGGACCCCCTCGATGACCTGTGCGGCCTTGTCCACATCACCCATGGGCCGAGCGTACGCGACGGCGGTGGGACTGGGTCGCGGCCATGTAGACGTCGGCGGTGGCGGCGGCCGCGGTGTCCCAGCCGAACGACTGGGCGTGCCGGGCGGCGGCGTTGCCGAGACGGTCCGCCAGGGAGGGATCGTCGGCGAAACGACCCAGCATGCGCGCGTAGTCGGCGGGATCGTGACCGCGCACCAGGAAGCCGGTCTCGCCGTCCCGTACGGCCACCGGCAGCCCGCCGACCGAGGCGGCGAGGACGGGGGTGCCGGCCGCCTGCGCCTCTATCGCCACCAGGCCGAAGGACTCGCTGTAGGACGGCATGACCAGCACGGAGGCCGCCCGGAACCAGTCCGCCAGCTGCTCCTGGCCGACCGGCGGCCGGAAGCGGACGACGTCCGCGACGCCGAGCCGCGCGGCCAGCTTCTGCAGGCCTTCCGGCTTGGCGAGGCCGCTGCCGCTGGGGCCGCCGACGATCGGTACGACGATCCGGGAGCGCAGCTCGGGCCGCTCGTCGAGGAGCACGGCCACCGCCCTGAGCAGTACGTCGGGGGCCTTCAGGGGCTGGATGCGGCCCGCGAAGAGCGGGATCAGCGCGTCCTGCGGGAGGTCCAGGCGGGCGCGGGCGGCGGCGCGGCCGTCGGCGGGGCGGAAGCGTTCCAGGTTCACGCCGGGGTGGACGACGGCGACCTTGGCGGGGTCGGCGCAGTAGTGCCGTACGAGTTCGTCGGCCTCTTCGGAGGTGTTGGCGATCAGGCAGTCGGCCGCGGACACGATCTGGGTCTCGCCGATCACGCGGGCGGCGGGCTCGGGGGTGTCGCCGTCGGCCAGGCAGGCGTTCTTGACCTTGGCCATGGTGTGCATCGCGTGCACCAGGGGGACGCCCCAGCGCTGGGCGGCGAGCCAGCCGACGTGCCCGGAGAGCCAGTAGTGCGAGTGGACGAGGTCGTAGTAGCCGGGGCGGTGGCCGGCCCAGGCCTGCATCACGCCGTGCGTGAAGGCGCACAGCTGGGCCGGGAGGTCCTCCTTGGCGAGGCCCTCGTAGGGGCCGGCGTCGACGTGCCGGACGAGGACGCCGGGGGCGAGTTCGACGGTCGGCGGGAGCCCGCCGGAGGTGGCCCGGGTGAAGATCTCGACGTCGATGTTGATCGCGGCGAGGCGCTGCGCGAGCTCGACGATGTAGACGTTCATGCCGCCGGCGTCGCCGGTGCCGGGCTGGTGGAGCGGTGAGGTGTGCACGGAGAGCATGGCGACGCGGCGGGGCCTGCGGCTGCGGAGAAGCCGAGCAGCAGCGGACGGGGAGCGGCGCCCGAGCCTGCTGACGTACTGGCTCACGTGGCGGTCCTCCTTGTTGCGGGCATGCCGGTGGGAGGGTGTGGGGTTCCCTCTCGGGATGCAACGCGGAGGGGTGGATTCCCATTCCGGAGCATGGGGTTTTTACCGGGGTATTACCTTGAATCGCTCAACCGTTCGAGGGTGAGATGCGTGGGGGCGGTCCTGTTGTGGGTGCGGGCGGGTGGGCGGGGGCTTGTCGCGCCCACGCGGCGGCAGCCGCAGATGAACACAGCCCCGCCCCCCTGTCGGGGCGCCTCACTTCGGGGCGCTCACTGTTTACCCTCTTAGACATGACAGCCCGCGCCGCTTCCCGCCCCGTGGGGACGGTGACGCGCGGGACCACGAATCCCAACCGGCTGCGCCGTATGGACCGGTGGATCGCCGCCACGCACGGGGCCGCGCTGCGTCGCGCCGTCGATCCCGTGGCCGTGGACCTCGGGTACGGCGCCGCTCCCTGGACCGCCGTCGAGTTGCTCGGGCGGCTGCGTACCGTCGACCCGCGCGCGCGGGTCGTCGGGATCGAGATCGAGCCCGACCGGGTCGCCGCCGCGAAGCCGTACGAGCGGGACGGACTGGTCTTCCGGCACGGCGGGTTCGAGATCCCGGTCCCCGGGCGGCCGTTGCTCGTGCGCGCGGCCAACGTGCTGCGGCAGTACGACGAGCGCGAGGTCGCCGCCGTCTGGGCACGGCTGTGTGCACGGCTGGCGCCGGACGGCCTGCTGGTCGAGGGGACCTGTGACGAGATCGGGCGGCGGCACGTGTGGGTCGCGCTCGGGCCGGAGGGACCCCGGACGGTGACCTTCGCGACCCGGCTCGGCTCCCTGGAACGGCCGTCGGACCTCGCCGAGCGGCTGCCGAAGGCGCTGATCCACCGCAATGTGCCGGGCGAGCCGGTGCACGCGTTCCTGCGGGACTTCGACCGCGCCTGGGCGGCCGCCGCCCCCTACGCGTCGTACGGCGCCCGGCAGCGGTGGATCCGGGCGGTGCGGGATCTGGCCGCCGACTGGCCGGTGACGGACTCGGCGGTGCGCTGGCGGCAGGGGGAAGTGACCGTGGCGTGGGCGGCATTGGCACCCTCGGCCTGATGCCGGCGGGCCGGGAACGATCTCGGTGAGGCGTTCGTCACAAAGGCGTGGAGATCGTCATGCTCGGGGGGGGGAACCGGGGAGGAACCCACCCGCCACTGCCTCTGTCGGTTTGCGGCGTGACATGGCACGATCCTCCACGTGTCGGAAGTTACTGACGGTTAATCAGTTTTGGGGGGTCGGGTCATGGGACCGGACAAGCACGACGTCCGGGCGGGTGGGCGTCGCGGGATCCTGGCAGCGGCCGTGACCGTGGTCTGCGCGGTGACCGTACTGGCGGCGCCGGGCACGGCGTTCGCGGCACCGAGCCCCACGCCGTCCTCCGGCAGTTCTCCCAGCGCCTCCGTGACTCTCCCGCCCGACAAGGACCTTGAGGCCGTACAGAAGAAACTGGACGGTCTCTACCATGACGCGGCCGTCGCCACCGACGCGTACAACGCCGCCGAAGAGGCCGCCGAGAAGCAGTCCGCCGAGATCGTCGACCTGGCCAAGAAGATCGTCAAGGGGCAGCAGAAGCTCGACGGGTTGAAGGCGCGGGCGGGCCGGGCGGCGGCCGCCCAGTACCGCACCGGCGGGCTGCCCGACAGCGCCAAGCTGCTGCTGAGCGACAACCCCTCGCAGTTCCTGGACGGAGCCGGGAGGGTACTCCAGGGCGAGCGCGCCACCAAGGGCCTGATCAGCGAACTGACCCGGACCCAGCAGGACTTGAAGCAGTACGCGGCGGACGCGGCCGACCAGTGGAACAGGCTGGAGGCGGGCCGCAAGGCGAAGGCCGCCGCGAAGAAGAAGATCACGCAGCGGATCGCCGCCGCCGAGAAGCTCCAGTCGACGCTGGAGAAGAAGCAGAAGGAGCGGCTCGCCGAGCTGGAGCGGGAGGCCGCCTACCAGGCGCAGACCGCCTGGCTGGACACCGGGATACTCGACGAGATCCACAGCAAGGCGTCCGCGGCGGGCAGGAAGGCGGTCGCGTTCGCCACCGCCCAGATCGGCAAGCCGTACGTGTGGGGCGCGGAGGGCCCGGACTCCTACGACTGCTCCGGGCTGACCTCGCAGGCCTGGGCGAGCGCCGGGCGGCCGATCCCGCGCACCTCGCAGGAGCAGTGGAAGCAGCTCAAGCACGTCGACGTCAAGGACATGCGCCCCGGCGACCTGATCATCTACTTCGACGACGCCAGCCATGTCGCGATGTACGTCGGTGACGGCGCGATCATCCAAGCCCCGCGCCCGGGACGGACGGTGTCGATCGGCGGCGCCGGGACGATGCCGATCCTGGGGGTGGTACGGCCGGACGCCTGAGCACCGCCGGGCATTTTAGGCGTGATGTACCTTTCGTGAGCTGCACCACGTGACCCAGTGCACGCCAACACCCTTGGAAACCCCGGCACCACGTGACCTTCGTCATCCCCGCCGGACTGCCTTCTTGTCCAACTGCGTTACGGCACGCGGCATATGCCAAAGGACTGAGACGGAGCGACGCGGCTCACACCATTCCGTTGCGGCGGCCAGTACCGCTATGGTCCCCGTCGGGTGGGTCGAGGTCCCTCGCCCCGCCATGCCCTCGGGGGGAGGGAAGGAACCCAACACGATGCCCGTACCCGTACCGCGGCAGAGAGCGATCCCGGCCGTGGAGAGTGGTCAGGCGCCGGTCGCCATGCCCGCACAGGGCGGCGGCCACCTCAAGGAAGAGGCCAACCGCACGGAAGCCGTCGCCACGAACAGCGGCGGCACCACTCTCACCCTGCTGCTGATCGAGGACGATCCGGCCGGTTCGCCGATCCTGCCCGAGTTGCGGGACGCGTCCGGCAACTCGATCCGTGTCCGCACCGCCCGCAACCTCACCGAGGCCGAGCGGCTGCTGACCGACGACGTCCACTGCATCCTGCTCGACCTGGCGCTGCCGGCGCCGGGCCGCGCCGACGACGACGCCGACGAGCTCGCCGTGCTCAAGCACGTGCTCAAGCTCGCGCCCCGGCACGCCGTGCTCGCGCTCACCGCCTCCGGTGACGCCGAGCGCGGCGACGAGGCCGTGCGCGTCGGCGCGCAGGACTACCTCTTCCGGGACGAGCTGGACGGCCGGCTGCTGAGCCGCGCCATCCGCTACGCCGTCGAGCGCAAGCGGTCCCTCACGGTCGAGCGCAAGCTCGCGGAGGGGCGGATGCGGGCGCAGGAGAACCGCCGCCTGGAGCGGGGCCTGCTGCCCACACCGCTCCTGGACGGCTCCTCGCTGCGCTTCGCCGCCCGCTACCGCCCCGGCCGCTCGCGCGCGCTGCTCGGCGGTGACTTCTACGACACCGTGCGCACACCCGACGGGACCGTGCACGCGATGATCGGTGACGTCTGCGGGCACGGCCCGGACGAGGCCGCACTCGGTGTGGAGCTGCGGATCGCCTGGCGTGCGCTGACCCTGGCGGGACTGTGCGGCGACGAGCTGCTGGGCACGCTGCAGGAGGTGCTGGAGCACGAGCGCTCCGACGAGGAGATCTTCGCGACGCTCTGCACCGTCGACATAGCGCCGGACGGGCGCCGGGCCGGGCTCTGCCTGGCCGGTCACCCGGCCCCGCTGGTCGCCCGCCCCGGGCGGCCGGCGGAGCTGCTGCCGTACGACAACAACGGGCCGGCGCTGGGGCTGCTGCGGGGGGCTCGGTGGCCGCGGATGCAGGTGGAGCTGGGCGCCGAGTGGAGCCTGATGCTCTACACCGACGGGCTGATCGAGGGCCGCGTCGGCTCGGGCGGGGAGCGGCTCGGTCAGGAGGGGATGGTCGAGATGGTGCGCCGGCAGCTGGGCGAGGGGCTCAGCGGGGAGGCCTTGCTGCGGGCGGCGGTGAACGAGGTGCGGGAGATGAACGGCGGCGAGCTGACGGACGACGTCGCCCTGGTGCTGCTGGACCGGCAGGCCTGATCGGCGCTCGCCGGGGGGCGCGGTCGTAGGCGGTCAGACGGTCGCTCCGGGCCGGCCGCCCCCACGCGGCGGAGCCGCATGTCGATACAGCCCCGGCCCGGACCCCTTTGAGGCGCGTCCGGTGGGCGCGCCTCAGCGGGCGCGCCCCGCGGAATCACCGGCCGCCGTTGTACGGGCCGTACGGGCCGTCGCTGCTGCTGCCGCCTCGGCGGCCGAAGCCGCGGCCGGAGACCTGCCTGAGGGCCGGGCGGACGTCGACGAAGAAGACGATCGTGGCGACCAGGCCCGCCAGCTGGAGGAAGAGCATGGGCACCAGCAGGTTCACCGCGACCGCGATGCCGAGGATGATCAGCCAGAAGCCCTTGTTCTGCTTGTCCGCGGCCCGGTACGCGTCGTTCCGGAAGAGCGCGGCCATGACCAGCGCCACCACGGCGAGGACCAGCATGGCGAGGTAGAGCAGCCCCAGAAAACTTGAGAAGCCCTGCATCAGCACAACGTCCACCACCCGTTTCGGCTTGTTCCTACGCGGCCACCGTACCCGCTGGGCCGATCCCGCTGTTCCGATAACGGGCCGGACACCCGAGGAGTGCCCGGCCCGTGCGTCCCTTCGCCCTGCCGGTTACTTGGCCGGCGGGGTGGTCTTCTTGGCCGGGGTGGCCTTGCGGGGCGCCGGGGCCTTCTTGGCGTTGGCGTTGGCGGTCGGGGCCTTCTTCACCGCGACCGGCTTGGCCTCGGCGGCCTTCGGCTGCTCCGCCTTCTTCTCGTCGGCCTTGACCTCGACCGGCTCGGGCTTGCCCTCGACGGCGATGGCCAGGTCCTCGATCTCGTCGGCGGCCTCGCCGCGCCAGGTCTTCACGGCCTGCTCGCCGTGCTCGGCGACCTTCTCGTAGGTCTCGCGGGCCTTGACGGCGTACTCGGCGGCCACGCCGACCTGGCGCAGCGCGAAGTCCTGGGCGGACTCGCCGAGCTTCTTGAGGTCGCCGTCGAGGGAGACGATGAAGTCGTTGACCCTGGCCTGGAGGCTGGCCTGCGCCTCCTTGGCCTTGGCACCGGCCTCCTTGGCGCGGGTGGCGGCCTTCTCCTGCACGGCCTTCGGGTCGGCCTTGCGGACGGCCTCGATGCGGGCCGGGGCCTCGGCACGCAGCTGCTCGACCAGGCCGGGGACCTTCCTGGCCTGCTGGAGGGCGAGGTCGGCGGTGCCGGCGGCGAAGTAGAACGGAGTCGGGTCGCTGAGGGTCTTGCGCAGATCGTCGGTGATGGCCATGGTGATGGTCCTCCCGGATTCAGGTTCGGCTGAGGGTTTTGTGGTCCGTGGCGTGGCGGTCGGCGCGCTTGGCCGGCTCATCCGGCCGTCCGCCCCGGATCGGTCTCGCTGCCGGCATCACTGCCGGTACCGCTGTCGGCGTCACTGCCGATGTCACTGCCGGCTTCGCTGCCGTCGCCCCGCACGCCGTCGCCTCGCACACCGCCGGCCTCGCTGCCGGCGGCACTCGCGTTCTCCTCGCCCGACCCGAAGCCGTTCTCCTTGCGGAACGACTCGTAGATCTGGAGCAGCACCTGCTTCTGCCGCTCGTCGAGGGTGGGGTCGGCGAGGATGACCGCGCGGGTCTCCACCTCGTTCAGATCCCGCTGGGCGTCGAGGATGCCGGCGCGGACGTACAGCGTCTCGGCGGAGATCCGCAGGGCTTTCGCGACCTGCTGGAGCACCTCCGCGCTCGGCTTGCGCAGCCCGCGCTCGATCTGGCTCAGGTACGGATTGGACACGCCGGCGGCGTCGGCGAGCTGCCTGAGCGACAGCTGCGCGTTGCGCCGCTGTTCGCGCAGATACTCACCGAGATTGCCGACGTTGAGCGATGCCATACCCCCACCCTGCCCCATCCTCGCTAACAATTGCAAGCACCCGCTTGCAAAAGTGTGCCCCGCGTGTCGCGCCCGATGCGGTCAGCCTCGGGAGATGCAGAAGGGATGTCCCGCCGGATCCGTGAGAACCCGCACCTTGGCGGCCTCGTGCGGCTGGTGTTCCGGCTTGCCCGCGCCCAGCTCCAGCAGCCGGGCCTCGGCCTCGTCCAGATCCTCGACCTCGAAGCAGAGGTGCAGCTGTTGGGGAACGGTCTGCTCCGGCCAGCGCGGCGCCCGGTAGTCGTCGACCCGTTGAAAACCGATGAAGAGTCCGTGCTCACCGTTGAGGCCCGCGAAGTCGGCGTCCGACTTCGGGTGCGGTCCAAGGCCGCTGGCCTGCTGGTAGAACGCCGCCAGAGCCGGCGGATCAGGGCAGTCGAGCGTTATCGCGACCAGCTTCATCTGCAGGGACATGGCGCCTCCGGGTCGGCCAGTGGACTTCCGCGCCGAACACCTTAGGGGCAGGGGTATCGGACACGGTCGGGATCCTTGGACCGTCACCCGCGCGGCGTCAACTGTGCGTCTTCAGCCAGGACTCCAGGGCGCCGAAGTCCGCCGGTGTCAGACCGAACTCGTGGGTGACGCGGTGGAGCAGGGCCGGGCCGTGATGGTGGGTGGCGACCCAGGCGCGGTCGGCCTCGGTGATCTCGTCGTCGATCCAGATGAACGGCCGCTCCCCCGCCCACTCCACCAGCGGCCGCGTCTTCCAGTGCAGCAGGGCGGGCGGCTCGTCCTCGTCCGGCCACTCCACCACGGGCAGCGGGGGCAGGCCCAGCCACGGGGCGACGCAGGTGTTCGCGTCGTCCATCCAGGTGGTGGCCCAGACGAGCTGGCAGCCGAGTGCGGCCAGGCGCGGGCCCAGTGCCGGGTCGATGCGGGTGACCAGCGGGTTCAACGGGGCGTGGGCGGTCTCGTAGGCCGGGTACAGGTGCCCCGCCGGGGCGCCGAAGGGGATGAGGGTGCCGTCGATGTCCAGGAAGAGAATCATCGGGGCCAGGATCCCTCAGAACGGCAGCGGCCTCGCGTGCACCACGTCCAGCCTCGTCACCGCCCGGGTCAGCACCACGTACAGCCGGTGCAGCCCGCGTTCCTCGCCCTCCGCCACCGCCGCCGGTTCCACCGCCACCACGTGGTCGTACTCCAGGCCCTTGACCAGGCTCGCCGGGACCACGGCCACCCTGGCGCCGAGCTGGTCCGCCTCCGCCGGTTCGATGCCCGCGGCGGTGAGCGCGGCGCGTACGTCGGCGACCTGCGCGTCCGCCGCCAGGACGCCCACCGATCCCTCGCGGGTCAGGGCCTCCCGTACCGCGGTGACCGTGGCGGCCCGCACGTCCCGCGTCGGACGGATGGTCAGCTCCCCGTCCGCGCGGTAGGACCGGGCCGGGGGCACGTCCGTGTCCAGCCGTTCGAGCAGCCGGTTCGTCAGGTCCACGACCGCCGCCGGGACGCGGAACCCGGTGGTGAGCGGGACGACCGTCGCGTCCGGCTTGCCCAGGTGGCGCAGTACCGCGTCCCAGCTCCGCGCCGACCAGGGCGTGGTGGCCTGGGCCAGGTCGCCGAGGACGGTGAGGGAGCCGAAGTCGGCGCGGCGGGCGATCGCCCGGCACTCCATGGGCGACAGGTCCTGGGCCTCGTCGACGACGATATGGCCGTAGCCCTCGGGGTGTTCGACGAGCCCGGCGACCTCGTCGAGGAGCACCAGGTCGGCGGGTGACCAGCGGGCGGACTTGTACGAGCGTGGGGGGCGGGGCCAGCGCAACGCCTGCTGCTCGTCGGGATCGAGGAGGCCCTCGGCCGCCCGCGCCAGCACCTCGGCGTCCGTGAGGAGTTCGGCCAGCACCTCCTCCGGGCGCACCTTCGGCCAGACGGTGTCGAGGCAGGCGCTCATCGCCCGCGACCGTTCCAGGCGGCGGGTCCAGGTGGCCGGCTGCGGCCCGGCCCGCCGTTCGGCCTGGAGCTGTACGGCCCGCATCGCCCGCCCCCGCACCCGCTCCCGCCCGACGGCGTACGGCGGTTCCTCGCGCCGTACCGCCGCGACGATCTCGGTCAGCGCGGCGGCGGACACCCGCCAGGTGTAGGTGCCGTCGGAGAGGGAGAGGGGGTGGACGGCCTCGGTGGACACGTGGGCGTACAGGGCGCGGCGCAGGACCTCGGCCATCCGGGGGTCGTGCTTGAGCGCGGCGGCGCGGGCGGATTCGGTGCCGGTGGCCGGATGGCGGGCGATCTCCTCGTGGAGGGTGGTCTGGCGTACGCCGGTCTCGCCCAGCGCCGGCAGCACCTCGGAGATGTAGGAGAGGAAGGTGCGGTTGGGGCCGAGGATCAGCAGGCCGGAGCGGCGGATGCGCTGGGGGTGGGTGTAGAGGAGGTAGGCGGCGCGGTGCAGGCCGACGGCGGTCTTGCCGGTGCCCGGGGCGCCCTGGACGCAGACGGAGGCGGTGAGGTCGGCGCGTACCAGGTCGTCCTGGTCGGGCTGGATGGTGGCGGCGATGTCCCGCATGGGGCCGACGCGGGGCCGTTCGATCTCCCGGGCGAGGAGGGTGCCGGGGCCGGACTCGCCCGCGGTCAGCCGCTCGTCCTCCCAGCCGGTGAGGTCCGCGGAGTCGCCGTGGCTGCCCGGGGCCCAGCCGAACCGGCGCCGTACCGCGACGCCCTGCGGTTCGTCGGGGCCGGCCTGGTAGAAGGCCCGGGAGACGGGTGCCCGCCAGTCGACGACCAGGGGCGGGGCGGTCGGCTCCGCGCTGATCCGCAGCCGGCCGATGCGGTAGCTCTGCCCGGCGTGCTCGCCGGAGGAGAAGTCCAGCTTGCCGAAGAACAGCGGGCCCTCGGGCAGCTCGCGCATCTCCTTGGCCCGGCTGCGCAGCCGGTACCCGAGGACCTCGGCGTCGGCGCCGGAGGCGGAGACGTCCTCGCCGGTGACGACGTGCTCGGCGGCGCCTTCGACCATGTGGGCGAGGGCGGCTCGGCAGGTGTCGTGGTAGGCGCGTTCACGGTCGAGTTCGCGCTGGGCGGGTTCCTGCTGGGCGAGTTCCCTCTGCATGGGGAACAGCGTAAGCGAGAAAACGTAACCCGGTTAAATTTTTAACCGGGATGGTCGGACAGCGCCCGTTCCAGCCGCCCGAAGGCCCGCTCCGCCGCCCGCACCGCGTCCTCCCGCACCTCCTCGACCCGCTCCCCGGCCACGATCCGCCGCCAGTTGTCCTGCGCGAGGATCCGCTGTACGGCGATGATCTGGCCGGCGGCCAGCCGGGCGTCCAGGGTGCCGCCGAGGGCCTCGGCGAGCGCGGCCTCGGACCGTTCCAGATAGGTGTGCTGGCGGGCGACGAGGGTGGCGGTGCTGTTGAGGAGGGTGTGGAAGGCGAGGACCTGGGGGTGGTCGTTGAGCCCGGTGATCGGGTCGTTGCGCCGGAGGCCGTCCAGGAAGTGGGCTCTCAGCACGCCGACCGGGGACTCGGCCCCCGCGACCAGCCGCGCGGCCTCCGTCTCGTGGTCGGCGATCCGGTGCAGGACCAGGTCCTCCTTGACCGGGAAGTACCGGAACAGGGTCGGCTTGGAGATACCGGCCGCGGCCGCCACCTCGGCGACCGGCACCGCGTCGAACCCCTTCGCCAGGAACAGCCGTACGGCGATGTCCGACACGTCCTCGTACATCCGCCGCTTCTTGCGCTCACGCAGGCCCATCTCACCCATGGGGCGAGCCTACGCAGCGGCACTCAGGCCGACGTCCCCTGTCGCCAGTGCGGGCGCTTGGCGAGGAGCCACAGATCGTCGAAGTGTTTGGTCCAGGTCGCCACTTCCGTCTCGGCCACGCCTTCCCGGGTCCACATGCTCAGGTCGGTGTTGTAACCCTTGGGGTCGTAGTACTCGTCGCCCATCTGGCGCAGCCGCATCCGCGCGGAGAGGTCGTACAGGCCGTGCAGTACCTGCTGCCGGTTGAAGATGCAGATCTTGTCGCGCGGGATACCGGGGTAGAGGCGGTACTCGCAGTCGACACGGACCCGGCCGGCGTTCGTGAGCTGCTCCGCGAGCTGGGCGAGTATGCCGTCGTACTCACGGCACCGCTGCTCCATGCGCTCGCGGAACTCGGGGTCGTCCACGGGCTTGTCCCGCTCCCCCACCTTCGAGGGAACCGTCATCGGCTGCCCGAAGTCCGGAACCAGCATGCGGATCACCACCCTGCGGGTGGGGCCGGGGTGGGAGGACAGGTCCTCAAGACGGTGGTACAGGGCGCTGTAGAGCGTCTCGCCGGTGTAGCCGAGAAAGCTGATCTCGACTCTTCGGGCCTCGAAGGCCTCACTGACGAGGTCTCCCAGCCGGCTGGAGTTCACCAGTGTCCGGGCCGGGGCACGGACCGACGAGTTCAGCTCCTTCACCTGGTCGTAGAGGATGTATCCGACCAGACTCAACAGCGCGCCGCCGAGATAGGCCTTGCCCTCCAGGGCGTCACCCACCGGCTTCACGAACTGGGCCGTGAGGCCGGTGACGAAAATGCCGAGCAGGAGTACCCGGGTCACCACCGGCTCGACGCGTTCCTGAAAACGCCTCAGCCGCGACACGCCGTCATCGCCCGCCCGACCACCGCTCCGCCCGGACATGCACGCCCCCTCCGCGCAACGCCGCCCGGCCGGCGCCACAGGCCCGAGGGCAAACGGGTATTCGCCGTACTCATGTTCCCGCTAGGCCAGAGCGCGAGCAAGATGCGGAGCCGCCGCCCGTACGGGCAGGCCCAGGGAGCCCTGGGCGGCCACCAGTGTCATGGCGTACGAGTCCAGGGCCCGGCGGACGTTGGGGGCGTCCAGGCTCGCTCCAGTGACCAGCCGGTCCAGATCGACATAGGCGGAGCGGACGATCTCGATCCAGCGGTACACCCGCCAGTCGCGCTGCCAGTCGCCGGTGAATCTGCCGTCCAGCACACGCTCCCAGCGGCGGAACATCCGGTCCCGGATCTCCGGCCGGGTCGGGGTCAGGTGCATGTGCCGCACCAGGTCGTACAGCGGGTCGCCGACCAGGGCCATCTCCCAGTCGATGATGGTCAGCGCGAGCGGGTCGTCGCGGCGGACCAGGTTCCAGGGGTTGAGGTCGCCGTGCAGCAGGGCCGGGGCACGCCGGCTGACGCGGTGCCTGGCGAGGATCTCCCGCAGCCGGGCGGCCTCGGGGAGGCCCACGAAACGGGCCAGTTGCTGGGACTCCTTGGGGAGGCCGGCGACCAGGGCGACGAGTTGCTCGGTCAGCCAGTGGTAGAAGTCGGGCTCGCCGGAGGCGGGGTCGAGCTGGGTGTGGTCGACCCCGGTGAGCGCGGCCAGTTGGTCGACGAGCCCGTCGGCCTCCTGCGGGCGGAGACCGTGCACCGGGTGGTCGGGGGTGCGGGCGGTGTCGTCGCCCGGGCCTTCGTAGGTGTGGATGGCGAAGCGGTCCCGGGAATACGCGACGTGATAGCGGGAGTGGCTCTCCCCCAGCGCCAGGACGCGGGGAGCGGCCACGGCCGCGCCGGAGCGCTCGATCACCCGCAGCACCGCGTGCTCACTGAGGTAGCTGCGCTCACGACGGCAGACGTGCGGCACCTTACGGCGGATCACCACGGGAAAGCCGATGCCCGGCACCCGGATCACCGAGTTGAGGTGCGCGGTGCCCTTGAACACCTGGCGGGCCGGTGCGGTGCCCTCCAGGAACAGGGCCGCACGCACCGCGGAGTGCGGGAAGTCGGGGTGCTCGGGGACCCGCCGGTCCTGCCGCCATTCCATGACGTGGGCGGTCCGGCCGTGCCCGGCGGCTCCGTAGGCGGGCGTGGAGGCGGCCCAGCGGAACAGGACGCGCTCGATCTCCCGGTCGCCCGGCACCGTGCGCAGCCGCAGTGGCTCGGCGCCCGCCTCGAGCGCGCGGCGGACGGCCGCCGTCGCCTCCCGCAGGTTCTTCTCGTCGAAGGATTCCGCCAGGGACTTCGCGGCCCGCATCACGTCCGGGTAGACGGACTGGGCCCGTTCGAAGTCCACGTAGTGGCGCAGGTCCTTGTGCACCCCGTGGGTGGCGGTGGGCCGCACCGCCCGCATGCCGCCGACCCACGCCTCGACGACCTCGTCCCACTGGTGGGACGGATACCGCATCCGCACCAGATGGGTCGCGAGGTCGTGCAGGGGGTCACCGAAGGTGGCCAGTTCCCAGTCGACGCAGGTGAGGGGCGTACGGCCGTCCTGCGACACGATCAGGTTGTCGCGGTGCAGGTCGGCGTGGAGGAGGCTGTACGGGCGCCGGGTCAGCGCGGGGACCCGGTCGGCGAAGCGGAGCAGGGCCTCCTCGGGAATGCCCAGGGCGGCGAACAGCCAGCCGTACGCGGGCCCGTTGGCCTGCCGGATCTGGAGGTCCGCCATCCGTGCCAGCGTCCGCAGGAAACCCTGGCTGTCCGTGTGGTTCCGGGGCCACATCGACGGCAGCGGCGGCAACGCGGTACCGCGCACCTGGGTCATCTGGGCGAACAGCCCCGCCAGGTCCTTCAGCAGGGCGGCGTCGACGGGCTTGTCGTTCTCGCAGACGCTGGAGAGCGGGACTCCGGCCACGAAGCTGTGGATGGTGAACCGATTCCCCTCGAAGAGGCACTCGGGCACATTGGGCAGCACCCCCTGGATCGCCCGCAGGATCAGCGCCTCGTTGTCCCACGTCCGGATCACCACCGAGAGGGCGTCGGTCCTGCGCACCCGGACGGTCACAGCGGCACCGGACTTCCGGCCCAGCCGCCGGGCCATCGGCTCCGTCAGGGCGAGGACGTAGTTCTGGTTGTGGAAGCCGCTGCTCGCCAGCCCCTGTTCCGCGGCATGTCCCAGGAACGCCTCGTACTCGTCGCCGGGCAGAGGCCTGCTGATGTCTCTCCCGGTGGCGACAGGGGGGACAGGCGGTGCACCCACTGGTCGCTCCGGGGGTGGTACGCGCGCGGTATCGCGTGGATCGGGCAGGGAAACCGTATTGCCAGGTGACGCACGACACGAGTCGAGGGGCGGCGGAGTAACCCTGGCGGGTGAAGGGTCGCTCAGCTGTATGGTCGCCCGTCGGCACGGTCGTCCGGGGCTGGCTCTTTTGGCCATCCACTCATACGCACGCGACCGAGCGGTTGCTCAGGCGGTTTCGGACTCTAGCGCAGCGGAGACCCCTCCGGATCACAGGGGTGCTACGACTGGAAGCCAAGCAGGTTCCAGACCGGCACGGTGTCGCGGGAGACGCCGAACTCCTCGATCGAGCGGCCGACTTGGGTGGTCGGCCGAGCTCCGCGGCACAAGAGGGCGGAAAACCGTGTCGTCCACGTGCCCGGGATCGGCGTGCGGACCGCCGCCCCTAGCGCAGCATCACCAGCAACGGCTCCAGTGAGCCGACGACACACTTCGCCCCGGCCTCGACCAACAGCTTGGCTTTCTCCTCGTTACGCGCGTAGCCGAGAAACGGGACGCCGGCCGTCCGGGCCGCCTGGAAGTCCGAGGGCGAGTCGCCGATCATCAGGGCCGCGTCGGGGGCGGCGCCCATCGCGCTGAGGGCGCGGTTGAGGCAGTGCGGGTCGGGCTTGAGACGGTGCAGGTCCTGGGTGCGACCGTAGACGTGCGGGGCGAAGCAGGCGGTGAGGCGGCGGCCGTCGAGGTAGGCGCGCACCACCCGGGGGGAGTTGTCGGTGGTCACCGCCATGCGCACGCCGCGCGCCCGCCAGGTCTGTATGAGGATGTCCGCGTACGCCGTCGGCATCGCCGTCGACGTGGCCCTCAGTTCCTCCTTGGTGAGACGTTCCTCCAACTCCGCTACCAGGTCGCTGCCAGGATGCCGGCGGTCCACGGCGCGCAGCAGAACCTGTGGGTCGAGGGAGGCGCGTTCGTTGTCCGTGACCAGGCCGTGCAGGCCCCGGCTCTCCAGCCACCGCACCAGGTCGACGGCGACGTCCTCCGCCGAGTGACCCGCGAACAGACGGCAGATCGGGCCGTCGAAGTCCCAGAGCACGACACGGGCACTTCTGATCAGTTCCGTGAGCCCTTCGGCCGGGTTCTCACTCTTGGTTGCCACCAGTTCAGTCTGCGTCGCATCAGAAGTCACTAGGAGAGTGTCAGGTCCGTGGTGATGGTTTCCCAGAGGGCGTCGAACCACTTCTGCGATTGCTCCACGAACGCGGCATCGCGGTGGCCGGCCCGTTTCTCGAAGGAGAAGAGGAGGGACTCGGAGCCCACGGCGTCGTACATGTCGAGCATGCCGGACTCGGTCTGCTCCTCGCGGCGCGTGACCATGTAGTACGCGAACAGTGCCTCCGCGCCGTTGAGCAGGTAGAGCTTGACCGGCGGGGTGAAGGGCAGGGCGCGGAAGGTGACGTTCACGTCGATCTGATGGGTGGAGCGCAGTCCCTGGAGGTTGTACTGGAGGACCTGGCCCTGGGCGTTGCGCATGCCGAGCCAGCGGTTGTGGACGGTGTCGTCGTCGCCCTCGACCGGGACCGGGAAGGCGAGGTTGATGTCGCGGCCGGGGAGCAGGACGCGGACGTCGATGCTCTCGGGGCGGATCCGGCCCTCGTGGATCAGGCGCAGGGGTTCGGCGAGCGCCGGGAGCAGGCTCTGGGCGGTGAGGCAGGCGGCGTCGATGCGGACGTGCGGGGCGGTGAACGCCTCCGTCATACGGGGGCCGAGGCCGACCATTGTCGGCTGGGGCTCGCCAAGGGGCCGGGCAGCCGGTTCGGCGACGCGCGGCGGGCTGCCCTTGGTGACGTTGGCGAGGAGACCGTAGTCCTGCAGCACCCGCATGGCCTGGCGTACGGCACCCCGCTCCACGCCGAACTCCTCGGCCAGCTCGGCCTGGGTGGGCAGGCGGTCGCCGACCTTGAAGTCGCCCTTGCGGATGCGTTCCCGCAGGGCGTCGGCGATCTCCTGAGGTGTGCTGCCGGCGTTCACTGCCACGTTCTCCTGGGTCACGACCAAACGCTACAACTCTGCTCCATCTACCGGGAGTTGTTTGAAGATTGGTTATAAGTCACAGCCAACTGGGAACAACTTAATCATAGTTGGTTACCAACTTGATTAAGTTGGTGGAAGCTTTGCTTCCCGACGAAGGGGGAACCGACATGCCCGCCGCTCTCGCTCTCTTCTCCGCCGTCTTCGTCGTCGGCTTCGAACAGATGGTCCAGTCGAAGTACGGTGCCACTGGCATTATCGGTCTGCTGTTGCTCACCGTGGGGATCAAGGCCAAGAGCCCTGCGGTCAGCTCCGTCGGTGCGGTCCTGCTCGCCCTGCTGATCACCGGTCCCGCACTGTGAGGACCGGCCCGGTGAGCGCTAGGCCGTCAGCTGCAACTCCGAACTGATCGTCTCCCACAGGGCGTCGAACCACCGCTTGGACTGGTCCACGAACGCGGTGTCCCGCAGGCCGGCGCCCTGCTCGAACGCGAAGAGCATCGACCGCGTGCCCTCGGCGTCGTACGTCTGCAGGTGCTCGTGGCCGATCTCCCGCTCGTGGCGCCCCAGCGTGTAGTACGCGAACAGCGCCTCCACCCCGTTGAGCAGGTACAGCTTGACCGGCGGGGTGAACGGCAGGGCCCGGAGGGTGACCCGGACGTCGATGCCGTGCGTGGCGCGCAGCGCCAGCAGGTTGTGCAGGAGCACCTGACCCTGGGCGTTGCGCTGGGCCAGCCAGCGGTTGTGCACCGCGTCCTCGGCCGAGGCGTCCAGCGCCGTCGGGAACGCGAGGTCGATGTTCCGGCTCGGCAGCAGCACCCGCACGTCGATCTTGGCCGGTTCCAGACGCCCCGCATGGATGAGCCGCAGCGGCTCGCCGAGCGCGAGGTTGAGGGAGACCGAGGTCAGACAGAGCGCGTCGATCTCCACCTCCGGGGCCGCGAAGGCCGCCTCTATCCGGGAGGCGAGGGCCACCATGGTGGGCTGCGGCGGCGCCTCCGGGCCCACGGCGAGCCGGACCGGGCCCGGATCAGGGGCGACCGTCGCCGGCGCGCCCTTCGACACGTTGGTGAGCAGATGCTCCGACTGCAGGATGCGCAGTGCCTGCCGTACGGCCCCCCGCTCCACGCCGAACTCGTCGGCCAGCTTGGCCTGGGTGGGCATGCGCTGGCCCGGCCGCAGCACCCCTGACCTGATCCGGGTGCGCAGCACGTCGGCCACCGCGTGGTGTGACGTCTGAGGCCGCTGCGACCTCTCCCGTCCACTGGCGGAGACGTGTTCAGGGTCCACGGACAAACAGTACAACTTCCCGCCATCTTTCGGCAGTTCACGGGAAGGTGGTTATGAGTCGCTCCCAAGCGGAGATAAGTACAGTGGAGTTGGCCACCAACTTCTGCAACATGGTCACACTTTCCCGGTGGTTGGCCGACAGGGTTCCCTTCCGGAGGGGAGCCGGGAGCCCGGTCAACCAGGGCAGCCGCCGAGATGCACGACCAGCGCACCGCACCTGAGCACAGTCACAACTGAACACCGACAACTGAACACCGGCAGACCGGCACAGCCACAACTTCACACCTCGAACGGCTCGCTACGGATGAGCACAGCTGAACAAGTGAACAAGGTGATTCAGGCACCGTCGCCGAACGGAAGGAGACCGTCTCAGAAGATGTCCGGGCACCAAGGACGCCCGGACGTGCGCAGCAGGGCGTCGGCCTTCCGGGCGGCGCCCACTCGCGCTTCCTGGACCCGGCCGAGCGCGTGCAGCCGCGCCACGGACTGGTCACCGAGCCAGACGCTCGCCAGATCGGCGATGTCGAGGGTGAGTTCGGGGGCGTCGGTGGTCGGGACGCAGGACGCCTGCTCGGGGGAGGTGTCCAGCCGGAACCGGCCGCCGGCCAGCCCCTGCCGGTCCGCCACCTCAAGGACCAGCGACCCCGCCGTGTCGTACGTCCGCGCCTCCAGGGCCCGTACGACGTCCAGGATCCGCACCCACAGCCAGTCCGCCTGAGAGGTGATCCGGGCGGCGCGCGGGTCGGGGAGGTAGTGCGGCAGCAGGTCGTCCGGCGACCGCCAGCCGCTCTTCACCTTGGTGATCCAGTCGACCGAGCACAGGTAGTGCCACAGGGCACGCTCGGCCGCGGGCGTGGCGCCGAGCAGCCACTTCACGGTGGCCGTCTCGTCCGGCTGCTTGCCGTGCCAGGTGTCGTCCACCTCGTACGCCACCAGCCCCTCGACCTCGCCGCCCGCCGACCGGTAGGCCGCGTGGAACGGCTCCTTCCAGTCGGTTTCGACGCGGACCGCACCGGTGCGCAGCTGCCACCACAGCTCGCTGCGACTGACCGCGCCGGGCGTGCTGCGGCGGACCCGCTCGTGCAGTTCGGGACCGAGCTTGCGGACGTCCTCGACGTCGAGGAGGTCGATCCGGCCGCCGTCCTCGGGGGCCGACCAGCGGGGGTCCAGACCGGTGCGCCCGACCTCGACCGTCCACTCCGTCAACGTGGTCGCCGGGCCGAAGCCGTAGCGGCCGTAGATCGGGTACTCGGCGGCGATCAGGGTCGCGACCACGTCTCCGCGCTCCTTCGCCGCGGCGAGGTCCTGGCTCATCATGCGGGTGAGCAGGCCGCGGCGGCGGTGGGTGGCGGTGACCGTGACGTTGGAGATGGCGTCGGCGGGGACGGTCGCGCCGCCGACGGTGGTGAGCTCCTGGTCGAAGGAGCGGAACGTCGCCACGCAGCGGGAGCCGTCGAAGGCGCCGAGGAGTCGGCCCGGTACGAATTGCTTTCGGCGGGCGTCGAGTTGGTCGGCCGTGAGGGTGGGCGGTTGCAGGAAGCCGGTATTCAGGGCCCGGTGCCAGTCCTCCAGCTCGGGTTCGGTTACGGGGCGGATTTCGACGGCGTCGGTCATGACAGCACGGTAGGTGTTCGATCGGGGTGGTGCCGATTGAATTTTCGGCCGCCCGCAGGTGGAGGCCGGCGCGCCCACGCGGCGGTGGCCGGGCATCGATACAGCCCCGCGCCCCCGGAATCGAGCCCTACGTCAGTAGATCGTCCACCTGCGCTTCGCCCTCCCGGTAGCGCCTGGTGATCTCCCCGCTCGAATCGTCGGCCGTCCGTTGCAGGCGCTGTCGTCGTCTCGACACCTCCTGCTCGTAGCGGACCAGGCGGCCCATCGCCGTCGTCAGTTCGGTGTCCGTGCGGGCCTGGAGGTCGGAGAGTTCCACCTCTGCCAGCATGTCGGCGGCCAGCCGGTCGTACTCCTCGTTGTGCGGGGTGCCCAGGGTGACGTGGCGGGCCGAGGAGCGGTGGCGGGCCGGGGCGTCGGTCAGGATCTCCGGGAGGCGGTCCACGACGGCGGCCGCGCCCGTCGGGGAGCGGCGGGCCAGTTCCGCCCGGAGGATGTCGATACGGCCCTGGAGCAGCCGTCGTACATAGCTGAGGTCGGCCTCGTCGCGTTGCGCGTCCCGGCGCAGGACGCGCAGTTCGGGCAGGCTCAGGCGGGTCAGGTCGTGCTCGGGCGGCTCCGCGGGCAGGGCGATGCCCTCGCCGCGCTGTGCGGGCGGCCGGGGCAGGCTCTGCGCGCTCTGCGTGCCCTGCACCTTCAGTCGCCCGGTACTCGGTGTGCTCATATGCCTCTACCGTCCCCTCGACCGGCGTGTGGAAGCATGGTGCCACCCCAAGTGGCCGCAATGTGACTGAGTGCCCCCGAACGGCCCTAGATGTGAGGGTAAGGATCAATAATGGACCCCCTGCGGGGGCCGCCGGGGCACCGGGCATGATGGTCCGCATGCGAGCTGTGGTTCAGCGGGTGGACGGCGCCGATGTCGTCGTGGACGGCGAGACGGTCGGCGCGATCGAGGGCGAGGGGCTGTGTGTGCTCGTGGGTGTGACCCACGACGACACCAAGGAGAAGGCGGCCCAACTGGCCCGGAAACTCTGGTCGATCCGGATGCTGGCCGACGAGAAGTCATGCAGTGACATCGACGCGCCGCTGCTGGTGATCAGCCAGTTCACGCTGTACGGCGATGCGCGCAAGGGGCGGCGGCCGACGTGGAACGCGGCGGCGCCGGGCGAGGTGGCCGAGCCGCTGGTCGAGGAGGTCGTGGCGCAGTTGCGGGCTCTGGGGGCGACCGTGGCCACCGGGCGTTTCGGGGCGCAGATGCGGGTGTCGCTGACCAACGACGGGCCGTTCACCGTTCTGCTGGAGATGTGAGCGGTTCCCGGCAGTCGCGGGCCGGGGCGAAGTCGTACAGGGCCCGGCGGGTCCCGGTCAGTACCTCGCAGCGGGCCTCGTCGCCGATCCGGCCGGGGGCCCGGGGGCCCGACGGCCGCGTTCGCGCAGCTCCGCGAGGGTCTGGCGGGCCGGCCGGGCGCCGGTGCGGGGGTCTGCGCCGGTCGGGTCGAACACGTGCACGCCGTGTTCAATAAGCCGCTGTCCGTTGCCACTTCTGGAGTGTCAACGGCATATCCCGCAGGGCGCTTGCGGGAATCCCCGGGGATGCAGGGGATTCCCGGGGGTCCCGGCCGCTCACGGTCCGGCTTGCCGTCCGCCTTACGGTTCGACGATCACTTCCTGTGCCGCGGCCGTGTCTCCCGCGATCAGCCGGGCGTCCACCGGGACGTTGCGCTTGACCAGCGCCAGGGCCACCGGACCCAGTTCGTGGTGGCGTGCCGACGTCGTCACGACGCCGATCCTGCGGCCGTCCTCGCCGTCGTCGGCCAGCCGGATCTCCGTGCCGGGCGGCGGCAGGTGCACGTCGCTGCCGTCCAGGTGCAGGAAGACCAGGCGGCGCGGCGGCTTGCCGAGGTTCTGGACCCGGGCCACGGTCTCCTGGCCCCGGTAGCAGCCCTTCTGCAGATGCACCGCGGTGCCGATCCAGCCCAGCTCGTGCGGGATGGTGCGGTGGTCGGTCTCGAAGCCGAGACGGGGGCGGTGGTTCTCCACCCGGAGGGCCTCGTAGGCGAGGAGGCCGGCCGCCGGGCCCGCCTTCTCCGCGTACGACTCCAGGTCCGCGCGGGGCAGGAAGAGATCACGGCCGTACGCCGTCTCGCGTACGACGGCACCGTCCGGGGGTTCGGCGATCGAGCCGGCCGGGAGGTGCACGACGGCGAACTCGCCGGTCCGGTCCGCGACTTCCACCCGGTAGAAGAACTTCATCGACTCCAGGTAGGCGATCAGCGCCTCCGCGGTGCCGGGCTCCACATGGGCCCAGACCGTCGTGCCGTCGTCGACCAGGTACAGCGCATGCTCGATGTGGCCGTGCGCGGAGAGGACCAGCGCCTCGGTGGCCTCGCCGACGGGCAGCTCGCTGACGTGCTGGGTGAGCAGGAGGTGCAGCCAGCCGAGCCGGTCCTCGCCGGTGACGGTGACGACACCACGGTGCGAGAGGTCCACGAATCCGGCGCCGTCGGCGAGGGCGCGCTGCTCGCGGAACAAATCGCCGTAGTGGGCGGCGACGCCTTCGTCCACGCCCTCGGCGGGCACGGCGCCGGGCAGGGTCAGCAGGGGGCTCTTCATATGAGTAAGCCTACGACTCGGTAATTGAAGTCTGGACGGCTGCGCCCTTGGTTCTCTTGCGTGCGCAGTCCTGGCAGCGGCCGAAGATCGCGAAGTGCTTCATGTCGGTCTCGAAGCCGAACTCCCGCCGCAGCTTGGCGGTGAACTCCGCGGCGACCGTCACATCCGCCTCGATCACGTTCTCGCAGTCGCGGCAGACCAGGTGGATGTGATGGTGCCGGTCGGCGAGGTGGTACGTCGGCGCCCCGTGCCCGAGATGGGCATGGCTGACCAGCCCCAGCTCCTCCAGGAGCTCCAGGGTCCGGTACACCGTGGAGATGTTGACCCCCGACGCGGTCTTCCTCACCTCACCGAGGATGGCGTCGGGGGTCGCGTGCTCAAGGGTGTCCACGGCTTCGAGCACGAGTTGCCGCTGCGGCGTCAGCCGGTAGCCGCGCTGCCTTAGGTCGCTCTTCCAGTCGGTGCTCACCACAAACCCAGTCTAGAGCCGACGGCTCAAGTCACCGGCCGGCCTTCGTCGGGCGGGGACAACGCCCCGGTCATCAGGAGGTCGGCGAGCAGCGCCCGGTACTCGCCCGTGGCACGGGCGATGTCCGTGTGCACCCTCACCTTCTCGTCGAGCGCGGCCAGGGTGTCGCCGATGGCCTTCTGTTCAGGTGACGGCGGAAGGAACACCGGCAGCTCTCCCAGCTCGCGAGTGCTCAGTGACGGGATCACGGCGCTGGCCGACCGGGTATGGATCCAGCTCTGCGCGAGCCCCGCGCTCAGGTACCCGGCCAGGTATGCCGCCAGGGAGAGATCGAGCTCCCGGAGCCGGAGCCGGACCAGGTTCGCGTGGTACAGCCAGCCGTCCTGCTCGCGTGTCACCAAGGCACACCGGCCGACAGTACCGGTCCGGATGACGACCACGTCCCCCTCCGCGAGCCGGTACTTCACCAGGGCGCGGGCCTTGTCCCGGATCACACCGACGCTGTCGGCCGGCGTGATCCGCTGGTGGACGACGTCCCTGGGCAGCACCATCGGCACACCGTCGTCCGCGTCGGTGCGTTCCTCTCCCTTGACGGCCGGTCCCACCTGGAGGGAACAGAGTTCCTTCAGGGGGAGGCGCCGCCAGCCCGCGGGCAGCGGTACCGAGCCCGGGCCCGTGCTCACATCGGTCACAGGCCGTACCTCCTCAGCCGCAGTTCCGCGTCACGGTCGATGGTCCTCGCCTGCTCATGCAGCCTGTCGAGCGCTTCGGACAGTTTTGCCAGCCGGTCCCTCGCCACGGCCGGATCGTCGGCGGTGCCCGCCGACGGAAGACCGTCCCGCACGTAGAGCGCCGGTTCCAGCCGGTAGTCCTGGGCCGCGACCTCCTCGGGTCCCGCCGCTCTGCTGAATCCCGGAGTACCGGGGTGCCCCGCGTCGCGCCAGGACACATAAGCCTGCACGAACCGGTCAGTGTCCGCGTCCGACAGCGCACGCCGAGTCCGGGAGGCCATGCTGCCGAGGCCGGTGCCGTCCACGAAGAGGACCTTCTCCGGGTGTCCGAGCGAGGAGCGCAGGAACCAGACGTGTGTCTGGATCGCGGTCAGCTCGAACAACTGGGGCGGCAGCGCCATGACGCACTCAATCACACCGTCCTCGACCATCCGGGCCCGCGTCTCCCGTTCGGCACTGCCACGGAACCCCGCGCCGGCTGGCATGAGAACGGCGGCCCGGCCCCCGGGAGCGAGGCACGAGGCCACGTACTGGAGCCAGTCGAACTCCCTGGAGCGCGTCATTCCGTATCGCCAGTACGTGGGTGGGGACTGCGGCCACGGGCCCCAGCTCCCGAAAGGCGGATTGGTGATCACCGCGTCGAACGAACCCGACAGACCGCCGAAATCGCCAGGCTCCTGTGCGGGCGCCCGGGGCCCCTCAAGGATCCGAGGCCGCTCGATGCCATGGAGTTCGAGGTTCATCCGGGCGAGCCGCTGCGCCATTTCCCCCGGCCCACGGCCACTGATGTCCGCCGGCTGTTTGCCGCCCTGTTCGGAGACCGCTTCCAGGTAGGCGCACAGTAGCTCGCCAGAACGGCAAAAGGGGTCGTACAACCGCCTCGCCGCAGGCCCGTGGCCGACGAGGGACCGTGCCATCACGCGGCTGACCGAGGGCGGTGTGTAGTACTCGTCGGCCTCCCTGGCGTCGCTGTCCCGCAGCTGCCCGAGAAGGCGCTCGAAGGCCTGTCTGCTCTCGTCGGGCGAGGCCGGAGGGTTGCTGTCGATGAACCGGATGATCTCGTGCACATGGGACGGCTCGTCCGGCACGCGCACGTCCAGGTCGATCAAGAGCCGCCGGGGGTCTCGGACGTAGTCCGACCACCGATGCCCGTCCCGGCCCTGCACGAAGACGAGGAACAGCAGCAGATAGAGGTAGCCGGACATGCGCCACTGGCCGCGCAGCCGGTCGGCATCCCGCTTCGCGAGCTGGTCCACCGCCGCCAGCAAGCTGCCCGACCGACCGCCGTCGCCGCGCAGGCCGGCCCGGAAGCGGTCGCCGTACGTCGTTCCCGCGGGCTCGCGGGGCTCCAGGGCGTTGGACGGGATCGCCCGGTCGGCGAGCCAGTCCAGAACCTCCCGGGCCCGGAACGCCTCCGGCTCCGCGCTCCCGGCCTCCGCCGGCACGGGCGCCGGAAAGTCGGAGTGCCTGCGCTGCCAGTTGGTGACAGCCGGGCGCCGCACTCCGGCCAGCCGGGCGATGTCCGAGCGTGAGACCAGCACCTCGCCGAAGTCACTCAAGAACATCCTCCTTGCGCGCCAGCACGGACGGGAACCGGTCCGTTGCCCGGACCCCCTTCGTCAGGTCCGGATCGAGAGCCTCCAGGACCTGGTAGATCCTGACATGGTCGCCGACGAGGTCCTCCTGGTGGATGGGCTCATGGTGCATGACCCGGTTGCGCAGGCGGACCACACGCCACAGGTCGTCGGAGAGCGCGGCGCGCGGGCCGGAGTAGTAGGGGAACGCCTTGTAGAGGCTGGTCCTCCAGAAGGTCCGGTCGTAGCGCTTCACAAGAAGGGTCGCCCAGAAACCGAAGTTGAGCTCCGTGACGACATCGTCCACGGTGAGGGGTCGCTTCGGCCGCCGCCGCTCCTGCGCCCGCTGCTCCTCGCTCCGCTCGCACTTGGCGCGCGCCTTGGCGACGAGGTCCTTCCCTCGCGCGTCCAGCGGTGCCACCGTCCACCAGTCCGCTCTCCCATGGGTGAGGACCAGACGGTCGTGGAGGGCGTTGCGGACAGCGAGTTCGGCATAGTGCAGCGGGACGTACAAGGCCTCGGAGGCCTCGACGTTCCAGCGGTACAACCGCATCGCGGCCTGCGGGTCTCCGCCGGCCGCACGCAGGTACGGCTTCATACGCGGCTCGGAGAGGAACCGCTTCATCCACCCGGGCATCCCGTCGACCACTGTTTCCCCCTCACTTCTGGGCACACGGATGCCCGGGACGATTACTCCTCACGGAAACGACTGACTGTGCTACATTGGGCAGCGAACGTTCTGGGCCGCCTCTGCTTGCATGCCACCCAGGGCACGGCTTTTCGGAACCCCGACCGCAGTCCAAGTGCGGTCGGGGTTCCGTGCGTTGGTCTCTACGATAGCCGGTAGTACTCTGACATCGCAAGCGCATTGCAGTGCACTTGAATCCGTTAACCCCTACCGAGTTCTGAAACAGGCCCCACGGGCATCCGTGGGGCCTGTCTGCTGTCGTCCTCGCTAGGCGCGCCTACTTGAAGAAGGCGATGCCGTCGTCCGGCATATCGGCGGGCAGGGCCTTGGCCCAGCGCTCGACCTCCTCCGGGGTGACGACCTTCTTCAGGTGCGCGGACATGTACGGGCGCAGCTCGACCTCGGGGGTCTGCTTCTCCCCCACCCACATCAGGTCGCTCTTGACGTAGCCGTACAGGCGCTTGCCACCGCTGTACGGGGCGGAGGCGGCGGTGCGGGCCACGGCGTCCGTGACCAGGTCGATCTGGGGCTTCTTGTCGGCCATCTCGCCGTACCAGATCTCGATCACACCGTCGTCGCGGGTCATCGTGACCTCGACCCTGCGGTTGGCGTCGATGCGCCAGAAGCCGTGCTCGGTCTCCAGCGGGCGGACCTTGTTCCCCTCGTTGTCCAGCACCCAGGTCTGGGAGTGGTACTCCAGGAAGTCACGCCCGTCGTGGCTGAAAGTGGCCTCCTGGCCGAAGTTGCACTTCTCCGAGCCCGGGAAGTCGTGGACGCCCGCACCGGCCCACTTGCCCAGCAGGAAGGCGAGCGGAACCAGGTCCTTGTGCAGGTCGGACGGAATCTCGATCATGACGGCGGTTTCCTAGACGGAGAGGATCAGCGCTGGCCCTGGTAAAGCTTCTTCACGGTCAGTCCGGCGAAGGCGATGACGCCGACGCAGACCAGGACCAGCAGGGTTTCGAAGAAGATCTCCACGGGTGCTCCTTGAGCGGGGGTGGGCGTACGTACAAGAGCCGGGCCCCAGCTTACGCGGCCGGGGCCCGGGGCTCTTGGCGAGGTGCGCCCCCGTGGGCTCAGGCCAGCAGCTCGCTCTGCAGGGTGACCGTCTGCTCGAAGGGGACGGCGAGCGCGGCGCCCTTCCGGGACTGGACGATCACGCCGACGGTGTCCCCGGTGGCCAGGTAGGCCTGCCGGACCTGCTCGCCGCCGTACGGCTTCAGCTCCGTGTACGGCGCCATCAGGATGTCGTCGCTCCGGGCCCTGTCCGGAAACGTCTGGTCGAGTTCGTACTGGTCGCCGTCGCGCAGTGCGTAGACCGGCGACGAGTAACTCATGAACTGGTGGCTGAACAGCTCCTCCGCGACGGCGGCCGTGTCGAACTGGAGGAGGTAGATCCGGGTGTGCGTGCCGTCGGGGGTGGTCCAGCCGCGTGCGGCGATGTGCCGCAGGCCGGTGTCGACGAGCTTCTGGCGCAGCGCGTCGGGCGCGGTGAACTCCGCGACGAACGTCCTGGTCGGCAGCCAGCCGTCCGTTCCCCTGAGCGCCGCGTCGGCGGTGGCATCGGCCGGCGCGGGGAGGACCAGCTTCCGCAGGTCGGCGAAGTGGCTGCCGGCCGGGTTACGGGCATCGTCGTTCGGCCCCGGCTTCCCGGACGGCAGCGGCGGCCGCACGAGGGTGGGGTACGTCCAGCGCCCGTCGGAGTGCGTGCCGAGCCCGGGTACGTCGGTGCGGTCGACCCGGGTGACGCCGTAGGCCGTACCGGCCCCGACGACCGCGAAGACCCAGCGGAGCGCTGCCCGCACCCCGCGACGGTCCTTCTTCGGGGGCGGGGACGAGAACTCGTCGAGTTCGCCGAGGTCATCGAGGTCGTCGAGGTCGTCGGAGACCTCCGGCTGATTCGTGTCCGTGGTCATACCGACGCCCCCGGCTCCTTGATGCGGTCGAGCTGTGCGCGGAGCATGCCGGCCGCGCTCTCCTTGTCCAGCGGCTTGGCCGCGGTCGCCGTGGCGGTGACCGCGACGTCGCCCACGTAGCCGGTGCAGAACATCGTGTCGATCTTCTCGTCCGCGTCCGTCGGCGGCAGGAAGCAGGAGGTCGAGTCCTTGTACCCCTTGATCTCCGGACCCTTCCGGAACACCTTCAGCGCGTCGAGGATCTCCTTCTGGACGGTCGCCATGGAACGGACCGTCCGCCGGTTCCCCATCCGCGCCAGCACGATCTCCATCGTGTACTCGTAGCCGGGTACCCCGGACGCGTTCAAGTAGCTGCGCATCGCCATGCCCTTGACCGGGTTCCGGTCGAGCTGCCGCTCCAGCGCCTGCCGCTGCGAACGCGGCAGGTCCTTGATCGACTCCTCGCGCAGCAGGGTCGCCTGCTTGCCGGACAGCGCGACGTCCGACCCGAACTCGGCGATGTCCGGGCCCCGCCCGTACGTGCCGGTGTCGTACGGCAGCAGCATCCCCTGGAGGCCGCCGGTGCCGGCCGCCTTGCTGTCCTTGGCGGCCTTCGGCATGCTCCAGACGGGAGCACCGGGGTCGCGATCGGCACCCTGGACGGCGACGACGGTGCAGGTGGCCCCGGCCAGCACCGCGGCGACCAGGACACCGACACCGGCGACGACAGCGATACGACGACGGTCAGGCGGCCGCGTCTCCGCGTGCGCGGGCTCCACGGCACTCGGCTCGGCGACGCCCACGGCACCGGCGCTCGGCTCGGCGGACGTCGGGGCGGCGGCGGGCGTGGCCTCCGGCTCGGGACTCACGGACGTTTCCGGGTTCTCGGTCACAGCCGCTCCATCTGCCGCTTCGCCAGATCCAGCACCTTCGTCTTCGGGATCGGCTTCGTGTCGTTGATCCAGAGCTCCATGGCGATGTCGCCGCGCCACGCGTGCGCCTCGGCGGAGTACTGGCTCACGCCGTAGGAGGTGTAGGGCTTTCCGTGGACGTACGCCCTGCCGTCGCCCGTGCCGGGGATCGGCCAGCTGTCGGTGTCGTAGTCGTCGGCCGGTTCGGCGAAGTAGTACGCGTTGCCCGCCGCGTCGGCGGCCTCCGTGCCCGTCTCCTCCTGGCGGTACTGGACCAGCCGGATCTCGACGTTGAGGTCGCCGTTCTCCCGCCATTCGGTGACGGCCGCCCGGCGGAACTCCTTCTTGCCGACCAGGTCGTGGAAGGCAGTGGCCGGGTACTTGTACGTCTCCGCGAGCGTACTCGCGTCCATCCACCCGTCGCTGCCCACCGGGTACCGCGACTCGCGTGCCCCGCTCGGCCTGCTCAGCAGCAGCTTGCGCAGGTCGCCGTCGACCTTGACCTGCCGGTCCTGGGCGGCCGACAGCGGCTCGGGGGCCGCGCCCTGCGCCTGCCCGACGGACGGCTGCGAGAGCGGCGGCAGGGCGGTGGGCTCGCGGTCGGCCTGGACCAGGTAGCCGGCGCAGGTGCCGGCCACGACGCCGAGCACGGCGATCAGTACGCCGGTACGACGGCGTCTTCTCGGTCTTTCAGGTGGTGTGTCTGGCGCGTCCAACGAATCCCCCCTGTGGAGACGGAAGCGCGGATTCCTTGATCCGCGCGCCACAGGAGACTCATGGTCAACTCAATGAGTTGTACAACGATTAATCACGATCAGGACACCGCCGCGAGCCAGCTGGTCACCGCCGCCGCGAGCAGCAGCGTGCCGTTGAGGGCGACCTGACGATCCCCCATCCGCACGTGCACCGTGATCGCGCCGAGTTGGAGGACGACGAACCCGGTCGCGGCGGCCACGGCCAGCCAGGTCGCGACGCCGGTCAGCCGCGGGACCAGCAGGCCGAGCGCGCCGAGCAGTTCGACGGTCCCGATCGCCCGCACGGCAGGCATCGGCACGCCGTCCACCCACGCCATCATCGGCCGCAGCCGCTCCCGGCTCCGTACGACCTTCAGCCCGCCCGCGTAGAGGTAGAAGAGGGCGAGCAGTCCGGCGACGATCCAGTACGCGACGCTCATGAGGCGGGCTCGGTGGCGTAACGGCTCATCACCTCGACGTTCGCCCGCGGGGTCGGCGCTTCTCCGGTCGCGAACAGGTCCCGCAGTTCCCGGAAGTACTGCACGTACAGATCGGGCGTGAACGTGCTGAGCATGACCGCCGGTTCGTCGGTGACGTTGGCGAAGGTGTGCGGGGCGCCGGGCGGCACCATCACCAGGGTGCCCGCGGTGGCGTCGTGGTCGTCCTCCCCGACCGTGAACCGCACGGAGCCGGAGATGACGTAGAAGCCCTCGTCGTGCCCGGCGTGCCGGTGCTGCGGCGGGCCGGGGGTGTGCGGCGCGAGCACGGACTCGGCGATGCCGAGCCGGTGGCCGGTGGTACGGCCGTCCTCCAGGACGCGCATCCGGGTGGTGCCGAGGACGAGCACCTCGCCGTCGTCCGGGCCGACGACGGATACGGCGGGTTCGTGGTGGTAGTGGGTCGTCATGCTTCGATTCGACGGCCGGGGCGGTACGGCTGTCCAAGACCTGTTCCGCCGCCTCGATACCCGATCGGTATCGTTGCTGCATGGAGCGTATGGAGCGGATCGAACTACGGACGCTGCGCTACTTCGTGGCCGTCGCCGAGGAACTCCACTTCGGCCGGGCAGCCACCCGGCTCCATATGAGCCAGCCCCCACTGAGCCGTGCGATCAAGGGGCTGGAGGGCGAGATCGGCGCGGCGCTCTTCGAGCGGTCCTCGGCCGGTGTCGCGCTCACCCCCGTCGGAGCCGTGCTCCTCGACGAGGCCCGGGCGCTTCTCGACCAGGCCGACAGGCTGCGCGTGCGAGTCGCCACGGCGGCGGGTGCCACCACCCTCACCGTCGGCCTCCTCGGCGACAGCACGGATCCCGGCGTGCGCCGGCTGGCCCGCGCCTACCGCGAACGCCACCCCGGCGTCGGGATCCGGATCCGCGAGACCGACCTCACCGACCCCACCTGCGGGCTGCACGCCGGGCTCGTGGACATCGCCCTGACTCGCGCGCCCTTCGACGAAACCGGCCTGGTGGTACGGGAGTTGCGGGCCGACCCGGTGGGCGCGCTGCTCCGCGCCGACGATCCGCTGGCCCGCCGGGAGAGCCTGACGCTGGCCGACCTCGCCGACCGGCAGTGGTTCCGGTTCCCGGCGGGCACGGACGGCCGCTGGCAGTCGTACTGGAACGGCGGGGCGGTGCGGGAGGGGCCGGTGGTGCGGGCGATCCAGGAGTGCCGGCAGGCGGTGCTGTGGAACGGCACGGTGGGCATGACGACGACCGACCACGAGCCGGGCGCCGGCCTCGTGACGGTGCCGGTCGCGGACATGGAGCCGAGCCGGGTGGTGGTGGCGTGGGCCGAGGGAGACACCAATCCGTTGCTCCGGCCGTTCGTGGGGGTGGCGATCGATGCCTATCGCGACCGCGACCATGACCGCGACCGCGACCGCGACCGCGACCGCGACCGCGACCGCGACCGGGGGGATATCCCCCACCCCGATCCTGGGGCGGACCGGATCGCGCCCCAGGAGGGGCAAACCTAGCGTTTCAGTCATGATTTCGACTCCGCGCAAGTACCTCGCCATGGCGCTCGGTGTCGCCGCTCTGCTCTCCACCGCGACGACCACCGCCGGCGCCTCCCCGGTGGGGCGGTTACAGCGGGACACCGACGCGATCCACGCCCTCGGCGTCAGCGGTGTGCAGGCCCGCGTGATCGCGCCCGACGGCCGGCAGTCGGTCGCCACCAGCGGCACCGCCGACCTGGACACCGGCCGCCCCGTCGCCGCCGACGGCTCCTTCCGTATGGCCAGCACGGCCAAGACGCTGGTCGCCACCGTGGTTCTCCAGCTGGAGGCCGAGGGCGGGCTGTCCCTGGACGACACGGTCGACCACTGGCTGCCGGGAGTCGTCTGGGGGAACGGCAACGACGGCCGCCGGATCACCGTCCGCCAGCTGCTCCAGCACACCAGCGGCATCCACGACGACCTGCCCGGATACACCACGCCGGAGGAGTACTACCAGCAGCGCCACGACGTCTACGACCCCGGGCAACTCGTCGCCCGCGCCATGGCCCACGCGCCGGACTTCCCGCCCGGCAGGGGCTGGGCGTACTCCAACACCGGATACGTCCTGCTCGCCCTGATCATCCAGAAGGCCACCGGCCACCCCGCCCACCAGGAGATCGAGGACCGCGTCCTGCGCCCGCTCGGCCTCGACCGGACCCGCTGGCTGGGCACCTCGCCCACGCTGCCCCGGCCGCACGCCCAGGCCTACCAGTACTTCGGCCCCGGTTCCCGGGTGGACGTCACCGACCAGATCCCGGTGGACCCCGAGAACCTCTCCTGGGTCACGACCACCCGCGACGAGAACCGCCTGCTCCGCGCGCTGCTCGCGGGCCGCCTCCTCCCGGCACGCCAACTGGCCGAGATGAAGCGGACGGTCCCCGTGAACGCCGAGGTCCAACAGCTGTGGCCCGGCGGCCGATACGGGCTCGGCCTCGTCGAACGCCCCCTGAGCTGCGGCGGAAGCTACTGGAGCCATGAGGGCGGGGACGGCGGCTACATCACCCTCAACGGCGTCACCGAGGACGGCAGGCGCAGCGCGGTGGTCTCCATGTCCGAGGCACGCGGCGACACCCCGGCCCACATCCTGGCCCAGGAGAACGCGGCGAGCACGCTGATCGACCACGCGTTGTGCGACGGCCGGCCGACGAACGTCAGTGCTTGACTCCGTCGACGAAAGCCGACCAGGCGGAGGCCCCGAAGAGGAGGGCGCCGCGGGAGGGGGCCTTGCTGTCACGGACGGGGACGAGGGAGGGGAGACCGGCGGCCACTTCGAGGCATTGGCCGCCGTCCGAGTTGCTGTAGCTGCTCTTGCGCCAGTGGGCGGTACGGAGGAGGTCGTCGGAGACCTCGATGCAGTTGCCGCCGTCGGAGTTGCTGTAGCTGCTCTTGCGCCACGTCATGTTGCTCAGCTCGATGGCTCGCACGGCACTTCCTCCAACATCCGCAAGATGAACGTCCGCGACTCTGCAGGCGTCAGAGCCAGGTCACGTACGTCATCATATGTGCGGTGCAGGCGCTCAACCTTGCTGGATTCTTCGATGAGTTCGCCCCGTACGTCGTTTTCGGCGTACGCAACGGTACGGCCGTCCGACAGCCGGAGGAACATGGTGTCGGTGCTGTCCAAGCCATGCAGGCCGGTACCGAACGGCAGCACGTGAAGGGTGATGTTCGGGCGCCCCGCAGCCTCCGCCAGGTACTCCAGTTGCACGCGCCAATCTCGTGGATCGCGAAGCGAGTTGCGCAGCACCGCCTCGAAGAGGATGACTCGGAAGTGCGGTGCGTCTGGCCCCTCCAACACACCTCGACGCCCGATTCGTGCCTCGACCTGCTGGTCCAGTTCTTCGTCCATCAGACCACCAGCCGTTAGCGCCTCGCGTGCGTACCCGCCCGTCTGAAGCAACCCTGGGGGCCTACTCACGGAGTATTGCCACAGGCTCACCGCCTCGGCCTCTAACGACATGTATCGCCGATACTGTTCCTTGAACTGCGACGGATCCCCAACCGCCAGTTCCCACAGGGTGAGCAACAGCCTCGACGTCCCGTAGAACTGGTCCAGCGCCTCCACGACCTCCGGGCTCCCCAGGCTCCGCCCGCTCTCCATCTTCCCGAAGGTGGACGGATCCCAGCCCACCCGCTCGGCCAGCTCCCGTAAGCTCACCCCCTTCTCCGCCCTCAACAACCGCAGCTCCTCCGCGAACCGTTGCCTGGGCTCCTGACTACGCCCCGTCACCACGCGCCTCTGCGGCACCGCACCCCTCCCCGGTACGCCATGGAATTTGTGGAATTAGCGCCGCCAGACGGGGAAGAACCGCTCGCCATCGGCGTGCCGACGCCACCTCCGGGCCATGCTCGTAGCAGCCTCGATACCCAGAGTAGTCCAACTCACGCATTTCGTATAGATGTTGGACGAAAGGAGCAAATGCCATGGAGCCCGGAACCCTGTTCTACGACACCGCCACCGACCAGGTCGGCGAGTACCGGGACCAGTCGGGGCCGTACGCGATGCTGCGTCCCGTCGGCGGCGGCAGGGAGTGGCAGGCCGACCCGGCGACGCTACGCCCCGCTACTGACAGAGAGCGGCTCAGTGCCGGCGTACGCGCGGCGAACGACCGCAGTACGTGGGCCGTACCGCCGTCCCCCGACGACCTGTGCCGACCACCCCGGCCCGTCCCCGGCTGCGCCGAGTGCGCGGACCTCTGCGATCGAAGAGGGGCCGCGCTGGTCGCGTACGACCACAGCGCGGCCACCGACGCGAACGTGCTGCTGCGCCAGCACCAGCGCGCGGAGCACCAGCCCTGACGCGACCCGATTACGCTGCACACATGGCGAAGAAGCTCGTGATCAAGGTGACGGCCGGGGCGGACGCCCCGGAGCGGTGCTCGCAGGCGTTCACGGTGGCGGCGGTGGCCGTCGCCAGCGGCGTCGAGGTGTCGATGTGGCTGACCGGCGAGTCCGCGTGGTTCGCGCTGCCGGGGCGGGCCGCCGAGTTCGAGTTGCCGCATGCCGCTCCACTGCCGGACCTGGTCGACTCGATCCTGGCGGGCGGCACGCTCACGCTCTGTACGCAGTGCGCGGCCCGCCGGGACATCACGGAGAAGGACGTCATCGAGGGCGTACGGATCGCGGGTGCGCAGGTCTTCGTGCAGGAGGCGATGGCGGAGGGGACGCAGGCGCTCGTCTACTAGTACCGCGCTTCTGGAACCGCGCTTCAGGGGCGCGGGGATCCCGCCTCGTCGTAGCGCTGCCGGGCCGTCTCGACGTCGTCGAGGTGGGTGCCGGCCCAGTCGGCGAGGTGGGCGAAGAGCGGGGCGAGGGTGGTGCCGAGGTCGCTGATCTCGTACTCGACGCGCGGCGGCACCTCGGGGTGGTAGGTGCGCACGGCCAGGCCGTCGCGCTCCAGCTGGCGCAGCCGCTGGGTGAGCACCTTCGGCGTGATGCCCTTGATACGGCGCTCCAGCTGGACGAACCGCTGGCGGCCGAAGGTGTGCAGGCACCAGAGTGGACGATCCTCAGGGCCGGCGGTTTCGCGTCCAACGCCTACGCCTGGGCGGAGTCGGTGCGCGCCGAACGGACGGTCGCCGCGCCGTTCGGTGACGTCGGGATCCCGGTGGTCGATCCGGCGGACCTCGCGGAGGTCGCCGCGGTGGCCCTGCGCAAGGACGAACACACCGGCCGGGTCTATGAGTTGAACGGTCCGGCGGCCGTCACGCCCCGGGAGCAGGCGGCGGCCATCGGCGCGGCACTCGGCGAGCCGGTGCGGTTCGTGGAGCTGACCCGGGCCGCGGCGCACGCCCGGATGGCCGCGTTCATGCCGGAGCCGGTGGTGGCGACGACGCTGGCCGTCCTCGGCGAGCCCAACGCGGGCGAGCTGCGGCTCAGCCCGGACATCGAGGGAGTGCTCGGCCGTCCGCCCCGGACCTTCGCCACGTGGGCCCTGCGCAACGTCGAAGCGTTCCGATAGAAGCCGGGGACGGCAGAAGCCGGCCACGGCAGGAGGCGGGCACGGCAGGAGGCGGGCACGGCAGGAGGCGGGCACGTCGGGCGTCAGGGCCGGGGGCGCTTCTTCCCGTCCAGCTCGTCCCACCACTCGTCGGACTTGGGGTCGCCGGAGGGGTCGTCCCACCAGCGGTCGTCAGGGCCCCGGCGGTTCGCGACCATCGCGGCGACAGGCGGGATGACCATGGCCACCACGCACATCCCCACGGCGGCGGGGACGGACCAGATGCGCACGACTCCCCAAGCCAGGACGAAGAGACCGATACAGATCCCCATCATGACGAAGTAAACGCGACGCCGCCGGGCCAGCATGAGTCAAGGGTAGGTCCGGTGTGCGGACACGGCGAAGGGCCGCGCCTCGGGTCTTCGACCCGGGAGGTGCGGCCCTTGCTTCCAGCTGGTCAGACCGCGATCGCGACCTCGGCCAGGCCGCCCTGCTGGGCGACGACCGTGCGGTCGGCGGTGGCGCCGGGGACGAGGGCTCGGACGGTCCAGGTGCCCTCCGCCGCGTAGAAGCGGAACTGTCCGGTGGCGGAGGTCGGGACCTCCGCGGTGAACTCGCCGGTCGAGTCGAGGAGGCGGACGTAGCCGACCACGGGCTCGCCGTCCTTCGTCACCTGACCCTGGATCGTGGTCTCACCGGGCTTGATCGTCGAGCTGTCCGGGCCGCCGGCCTTCGCTCCACACATGTCTTACTCCTGTTGAGGTCTTGAAAGGTCGGTCTGGGCACTTGCCGGGGGTCTTGCGGGGTCCTACTTGTTGGCGCCGAGCTCGATCGGGACGCCGACGAGGCTGCCGTACTCGGTCCAGGAGCCGTCGTAGTTCTTGACGTTCTCGACACCGAGCAGCTCGTGCAGGACGAACCAGGTCAGGGCCGAGCGCTCGCCGATACGGCAGTAGGCGATGGTGTCCTTGGCGAGGTCCACCTGCTCCTCGGCGTAGAGCTCCTTGAGCTCGTCGTCCGACTTGAAGGTGCCGTCGTCGTTGGCGTTCTTCGACCACGGGATGTTCCGCGCGGACGGGACGTGGCCCGGGCGCTGCGACTGCTCCTGCGGCAGGTGGGCCGGGGCGAGCAGCTTGCCGGAGAACTCGTCGGGGGAACGGACGTCGACGAGGTTCTGCGAGCCGATGGCCGCCACGACGTCGTCGCGGAAGGCGCGGATCGCGGTGTTCTGCGGCTTGGCCGTGTAGGTGGTCTCGGTACGGTCCGGGACCTCCTCGACCAGCTCGCGGGCGTCCAGCTCCCACTTCTTGCGGCCGCCGTCGAGGAGCTTGACGTTGTCGTGGCCGTAGAGCTTGAAGTACCAGTAGGCGTAGGACGCGAACCAGTTGTTGTTGCCGCCGTACAGGATCACCAGCGTGTCGTTGGCGATGCCCTTCGCCGACAGGAGCTTCTCGAAGCCCTCCTGGTCGATGAAGTCGCGGCGGACCGGGTCCTGAAGGTCCTTGGTCCAGTCGATGCGGATCGCGCCTCGGATGTGGTTCTTCTCGTAGGCGGACGTGTCCTCGTCCACCTCCACGATCGCGATGTCGGCGTTGTCCAGGTTGTCCTGGACCCAGTCGGCGTCGACCAGGACGTCGCTGCGGCTCATGCTCTTTCTCCTCCGGGGCAGATGCGGCGGGGCGTGCGAGTGCGGGTGGGTGCGCGCAGGCGCGCACGGATGCCCTCGGCATGGGAGGGCAGGGGGGATGCGGAGGCAGCGGCCTCCACCGTCAGAAGGGGCGACAGAGCATGGCGGCGACGCGGCACAGGTCGACTGCCCGCCGCTTCGTGAGATCCGCCTGACGCTTCATGGGCTCGATCGTAGGGACGGATGGCCGGGCATGTCACCGGCATGTCGCATGATGAGACGCGATCGTCCGGATTATGGGACGGGGTGGCGGTCCGGGGCGTGATCGAGCAGCCGCCGCCCCGCCGCGTCCGTCGCCCCATCTACGGTACGGACACCGCCGTCTCGACAGATGGACGCGTTCGGTCTGCCGTGTCGGCCGCCGCCGTGGCGCCTTCTACCCGGCCAGCCGGACGTTCGAACCCTTCACCCCGATCTCCACACCGTCCGCCGCCGCTTCCACCTTGTCCAGCTGGATGCCGCCGGGGAGCTGACTGATCGCCTGCTGGAAGTCGGAGGCCTGCCGGAACCGGTCCTCGACGAGGCTGACCCCGGCGAGCTTGGGCAGGTTGTCGGCGTGCACCTGCACGTTGTTGTTCTTGACGGTGACCGTGCTGAGGACGGTCAGCTTCTGGTGGGCGTCCACACCGGGGACCGTGACGTCGAGGGTGACCTTGATCTTGCCGTTGCCGCCGTCGGCGAGACCGACGACCTTGCCGGTGAAACCGAGGCCGAGGTCGGTGGGCTGCGCGTCCGCGTTCTTCAGCAGCTCGCTGTAGGGGACGAGCGCGGTGCCGGTGGCGGTCCGCGCGGTGGCGGAGCTGTAGTCGCCGGAGAAGGTGACGCCCTTCATGTCGGCCTTCAGGTCCTCGATGCGGATCGACTTGCCGGCGGTGCCGGTGGCGGCGTCGTAGTCCTTGATGCCGACCTCCACGTCGTCCAGCGTGCCGCCGGCGACCTGGGTGAGGAACGGGAAACCCTTGATGGAGACGTCGGGGGTGCTCGCGAGATCCTCCGTCGTCTTCAGCTTGCCGGCGGCCTCGCCCTCGGCGAAGTGCACGGCGACGCGGTCGACGACCACGAACAGCACGCCGAGGATGACGACGACGATCAGGAAGATACGCAGGGCTCGCATGGTGGTGGGGTCCCCCGGGTCGGCGTTCGATAACGGCGAGTTCACGCTAACCCTGCCGGGGACGGCAACCGGGAGATTGTCGAACACCTGTGACAGGTTTCAACACCGACGACAGCCCCGCGCCCTTCAGGGGCGCGGGGAACTGCGCGAGCACCCACAACGCACCCGCAGCCGAGAACTACCGCCCCAGGATCCACACCGCAGGAGCCGCCGCGGCCAGCGGCAGCGCCACGCCCGCCGTGAAGTGGACGAACTTCGACGGGTAGTCGTAGCTCGCCGCACGGTGACCGGCCAGCGCGCACACCGCGGCCCCCGCGCCGATCAGCGCGCCCTTGGTGCCCACCCCGGTCATGCCGCCCACCGCGATGCCCGCCCCGGCCGCCGCCAGCACCGACACCACCACCGACGCCACCGTCGGCAGCGGCAGCGCCCGCGCCACCACCGCCACGGCGACCGCCGCCGCGCCCACCGACGCCGCGTCCGGGTCCGCGCCCAGGAAGCCCGTCGCGATGATCGCCAGCGCGGAGGCGGCGACCGTGGCCATCAGTCCGTACATACGGGTGTCCGGGTCCGCGTGCGAGCGGAGCTGGAGGACCAGGGAGAGCAGGACCCAGATGCCCAGCGGGCCGAGGATCGCCGCCGGAGCCTGGTCGCGGCCCGCCACCAGCACCGCGGCGTCCGCCGCCACTGCGCCGAGGAACGCGAGGGCGATGCCCTGCCGGGCCGGCCACATGCCGTTCAGCCGGAACCAGCCCGCCGCCGTCACCGCCTGGAGGATCACCAGGGGGACCACCAGGGCGTAGGCGGAGACCGGGGCCGCCACCGCCAGCAGCAGACCCAGCAGGCCCGTCAGCAGGGCCGGCTGCATCCCCGGCTCGATGATCGGCGAACGACCCTCCAGGCGGGCCCGCTGCGCGTCGGTGATGCGCGCGTTGCCGGCCAGGGTCGCGGGGCCGTAGCCGGTGCCGGGCTCAGCGGGGCCGGAGCCGGGGGCCGGGGGCGGTGTGTGCGTCGGCTGTTGCGTCGGCTGCGGCTGCTGTGCCTGCTGCGGCTGCTGCATGTAGGCCGGTTGCTGCTGAGCCTGGGCCTGCTGCTGAGCCTGGGCCTGCTGCTGAGCCTGCTGCTGGGCCGGTGTATAGGTCTGCTGGGGCATGTACGCCGTCTCCGCGGCCGGGGCCTGCGGCTGTGCCGCCTGTACCGGCGCGTGCGTCTGCGTCTCCCAGGTCTGCCCCTGCCACTGCTGGGTGGCGTACTGCTGCTCCTCGTACCCCCACTGGGGCTGGGCGGGGGGCTGCTGGGACTGTTGGGGTTGCTGCTGAGGCTGCTGGTACTGCTGATACGGGTCGTAGCCCTCGTGCGGCTGGTTGGTCATCGGTCTCGCTCACCCTCCTGCGAACGGCGGGAGCACCTCGACCGTGCCGCCCTCGGCCAGCCGTACCGTCTCATGCTCGCGCGTCCCCACGGGGTCACCGTCGATGAGGAAGGAACATCGCCGCAGGACGCGCGCGAGTTCCCCGGGGTGTCGCGTCCGTACCGCGGTCAGCGCCTCGGCGAGGGTGTCCGCGTCGTACGGCTCCTCGGCGATGCCGGCCGCGGCCTTCGCGGCGGCCCAGTAGCGCACCGTGACCTTGGGCATCAGCTTCCTCAAGAGACTCAGTAAGAACCAGTGAGAACCAGTAAGAACAATCAGTCGGCTGTGTAGCAGTTTTACAGGCTCAGGCTAGCCCGCCCGGGAGGTCGCCCAGTCGCCGATCCTGGCCAGCAGCCGGTCGTCCGCGGCGTGCTCGGCATGGCCCATGCCGGGCTCCAGCCACAGCTCGGCGGCGCCACCGGCCGCGTCCGCGAGCATCCGGGGGTGGTCGACCGGGAAGTAGCCGTCGCTGTCGCCGTGCACGATCAGCAGCGGGGTGGGGGCGATCCTGGGCACCGCCTCCACCGGGGACAGCGGCACCGGGTCCCAGTCGCGGTGGTGGATACGGGTGCGGAAGCCGTAGCGGCCGACCAGACGGCCCTCCGGTCTGGTGACCAGCCAGTGGACGCGGCGCATGGGGGCGGTGCCCCGGTAGTACCAGCGGGCCGGGGACGACACCGAGACCACGGCGTCCACCCCGGCGTTCAGCGCCGCGTGCCGCAGCACCACCGAGCCGCCCATCGAGAAGCCGACGGTCACCACCCGGGCGTGCCCGAAGTGACGCGCCCAGCGCACCGCCGCCGCCAGGTCGAGGACCTCGCGGTCACCGACCGTGGTGCGGCCGCCGGAGCGGCCGTGGCCCCGGAAGGAGAAGCTGACCACCGGGGCGTAATCCGTCAGGGCGGCCACCACCCGTCGTACGTGTGGCCGGTCCACGTCGCCGGTGAAACCATGGGCCAGGACGAACACCAGGTCACGGGAGCGTGGCTGGGAGCCGTCGTATACGACGGAGGCGGGATCGTATACGGAATCGACGGAAACCCCGTCGTCCGTGCGCAGAAACGTCCGGATAGGGGTGCTTCTGCTTGTCTCACAGTTCGGACGAATGGCGGAACGTGCCACATGACCTGCCGGACCGTTGCTCATGTGGGCTATTCTGCTGTGCAGAGGACTCGGGCAGCGCCGCCACCGGGTCCTTTTGTGCTTTCGGAAGCTCTGTATACGAAGCGGGAAACTCCACGTGACCGCGGGTGTACGGAGGCTCGGGAGCGCAGCGCAGTGTCATTGCACACAGTCCTCGCAGGGACCGAGGAGGAACCAGACGTATGAGTTCTCTGCTGCTCCTGACCAACGCCCTCCAGCCGTCGACGGAGGTGTTGCCGGCCCTCGGGCTGCTCCTGCACAACGTGCGGGTCGCTCCGGCCGAAGGCCCCGCCCTCGTCGACACCCCGGGCGCCGACGTCATCCTCATCGATGGCCGCCGCGACCTCCCCCAGGTGCGCAGCCTCTGCCAGCTGCTGCGCTCCACCGGCCCCGGCTGTCCACTCATCCTGGTCGTCACCGAAGGCGGACTCGCCGCCGTCACCGCCGACTGGGGCATCGACGACGTACTCCTCGACACCGCCGGCCCGGCCGAGGTCGAGGCCCGGCTGCGCCTCGCCATGGGCCGCCAGCAGATCGTCAACGACGACTCCCCCATGGAGATCCGAAACGGCGACCTCTCGGTGGACGAGGCGACGTACAGCGCCAAACTCAAGGGACGGGTCCTCGACCTCACCTTCAAGGAGTTCGAGCTCCTCAAGTACCTGGCCCAGCACCCCGGCCGGGTGTTCACTCGTGCACAGCTGCTCCAGGAGGTCTGGGGCTACGACTACTTCGGCGGCACCCGGACCGTGGACGTACACGTACGGCGGCTGCGCGCCAAGCTCGGTGTGGAACACGAGTCCTTGATCGGGACCGTCCGGAACGTCGGTTATCGATTCGTTACCCCGGAGAAGGGCGAGCGGGGCGAACGGGTCAGCGACGAGGCCAGGGCACGGGCGGAGGGTCCAAAGCCGGAGGATGCGGACGCTTCGGCGGCCCCGGAAGCGGTCGAGGTACCGGCGGAGGCGTAGTGGTGGTCCGGGCGAGGCATGGCCGTCGCCCGGACAGGGCATTGCTTCCGCAAGCGAAGCTTCGAAACGCCCTGCCCAGAGCGGGTCCATCCGCGTAGACTCCGCGCGTGGCCAAGGTGACTCGGGATGATGTGGCGCGGCTGGCGGGGACTTCGACCGCCGTTGTCAGTTATGTCATCAACAACGGACCCCGGCCGGTCGCACCGGCAACGCGCGAGCGTGTCCTCGCCGCGATCAAGGAACTGGGGTACCGGCCCGACCGGGTCGCCCAGGCGATGGCATCCCGGCGTACGGACCTCATAGGACTGATCATCCCGGACGCCCGTCAGCCCTTCTTCGGCGAGATGGCGCACGCGGTGGAGCAGGCCGCGTCCGAGCGCGGAAAAATGGTGCTGGTCGGCAACACCGACTACGTCGGGGAGCGCGAGGTCCACTATCTGCGCGCGTTCCTGGGGATGCGGGTCTCGGGCCTCATCCTCGTCTCCCACGCGCTGAACGATCTGGCCGCCGCCGAGATCGACGCCTGGGACGCCCGGGTGGTGCTGCTGCACGAGCGGCCGGAGGCGATCGACGACGTGGCAGTGGTGACGGACGACCTGGGTGGCGCCCAGCTGGCCGTCCGGCACCTGCTGGAGCACGGCTACGAGTACGTGGCCTGTATGGGCGGTACGGCGGACACCCCGGCCGTCGGCGACCCGGTCTCCGACCACGTCGAGGGCTGGAAGCGGGCCATGGACGAGGCGGGCCTGACCACGGAGGGCCGGCTGTACGAGGCGCCGTACAACCGGTACGACGCGTACCGGGTGGCTCTGGAGGTGCTGGCCGGCCCCGACCGGCCGCCGGCGTTCTTCTGCTCCACCGACGACCAGGCGATCGGCCTGCTACGGGCGGCCCGCGAGCTGCGCATCGACGTGCCGGGCGAGCTGGCGGTGGCCGGCTTCGACGACATCAAGGAAGCGGCGCTGGCGGATCCGCCGCTGACGACGATCGCATCGGACCGCCCGGCGATGGCACGGGCGGCGGTGGATCTGGTCCTGGACGACGGGCTGCGGGTGGCGGGGTCGCGGAGGGAGCGTCTGAAGACGTTCCCTTCGAGGCTGGTGGTGCGTGGGTCCTGCGGGTGCATGTAGTTCTTCGGCTGCGGCTGAGTGGGGGCTGCTCGCACAGTTCCCCGCGCCCCTGAAGGGGCGCTCACCGCAGCGCCCTACCGGACCTACAGGAAACGCTTCATGAACGGTTTCTGAGAACCTCGCCCGACCTGCGAGAAGGTTCCTTATATCGGGCAAACGCGCTTCTCGCGGCGTTCTCAGCGGGCCCTCAGGAAGCTCTCATGGTCACGGGACAAGCTATTTGTCATGACCGAGAGCCTCCGCCGCAGCGGCGAGTACGAGAACCCCCAGGGTCCCCAGGGTGACGCCTACCAGGGCGCGTACCCCCAGCAGCAGCACGCCTCCACCTCCGTGAACCCGGAGTGGCCGCCCCCGCCGGCCCACCAGCCGACGCAGCAGCCGCTGCAGCAGCAGGCCGTCCCGCAGGTCACCGCGGAGCCGCAGACCGCGCAGCTGCCGGAGTACACGGCGGTGCCGCCGCTGCACACGGCGGAGCACCCGGAGCACTCGGCCCACGCGAAGCAGAAGCGCACCCGGGGCCCGATAGCCCTGCTCGCCGCGGTCGCGATCGTCGCGGCGGCCGTCGGCGGCGGCACCGCGTACGCCTTCCAGGAGCTGACCGGCAAGAACGACGTCGTCTCCAGCAGCACCACCACCAGCGTGGTGCCCTCCAGCAAGAAGGGCGACGTCGCCACGATCGCCGCCGCCGTCAGCCCGAGCGTCGTGGAGATAACCGCCACCCTCAGCAACGGCACCTCCACCGGCTCCGGCGTCGTCATCAGCAGCAACGGCGAGATCATCACCAACAACCACGTGATCTCCGGCGCCCAGTCGATCAAGGCCACCACCAGCACCGGCAAGTCCTACACCGCCCAGGTCGTCGGTACCGACAGCGCCAAGGACCTCGCCCTCGTCAAGCTCCAGGGCGCGTCCGGCCTCAAGACCGCCACCCTCGGCAACTCCGACGGCGTCCAGGTCGGCGACACGGTCGTCGCGATCGGCTCCCCCGAGGGCCTCAGCGGCACCGTCACCAGCGGCATCGTCTCCGCGCTCGACCGGGACGTCACCGTCTCCACCGACGAGGGCCAGGACCAGCAGAGCCAGGGCGGCGGCGGCAACGGCCAGTGGCCGTTCTCCTTCGGCGGCCAGCAGTTCAACGGCGACACGGGCTCGTCCACGACGACCTACAAGGCGCTCCAGACCGACGCCTCGCTCAACCCCGGCAACTCCGGCGGCGCGCTGATCGACGCCGGCGGCAACATCATCGGCATCAACTCGGCGATGTACTCGGCCAGTTCGGACTCCTCGTCGTCCTCCTCGGACGCGGGCAGCGTCGGCCTCGGCTTCGCCATCCCGATCAACACCGTCAAGTCCGACCTGGCCAAGCTGCGGGCGGGCTCCACCAGCTGAAGCACGGCACCACGAGCACACCGAGCGCAAGGGAGTACGTCATGATCAAGCAGGTTATGCACCACACGACCAGTGACAGCCCGGCCGGCTTCGACCTCGCCCTCGAGGTGGCATACGAACTCAACGCACCGACCGAGGCGACGGTGGCCCCGGCCCCGCGCGCCCCGGAGATCGTGCCGGCCCCGGAGCTGATGGGGCTGCGCATGACCGCGGCCCGGCCGCACCAGCGCAAGGTGCCGCTGAGCCGTATGACCCTGGTACGCGGCTAGGGGACGTTCCGCCCCACCGGCGTGCATACCCGGCAGCCCGGAAACATGCGAGGCTGAGAGGCGTCCCACCGCGAACCACCGCACCCCGATCCATCACACCCCGAGGAACCGCGAGCGATGAGCCCCGCCGAAGGCGACCGTGACCCCCAGCGCATTCTGATCGTCGACGACGAGCCGGCCGTACGCGAAGCCCTCCAGCGCAGCCTGGCCTTCGAGGGGTACGAGACCGAGGTCGCGGTCGACGGGGCGGACGCGCTGGAGAAGGCCACGGCCTACCAGCCGGACCTGATCGTCCTCGACATCCAGATGCCGCGGATGGACGGCATGACCGCGGCCCGCCGGATCCGCGGGGCGGGCGACACGACCCCGATCCTGATGCTGACGGCCCGCGACACGGTCGGCGACCGCGTCACCGGCCTCGACGCCGGGGCGGACGACTACCTGGTCAAGCCCTTCGAACTCGACGAACTGTTCGCCCGTATCCGTGCCCTCCTGCGCCGCAGCTCCTACGCGGGCTCGTTGGCCGACGGGGGCCAGGAGGACGAGGCGCTCACCTTCGCCGACCTGCGCATGGACCTGGCGACCCGCGAGGTCACCCGGGCCGGCCGGCAGGTGGAGCTGACCCGCACCGAGTTCACGCTCCTGGAGATGTTCATGGCCCACCCACGCCAGGTCCTCACCCGCGAGCAGATCCTCAAGGCCGTCTGGGGCTTCGACTTCGAGCCCTCCTCCAACTCCCTCGACGTCTACGTCATGTACCTCCGCCGCAAGACCGAGGCCGGCGGCGAGCCCCGCCTCGTCCACACCGTGCGCGGCGTCGGGTACGTCCTGCGCCAGGGCGGCGCGGAGTGAACAGGCTCGCCCGCCGCTTCCGCACCCTCCCGATCCGCGCCCGCCTGTCGATGCTGGTCGCGGCGGCGGTGGCGTTCGCGGTGGCGGCGGTCTCGGTGACGTGCTGGTTCATCGTGCAGGGAAAGCTGTACGAGCAGCTGGACAATGACCTGGGCAAGGGACTGCTGCACGGGCCCGGTCAGGGCGTGCAGATCGGCAACGCGCTCGCCGACTGCACGGACACCGTGACCAACGCCGAGGGCTTCCGGACGAGCTACGGCCAAGCGGTCACGCAGGACGGCAAGACCTGTCTGCTCATGGACTCCACAGGAAAGGTCGAGGTCACCCAGGCCGACAAGGACGTCATCAAGTCCGGGGACCTTCGTCAGCTCCACTTCCGCAACGGCACCGACGAGGACGGCCACGCGCTGCGCGTGATGACCCTGGTGCTGGTCACTCAGACCCGCGCCGGGGAGCAGGGCCCCAACGTCGGACTGATCGTCGCCGTGCCCTTGCAGAGCACCCAGGACACCCTCAAAGACCTCGCCCTGATCCTCCTCCTCGTCTCCGGTATCGGAGTTCTCGGCGCCGGAGCCGCCGGCCTGGCAGTCGCCCGTGCCGGTCTGCGTCCCGTCGACGAGCTCACCGAAGCCGTCGAACACGTCGCCCGTACCGAGGACCTGAGTATCCGCATCCCGGTGGAGGAGGCGTCGGACGACGAGATCGCCCGTTTGTCCCGCTCGTTCAACTCGATGACGACGTCACTCGCGAGCTCCCGCGAACTCCAGCAGCAGCTCATCGCCGACGCCGGCCACGAACTCCGCACCCCCCTCACCTCCCTCCGTACCAACATCGAACTCCTCACCCGCAGCGAGGAGACGGGCCGCCCGATCCCCCCGGCGGACCGGAGGGCGCTGCTCGCCTCGGTGAAGGCGCAGATGACGGAGCTGGCGTCGCTGATCGGCGACCTCCAGGAGCTGTCCCGGTCGGAGGGCCAGCGCGGCGAGCGCGTCCAGGTGGTGGCGTTGCAGGACACGGTCGAGGCGGCCCTGGGTCGCGCCCGGCTGCGCGGCCCGGAGCTGAAGATCACGGCGGACGTACGGCCGTGGTTCGTACGCGCCGAGCCCTCCGCCCTGGAGCGGGCGATCGTCAACATCCTGGACAACGCCGTGAAGTTCAGCCCCGAGGGCGGCACGATCGACGTCGCCCTGGACCGCGGCGTCCTCACGGTCCGCGACCACGGTCCCGGCATCCCGGAGAACGAACTCCCCCACGTCTTCGACCGCTTCTGGCGCTCGCCTTCAGCACGGGCGCTGCCGGGCTCCGGCCTCGGCCTGTCCATCGTGGCCCGCACGGTCCAGCAGGCGGGCGGCGAGGTCACCCTGGCCCGCGCGAACGGCGGCGGCACGGTGGCGACGGTACGGCTGCCGGGGGCACCCACGGCTCTGCCGGAGGCAGGCCAATAGGTTCGGCTTCCCGGCCGCCTCTTGATCTGCCTGAAGGCTCCACAACCAGGCCGCTTATCCTCTCCCCAGTCGCGCACCCGTTCGGTGCGTCTGGGGAGGGGTTCGGGACGTGGCCGAGGGTGGAGTGGAGCGGGAGTACCGGAAGAGGCGAAGGCCGCCCGGGTCGTACCTCGTCCTGCTGGTGGTGGTGCTGTTCAACTCCCTCCTCCAGACCGGTCGTCTCCACGACGAGGGCGACGGCGGGGACTGGTGGGGGCCGCCCGTCTTCGGGCTGCTGATCGTCGTGGTGCTCACGCGGGTCGCGCTGCAGCAGTACCGGGCGTACACCAGGGTCACGAGCGCCGGGATCACCGCGCGGGGACCGCTGCGGACCCGTACCTGGGTCTGGTCCGAGGTGTACGACATCCGGGTCGAGCCGCTCCCGCGCGGTTCCGGCGGGAACGGTCCCCGGTGGCTCACCCACCTGTACGACTTCGACGGCCGCCGCTTCCTGCTCCCGCACCTCGACGACTGGCAGCTGGCCGACCCCTACGCCGAGGTCTCGGAGCTGTGCCTGGCCGCCGCCCCGCAGCGCAGCCTCGGCTGGGAGCGGCGCCCGGACGTCGAGGAGCGGATCCTGCGGGGGGCCGTGCGGCGCAAGGCGCGGTTGTGGGGCGGGTACGGAGCCGTCGCCGTGATGGTGGTGATGTTCGTGGTCTCCCTGGCGCTGGTGTTCGCGGACCGGGCGGACCATCCGTTCCTGCTGATGGTGTGCGTGCCGGTGGCCTCGGGCTTCGTGCTGAGCGCCGTACTCCAGTGGTACTGGAGCGCCCGGCCGCCGCGTTCGCTGACCCGGCAGCCCGACTGACGTCACAGCGGGCGGTCTTATCCTCTTCTCGGTCGCGCACCAGTTCGGTGCGGGCCGAGGAGGGGGGCCTCGATGGGGGAGGCGACAGGCGTGGAGCGCGTGTACCGGAGACGGCGCAGGCTGCCGGGGCGGTACTTCCTGGTGGCGGGCGCGACCATCGGGGGAGCGTACCTACGGCTCTACACGGATGACAGCGGGCTGCGCAGATGGGGCTCACTCGGGTTCGGGCTGCTGTTCCTGATGATCCTGGTCATGGTCCCGCTGAACCAGTACCGGGCACACACCCGGGTCACGGCCCAGGGCGTCACCGCGCAGTGGGCCCTGCACGCACGGACCTGGGCGTGGCGGGAGGTGTACGGCATCCGGGTCGAGCGCGTCCCGGGCGGCGGCTCCGGGGTGACGTATCCGGACTGGATCGTCTACCTGTACGACTTCGACGGACGCCGGTTCCCGCTGCCGCAGCTCAACAACTGGCAGCTGGACGACCCGTACGCCGAGATCACCGACATCTGCCTGACCGCCGTCCCGTACCGCGGCTTCGACTGGGAGCTGCGCCCGGCCGTCGAGGAGCAGATCGTACGGCGGATCGCGCGGCGCAAGACGTGGTCGGTGGTGGTGGGTCTGGCGCTGGCGGCGGCGATCGTGGCGGCCGTCTTCGCCCTGGCCTTCGCCTGAACCACCGTGCGCCGCTACCACCTGAGGATCATCGTCTCGTCCGGCACCGGCGCCGGTTGCGCCGCGATCGCCTCCGGGAGGGGGTGGGCGAGGCCGGCGTACGCGCCGTTGCGGGCGACGAGTTCGGCGTGTGTGCCCGCCTCCACCAGACGGCCGTGGTCGACGACCAGGATGCGGTCGGCGTCGGGGGCGAGGGTGAGGTCGTGCGTGATCATGATGGTCGTACGGCCTGCCATCAGCCTGCGCAGCGGGGTCACCACCTGGCGGGCGGCGATCGCGTCCAGACCCGCGGTGGGCTCGTCGAGGACGAGGACCGGGGCGGCGCGCAGCATCGCGCGGGCGATGGCGATCCGCTGGAGCTGGCCGCCGGAGAGGGCGGCCGTGCCGGGCGCGATGTGGGTGTCGTAGCCCTCGGGGAGCGCGGCGACGAAGTCGTGGGCGGCGGCGTCCCGGGCCGCCTGTTCGATCTCGGTGTCCGTCGCCCCGGGCCGGCCGCACCCGATGTTCTCGCGGACCGTGCCGTTGAGGATCAGCGTCTGCTGCGGGAGCAGGGCCACGTTCTCCCGGAGGAACTCAAGGGGTACGTCCGTGAGCGGGACGCCGTCCAGGCAGATCACGCCGGCCGAGGGGTCGTAGAAGCGGGTGAGGAGCTTGGAGAGAGTGGACTTGCCGGCGCCGCTCCTGCCGGTGACCAGGACCAGTTCGCCAGGGCCGGCCGCGAAGTCGACGTCCCGGAGGGAGGCGCGGAGGGACTCCGGGTAGCGGAAGGAGACGTTGTGGAAGCTGACCCAGCCGCGCACCGGCCAGGGGCCGACCGGCCGGGCGGGGTCGGTGACGGCGGGCTCGGCGTCCAGGATCTCGTTGATGCGTTCCGCGCCCGCGGTGGCCGCGGTGAGGGTGAGGCCGAGCTGGCCGAGGTTGCGGATCGGCGGGTAGAGATAGCCGAGGAAGGCGGCGAAGGCGAGCAGCTGGCCGAGGGTCATGCGGTCGGCGGAGATCTCCCAGACGCCCAGGCCGATCACGGCGAGCACGCAGAGGGTCTCGACGACCTCGACGAACTGCGCGTACATCTCGCTGAGCCGCGCGCCGCGCACGCTCGCCCGCATCCAGGCGCGGGCCTCGACGTCGAGGCGCTTCTCCTCGTCCCGGCGCCGGTTGTACGCCTGGGTGAGGACGACGTTGCCGAGGGACTCCTCGACCACGGAGGTGATCGCGCCGTCCGCGACCCGCTCGTCCTGGGAGGCCGACCTGATCCGGCCGGAGAAGCGGCGGGCGGCGACCAGGAACAGGGGCGCGAGGACGAAGGTGGCCAGGGCCAGGTCCCAGCGCAGCCAGAAGGCGGCGGCCGCGTAGAAGACGGCGGAGAAGGCGGCGGCGACGGTGCCGACGACACCCGAGACGACCATCTGCTCGATGGCCTCGACGTCACCGGTGAGGCGCTCCACCAGGTCGCCCTGGCGGTGCCGCTGGAAGAAGTGCGGGGGCAGGTCCTGGACATGCCGGAAGACCTTGGCGCGCAGCCGAAGCACGAATCGCTCGGCGGTCCAGGTGGCCAGTGAGTTGCCGCAGTAGCCGACGAACGCGCCGAGCGCGGCGACGCCCAGCCAGGCGCCGGCCGGGCCCCAGAAGGCGGACAGCGAACCGGCCGCCAGGGCGTTGTCGGTGAGGTCGGCGAAGAGCAGGATCGCCGCGGTCTCGGCGAGCGCGGACACCACCACGCAGGCGATGATCGCGCCGAGCCACCTGCGGTCGCCGCGGGTCAGCGGCCAGAAGCGGCGGAAGGCCACCCGGGCTTCTCTCATGGTCGACAACTCCCTTCTTGTCTCTGTGCGCACAGGAGTGCGCATGGCCGAGGCGGGGCCACCGGTGCGACCACACTCAACCGGTGACCCCGCCTCGCTGCGTGCCTCAGCCCTGGTCGACGGGGCGGCGCTTCGGGGCCGGCTTCTTCGGCGCGGGCTTCTTGGGGGCCGGGGCGGGCTTGTGGTGCTTCTTGACGGGGACGATCTTGTGGAAGCTCATGGTGCTGTTCCTCTCTGTCGTGGCCTCTGCCGGGGCCTCTGTCGTGGTTCTGCAACAGTTCCTCTACCGCCCTGCTGCAATGACTTGTGAATTGATTTGAATTACGTCTGTAAATTCTTTGTCAGCGCTGGTCGCCGACCGGGCGGCGCTTCGGAGCCGGCTTCTTCGGCGCGGGCTTCTTCGGGGCCGGGGCGGGCTTGTGGTGCTTCTTGACCGGGGCGATCTTGTGGAAGCTCATGATGTTCTCCTTCGTCCTGTCGTCTGCGCCGTTCGCTTTCGACATGGAAAACATTACGTGGTCCGCGAGCCGAAGAAAGCCATTTTCAATTAGACCTCGATGAATTACGGCTGAGATGAATTTTCAGGAGCAACGCGGAACCGGACACCGCCTCACACAGGTTTTATAAAACAGAACGGGCCCGGTGCACGCGGGTGCGCGCACCGGGCCCGAGGGCTGGTGTGGGGTGACTACTGCACGATCGTGATCCGGTCGGTGGCCGGAGGCGCGATCGGGGTCGTGGCCGAGGAGTTGGCCGTCAGGTAGTCCGCCAGGGCGGACAGGTCGTCGGTGCCGACGACGTCGCCGGTGCCCTGGCCGAGCGTGGTGAAGCCGTCGCCGCCGCCCGCGAGGAAGGAGTTGGTGGCGACGCGGTAGGTGGCCGCCGGGTCGATGGCGGTGCCGTTCAGCTTCACGGAGTCGGTGACGACACGGTCCGCGCCCGTCTTCGTCAGGTCCAGGGTGTAGGTGAGGCCCTTGGAGGGCTGGAGGATCTTCGGGGCGGCGGCGTTGCCCCCGCTCACCTGCTCCTTGAGCGCCTGGATGACCTGGGCCCCGGTGAAGTCCTGGAGGTTGACGGTGTTGGCGAACGGCTGGACCGTGAAGCCCTCGGCGTAGGTCACCACGCCGTCGCCCTCGCTCCCCTTGGCCGCGTACGTCAGCCCGGCCCGCACCCCGCCCGGGTTCATCAGCGCCAGGTCGGTCTCCGGGTCCAGCTTCTTGCCGTACGCCAGTTGCGCGTCGGCGATCAGGTCGCCCATCGGGGACTCGGTGCCGGTGCTGTTGACGTCGGCGGAGACGTAGCCGATGGCGCGGTTTCCGATCGGGGCGGCGAGGGTGTTCCACCTGCCGATCAGCGCGGTCATGTCGGGCGCCTTGGCGACGTCCCGGGTGACCACGTGGTTGGCCGACTGTACGGCCGTACGCACGATGTCGCCGGTGCGGCGGTCGTAGGTGAGGGTGGTGTCCGTGTACAGGCGGCCGAAGGAGGCCGCCGAGGTGACCATGCGGGGCCGGCCGGACGGGTCGTCGATCGTGCAGACGTACGCGGTGTGGGTGTGGCCGGTGACGAGCGCGTCCACGGCCGGGGTGACGTTCTTCGCGATGTCGACGATCGGCCCGGAGATGCCGCTGCCGGCGCCCGAGGAGTCGCAGTCGTAGTTGTAGTTGGCGGAGGCCGGGAAGCCGCCCTCGTGCACCAGCGCCACGATCGACTGGACGCCCTGGCGCTGGAGCACCTTGGCGTACTTGTTGATCGTCTCGACCTCGTCCTTGAAGGTCAGCCCCTTGACGCCGTCGGCGGAGACGATGCCCGGGGTGCCCTCCAGGGTGACGCCGATGAAGCCGATCTTGACGTCCTTCTTCTTCCAGACCCAGTACGGCATCAGGATCGGCTTGCCGGTCTTCTCGTCGAGGACGTTGGCGGCCAGGTAGGGGAAGTCGGCGCCCTTGAACCTCTTGTCGGTGTAGCAGCCGTCGGTGGGGTGGCAGCCGCCGTTCTGCAGGCGCGCGAGTTCCCTGGCACCCTCGTCGAACTCGTGGTTGCCGACCGTCGTCACGTCCAGGTCGAGCTTGTTGAGCGCCTCGATGGTGGGCTCGTCGTGGAAGAGCCCGGAGATCAGCGGGGAGGCGCCGACCATGTCACCGCCGGCGGCCGTGACGGAGTACGGGTTGCCCTTGCGGGCCTGGCGCAGGTGCGTGGCGAGGTACTCCACACCGCCGGCGTCGATCGTCTTCGTCGTCCCGTCGGCCTGCGCCTCGGTCACCCGGCCCGACGAGCCCGCCGGCGGTTCGAGGTTGCCGTGCAGGTCGTTGAAGGAGAGGAGCTGGACGTCCTGGTAGCGGCTGGGGCCGTGGTGCCCGTGCCCCTTGCCGGAGTGGGCGTCGGCGGGCAGCGCGCTCGCCAGGGCTGCGACGGTGGCGAGCCCGGCGGCCGACGCGAGCAGCGCGTACGTACGCCGTCTGGACGGTCTGGACTTCGCTTGCATGGAACCCCCCTGTGGGTCTGCTGAGAAGTGGCCCGGTCCGGCGCAGCCTAGGGTCAACGCGCGTAGCGCAACAGGGGATTCATGGTTACATCTTGGTTGCCGGTTGCCCCGCCCTTTACCTTCCCCGGTGTCCCCACTTTGCCGGTCCGGCCCCGTACCCTCGTACGCATGACCAGCGACGACACCGCACGGCCGCCTATGTACTCCCGCTCCATCGACACCTACTCCGCGCTCGCCCCGGACCAGGCCGGGGCCGTGCTGGGGCTGCTGGCGGAGGCGGCCCGTTCCGACGGCCAGCAGCCGGTGTCCGAGCAGGGCCGGATCCAGATCCGCGGCGGCGCCCGCGAGGGCGTCTCCCATCTGCTGCTCACCGTCGGCGACGAACTCGTGGGCTACGCCCAGCTGGAGGACACCGACCCGGTGGAGGCACCGGCCGCGGAACTCGTCGTCCACCCCGCCCACCGGGGCCACGGCCACGGCCGCGCGCTCGGCTCCGCCCTCCTCGCGGCCTCCGGCAAGCGACTGCGTGTCTGGGCCCACGGCGGCCACTCGGCGGCCCGCCATCTCGCCCAGGTCCTCGGCCTCACCCTGTTCCGCGAACTGCGCCAGATGCGCCGCCCGTTGACGAACCTGGACCTGCCCGACCCGAAGCTCCCCGAGGGCGTGACGGTCCGCGCCTTCGTGCCCGGCCAGGACGACACGGCCTGGCTCGCCCTGAACGCGGCCGCCTTCGCCCACCACCCCGAACAGGGCTCGCTCACCCAGCGCGACCTGGACGACCGCAAGTCCCAGCCCTGGTTCGACCCGGCCGGCTTCTTCCTCGCCGAGCGCGCGGGCGAACTCGTCGGCTTCCACTGGACGAAGGTCCACGACCAGGAAGGCCTCGGCGAGGTCTACGTGCTCGGCGTCTCCCCCACCGCCCAGGGCGGCGGCCTCGGCAAGTCCCTCACCACCATCGGCCTGCGCCACCTGTCCGACCGGGGCCTGCCGACGGCGATGCTCTACGTCGACGCCGACAACACGGCGGCGGTGGCGGTGTACGAACGCCTCGGCTTCACGACCCACGAGACGGACCTGATGTACCGCACGGAGACGTGAGAACGGTCAGCCCTCCCCGCAGTCGTCCGGGCCCTTCGGTACGTTCACGCCGAGCAGGCGGGCCGCCTGCGCCGCTGTCGTACGGGACGATGTCAGCTCTGACCAGTGGGCCTTCACCCGGGCCGTGATCGTGTCGTGCGGGGCGCCGAGCAGTTCTCGTACGACCTCGGTGGCCTGGGCCGAGACGCTCATGCTGCCGCCGTCCGGGGTGAGGACCGCGGCCGGGCCGGTGAGGCTGTCGTCGATGCGGAGCCGGCGGAAGGTGTCCGTCGGGGTGGGGTCGGTGGCGAGGGCCAGCCACATGGTCGTGACCGCCCGGGCGTCGCACATGTCGATGGTCGCCATCTCGTTGCCCGCCACCAGGACCCTGGCGACGCCGACCGCGAACTCGGGGACCCGGTTGCCGCCCCACTGGGTGCCGACCGTGACCGTGCCCCGGGTCGAACTGGTCGGCAGGGTGGCGTCCGTGGTCAGGTCGGTTATCTCCTGGATGCGCTGGCGGACGGTGAGACGGGGGTTCGCCGCGTCGCCGCCCGCCTCGGCCCGCACCCGGCGCACCACACCCGCCCAGTCGGCCGCCCAGCCCGTCCAGTCCGGGTAGGCGCAGTACCGGGATCCGTCACGCTCCACGCACGTCTGGAACTTCCCCGGGCGGTCCGCCTCCGCCTTCCGGGTGGCCTGGAGCGAGGCCGACGTGCCCGGGGTCTGGCCGTTCACGCCGACGACCGTCGCGGCCAGGGCCACGGCCGTCACCACCTGGAGCGCCCGGGTCCGGCCGCCCGCCACCAGTACCGCGACGCTCGCCGCCAGCACCGTCAGCCCCGCCAGGTACAGCGCGTGCCAGCCCGCCGGGCGGCCCAGCAGCTCGCCCGGGACCGGGGTGCCGCCGTTCTCCTGCACCATCGGCCAGAGCCACTGGACACCGTGCGCGCCGCCCGTGACACCGCCGAGGAGCGTGACGACGACCGCCAGGGCGATCACGAACAGCACCGGGGCCGCCGCATACGGCAGCACACGGGCCAGCAGGACGCCGACCGCCCCGGAGAGCAGGACCGTCAGCGGGGCGACGGCGAGTTCGGCGAGCGAGCCGTGGCCGACCGCGCCCGGCCGCAGCGCCGCCCACCCGAACTGGACGCCCACCACCAGGCCCACGCCGACGGCGAACGGCACCACCGACAGGGCGTGCGCCAGCGTGCGCCGCGGCGGCGACATGACCAGCACCGAGAGCTGCTCCTCCAGCCCGCGCCGCCGGTTCAGCAGGGCGGCCCGGTGCACGCACGCCAGCAGGGCGACGCAGAGCAGCATCGGACCGCCCTGGGTGGCCCGGTCGGCGTCGTGCAGGACCGGGTACGCGTCCATGCCCTCGTCCCGGCCGAACAACTGGTAGCCGACGTAGACGAGATAGACCAGGGTGAGCACCACCACCGGTATCTGCAGGGCGAGTTGGCGGGCCTCGAAGGCCGCGAGGGTCAGCACGGACGCCGTACGACGGCCGGGATCGCCCGCCACCGGCACGGCCGGCTTCACCAGGGTCGTCGTCATGCCGCCGCCACCTCCGTGGTCTCGTCGTCGAGGACCAGCAGGTAGCCGTCCTCCAGGGTCGGTTCGAGCAGGTCGGCGCCGGCCGGCGGGTCGCCCACGTTGCGGTAGGCGCCGCTGCCGGTGCGCCAGCCCGCCCGGGCGCCCTGGGCGCGTTCCGTACTGCTCCACACCCGGCCCGCCGCCCGTGCCGTCAGCTCGACGGGGGTGCCGTCGAAGCGGACCCGGCCGCCCGCCAGGACGATCACGTGGTGGCAGAGCATCGCCACGTCCTCGGTCTGGTGGGTGGAGAGCAGCACCGTGCGGCCCTCCCCCGCCTCCGCAACCAACTCCCTGAACCGCATCCGCTGTTCGGGGTCGAGGTGGACGGTCGGCTCGTCCAGGACCAGGAAGCCGGGGTCGCCGACGAGGGCCGCGGCCAGCGCGACCCGCTGGCGCATGCCGCCGGACAGCCGCCGGATGCGCGTGCCGCGTACCTCGGCGAGCCCGACCTGGCCCAGGACGCGCCGCACCTCGCGGTGGCGCTCGGCCCGGCCGGTCAGCTCCTTGAGGACGGCCACGTAGTCGACGAACTCGAAGGCCGTGAAGTCCGGGTGGAAACCGGGGGTCTGCGGGAGGTAGCCGAGCGTGCGGCGGACGGCCAGGCGGCCGGCCGGGGTCGACGGGTCCTCGCCGCGGACCGTGAAGCCGCCGCTGTCCGGCGGTACGGCCGTGGCCAGGACCTTCAGCAGGGTCGTCTTTCCGGCGCCGTTCGGGCCCAGCAGGCCCGTCACGCCGTCCGTCAGACGCAGCGAGACGCCGTCCAGGGCCCGGGTGCCGCCATAGCGCACGGTGAGGCCTGCGGCGGAGACAGTGGTGTTCACGTAGGGGCTCCAGCGATCAGGATCAGCAGGTCGGGAAGGCAGAAGGGCAGAAAGGAAGAAAGGCAGAAGGCCGACAGGTCAGTAGGGCCTGGCGTCGAAGCGGTCGCGCGCCTGGTGCAGCAGGAAGATCGCCAGTGCGGCCAGCGCCGCGGCCACCGACTGGCCCGCCGCCGTGAACGCGGCAGGCGTGTCCGCGGGGTGCCGCGCGGCCACCACCATCAGCAGCGTCCAGGCGCCGCCGACCAGGCCGGGGCCGAGCAGCGGGCCCAGCCGCGCGGAGAGCGCAAGGCCGGCCGCGGTGAGCGCGAGGGCGGGCAGCAGCCAGCCGAAGGCGAGCAGGCCGTACCCCGGAAGGGCCAGCGCGGCAAGGCAGTTGAGGCCGAGCGAGGCGGCCAGTGCGGCCACCGTGCGGATCATCAGCAGCCGGAAGCCGTGCGTCGGGGCGACCGCGGCGATCTCGTACGTCGGGTCGAGTGCCGGTCCGTACGACAGCGCCACCGCGGCCAGCGGAAGGAGCGGGGCCAGCGCCAGGAACAGGGCCGGTGCGTCCACCAGGCGCACCACGGTGACCGTCGCCGCCAGCACGAACGCGACCGACGCCAGCCAGGAGCGGCGCAGCACCGGGGTCGCGGTGAGCAGCCGTGCGGTGTGCTCGCCGACGCCCAGCCGCATCAGCAGCCGTTCGCCCCATACCGGCCGGGGCGCGTCCAGTTCGGCGTCCAGGCGGTCCCAGCCGGCATCCAGCGCGACCGGGTCGGAGACCGCCGCGAGCACCGAACGGCACTGGGCGCAGGAGCCGACGTGGGTGTCGGCCGACCACAGCAGCGGCGCCGCCAACTCGCCGCGCGCGTAGGCCCGCAGCTCTTCCTCAGACACATGCCAGGTCATGCCAACTCCTCCCGCAACTGCTTGCGCGCCCGCATCGCCCGTGTCTTGACCGTCCCCGGCGGAATGCCGAGCAGGACCGCCGCCTCCCGGGTGGTCAGCCCGTCGATCACCGTCGCCTGGAGCACCGCCCGCAGCTCCGGCGAGAGCCGGACCAGGGCCCCGGCGAGGTCCCCGTGCTCCACCCCCGCGAGCACGCGTTCCTCCGCCGAGGCCTCGTCCCGGTGCCGCAGCCGCGCCAGCGCCTGCCGCAGCCGGCCCCGGGCCCCGTCCCCGCGCACCACGTCGACCAGCCGCCGCGACCCGATCCGCCACAGCCACCCGGCGGCGTCACCCTCCTCGTGGTAGCGGGCCGTGCCGCGCCACACCGCGAGGAACGTCTCCTGTACGACGTCGTCGACGACCGCCGGATCGGCGCACCGGCCGCGCAGCCGCGCGGTCAGCCACGGCGCGTACCGCCGGTACAGCTCCTCGAAGGCGCGCCGGTCCGAGTCCGCCGCGATCGCCCGCAGCAGCTCCCCGTCGCTTCTCGTTCCGCTCACGTCTCCTCATCGCACGAGCCCGGCCGATCGGTTCACGGACTCCGGGGCCGTTCCGGAAATCTTCCGGGATTGACTTTCGGCCCACCCTTGCACCACCCTTTCACTACTCAATTAGTGAAAGGGTGGTTGTACGAGTGGTCGAGTACCGCATCGACCGGCGCTCCGGCGTCGCCACCTACGTCCAGATCGTCCAGCAGACCAAGCAGGCACTCCGGCTCGGCCACCTGCGCCCGGGAGACAAGCTGCCCACCGCGCGCGAGGTGGTCGAGGCCACGGCCATCAACCCCAACACAGTCCTCAAGGCCTACCGGGAGCTGGAGCGGGAGGGCCTGGTCGAGGCCCGGCGCGGCCTGGGCACGTTCGTGAAACGCGCCCTGGGCACCGCCCCGACCGAGTCCCCGCTGCACGGGGAGCTGGACGACTGGGCCGTCCGGGCCAGGGAGTCCGGCCTGGACCGGGACGACGTGGCCGCACTCTTCACCGCCGTACTGGAGAAGCACTTCCCCGTACCGGAGAAGCACTTCACCGTGCACGAGAAGCACTTCCAAGGAGAGAGTTCATGACCGACACCGCGATAGCGGCCACCGCGCTCGGCAAGCGGTTCGGCCGGCGCGGGGGCTGGGCGCTGCGCGACTGCGGCTTCCGGCTGCCGGCCGGCCGCGTGTGTGCCGTCGTAGGCCCCAACGGGGCGGGCAAGTCCACGCTTCTCGCCCTCGCCGCCAGTCTGCTGGGCCCGACCGAGGGCGAGCTGACCGTCCTCGGCACCACCCCGGCCGAGGCGCGCAGCCGGGTCGGTTACGTCGCCCAGGACAAGCCGCTGTATCCGCAGCTCACGGTCGGCGAGACGCTCCAAATGGGCGCCGACCTCAACCCGGAGCGCTGGGACGCGGCCGCCGCCGAGCACGTCGTGGCCGGCGGCGACCTGGACCCGAAGTCCCGGGTCCGCGCCCTCTCCGGCGGCCAGCGCACCCGGGTCGCGCTCGCCCTCGCACTCGGCAAGCGGCCCGAACTGCTGCTCCTGGACGAGCCGATGGCCGACCTCGACCCGCTGGCCCGGCACGAACTGATGGGCCTGCTCATGGTGGAGGCCGCCCAGCACGGCACCACCATCGCGATGTCCTCGCACGTGGTCGCCGAACTGGAGGACTCCTGCGACCATCTGCTGCTGATCGGCGGCGGCCAGGTCCGGCTGGCCGGCGAGATCGACGACCTGCTGGCCGCCCACACCCGGGTCGACGCCACCGCCGACGCCGACCTCGCCCCGCACACCGTGGTGGAGTCCCGGACCACCGGCCGCCAGCTCAGCGCCGTGATCCGCCCGGCGGGCCCGCTGCCCGCCGACTGGCGCACCGGCTCCCCGTCCCTGGAGGAGCTGGTCCTCGCCCATCTCCGCAACCCCGAGGCCCCGGCCCTGACCGCAGTGGAGGCGGCCGTATGACCACCCTGACCGCACCCGCGCCGGCCACCCGGCCCCACCTCACCCGCTGGCTGCTGCGCCTGCACCGCCCCGCGCTGTACGTCTGGACGGGCCTGGTGCTCGCCGCCGCCGTCCTGCTCCTCCTCCTGCACGGCCCCATGACCGACGCCGCGGCCGACGCCTGGCGCCAGTACAAGGGCTGCCCGGAGTGGCCGAAGCGGTGCTCGTACGACCAGAACGCGATCCTGCGCTACAAGGACTGGTACAACTACGCCACCCTGGCCCTGGCCGCGGTGCCCCTCCTGGCGGCCGCCTGGGCGGGCGGCGCGTTCGGCAAGGAACTGGAGTCCGGCACCGCCCGGCTGGCCTGGACCCAGTCCAGCACCCCCGTACGCTGGCTGACCGTCCGGCTCGCGGTACCGGCCGCCGCGGTCGCCGCCGGGACCGGACTGCTGGTCTGGCTGCACCATCTGGCGTGGGCCGCGGGCAACGGCCGTATCGACACCGCCAAGCAGTGGTACGACGTCTGGACCTTCCACACCAACGGCCCCACCCTCGTCGCCCTGGCCCTGTGCGGCCTGGCGGCGGGCGCGCTGACGGGCCTGCTGTCCCGCCGCACCCTGCCCGCCCTGGGCCTCGGCCTGCTCCTCACCGGTGCGATCTGGACCGTCGCCCAGCTGGTCATGCCCCGCCTGTGGCCGACGAGGACCAGCTCCGGAGAGGCCTTCTTCGCCCTCCCCAACAGCTCCTGGACCGTGTGGGAGAGCAAGAACGGCGCAGTGCCCTCCGGCGACTACCACCCGGCCTCGCACTACTGGCCGCTCCAGCTGACCACCACCGCCCTGCTCCTCGCCGTGACGGCGCTGCTGACCCTGGGCTGCTTCCTGGCGCTACGCCGCCTGACCGGAAAGACGACCGCCTGACGACCGCCCTGGCGGGCGCCGCGCCGGCCGGGATCGCCCTGCGCCGCACCCTGCCCGGGCCGGTCTCGGCCGCCGCCGTGACCCTGGTGACCAGGCTGTATCCGCGCGCGGCCCGGCGGCCGCTGCGCGGCTTCCGGGCCGTCCACCTCACGGCCACCGCCATGGTGCTCGCCGTTGCCGCGGCGGCCGTCGTCGGCGCGTTCTGCCTCTTGCGCCACCGGGCCCGCTGAGGGACCGTCGGACCCGTGCGTCCCCCCGGTCGGCGGAGGGGCGTACGGGATCCGTGGGAAGGTCGTACAGGAACGTCGCTTTCGTGATCCCGGAGGGCGCCGCAACCTGATCTTCGACGTCCGCGAGCCTCCCGCAGCTATCCCATACGCCATGTCTTCGTAACCATTGGTTCAGGCTGGCTTGCGACGCTCAACCAATGCAGCCCGCCGCGCCAGAGCCTTCGCCGCCCCCGCAGGGGTTCGCGGGAAACGGGGTCGTTCGGCTCCCACCCGCACGCTCCGACGCGCCTGTCACGCCCCGGGCGCGGAAGAATGGGGTCATGAGTCAGCAGAACGCCCAGGCAGCCGAGGTTCAGCACGCCCAGCCCTCCGTGGGCTCCATCGCCGCGCACCGCCCGCACACCGTGGCCGCCGCGGTCTCCGACCTCGAACCCGACATCGATGCCGACCTCGACGCGTACGAGGAGTCACCGTACGACGGGCCCCAACTGCCCCAGGGCCGCTTCCTCGACCGGGAGCGCAGCTGGCTCGCGTTCAACGAGCGGGTGCTCGAACTCGCCGAGGACCCGAACACGCCGCTGCTGGAGCGGGCGAACTTCCTGGCGATCTTCGCGAGCAACCTGGACGAGTTCTTCATGGTCCGGGTGGCAGGGCTGAAGCGCCGGATAGCGACGGGCGTGGCCACCCGGTCCGCCTCCGGGCTGCAGCCCCGCGAGGTGCTGGAGATGATCTGGGCCCGCTCCCGTGAGCTGATGGCCCGGCACGCCGCCTGCTACCACGAGGACATCGCCCCCGGGCTCGCGGAGGAGGGCATCCACCTGGTCCGCTGGGCCGAGCTGACCGAGAAGGAGCAGGCGCGGCTCTTCACGCTCTTCCGGCACCAGATCTTCCCGGTCCTGACCCCGCTGGCGGTCGACCCGGCGCACCCCTTCCCGTACATCTCCGGCCTCTCCCTGAACCTGGCCGTGGTGGTACGCAACCCGGTCAGCGGCCACAAGCACTTCGCCCGGGTCAAGGTGCCGCCGTCGCTGTCCCGCTTCCTGGAGAGCAGCCCGGGCCGGTACGTCCCCATCGAGGACGTCATCGGCGCCCACCTGGAGGAGCTGTTCCCGGGCATGGAGGTCGTGGAGCACCACGCCTTCCGCCTCACCCGGAACGAGGACCTGGAGGTCGAGGAGGACGACGCCGAGAACCTTCTCCAGGCCCTGGAGAAGGAACTCATGCGGCGCCGCTTCGGGCCGCCGGTGCGCCTGGAGGTCGAGGAGTCCATCGACCGCGAGGTCCTCGACCTGCTGGTCCGCGAGCTGAAGGTCTCCGAGGCCGAGGTCTACCCGCTGCCCGGCCCGCTCGACCTGACCGGCCTGTTCCGCATCCACGGTCTGGACCGGCCGGAACTGAAGTACCGCAAGTTCATCGCGGGCACCCACCGCGATCTCGCCGAGGTCGAGTCGGCGTCCGCGCCCGACATTTTCGCGGCCCTGCGCGAGCGGGACGTCCTGCTGCACCACCCGTACGACAGCTTCTCCACCTCCGTGCAGGCCTTCATCGAGCAGGCCGCCGAGGACCCGGACGTCCTCGCCATCAAGCAGACCCTGTACCGGACCTCCGGCGACTCCCCGATCGTCAACGCGCTCGTCGACGCCGCCGAGGCGGGCAAGCAGGTCCTCGTCCTGGTCGAGATCAAGGCCCGCTTCGACGAGCACGCCAACATCAAGTGGGCCAAGCGCCTGGAAGAGGCCGGCTGCCACGTCGTCTACGGCCTGGTGGGCCTGAAGACGCACTGCAAGCTGTCCCTGGTGGTCCGCCAGGAGGGCGAGACGCTCCGCCGCTACAGCCATGTCGGCACCGGCAACTACCACCCGAAGACGGCACGGCTCTACGAGGACCTCGGCCTGCTCACCGCCGACACCCAGGTCGGCGCGGACCTGTCCGACCTGTTCAACCGGCTCTCCGGCTACTCGCGCCGGGAGACCTACCGCCGCCTGCTGGTGGCGCCCAAGTCACTGCGCGACGGACTGATCGCGCGGATCAACAAGGAAGTACAGCACCACCGGGCCGGCCGTCCCGCGTTCATCCGCATCAAGGTCAACTCGATGGTCGACGAGGCGATCATCGACGCCCTGTACCGCGCGTCCATGGCGGGCGTACCGGTCGACATCTGGGTCCGCGGCATCTGCGCGATCCGGCCGGGCGTCACGGGCCTGTCGGAGAACGTCCGGGTCCGCTCGATCCTCGGCCGCTTCCTGGAACACTCCCGGGTCTTCGCCTTCGGTAACGGCGGCGAGCCCGAGGTGTGGATAGGCAGCGCCGACATGATGCACCGCAACCTCGACCGCCGGATAGAGGCCTTGGTCCGGGTCACCGACCCGGCCCACCGGGCCGCGCTCACCCGGCTCTTCGAAACCGGTATGTCCGACTCCACCTCCTCCTGGCACCTGAGTGCGGACGGCGAGTGGACCCGGCACGCGACCGACGCGGACGGACAGCCCCTGCGCAACATCCAGGAGATGCTCATAGACGCCCGGAGGCGCCGGCGTGGCACAGCAACACCTTGAACCGACGGACCCGACGGCCCGGGTGGTGACCGGGGACGCCCTCGCGGGCTACCTGCGCGCCCAGGCCACCGAGTTCCTCCGCGCGCTGCGCCTGCACCGGGAGACCGGGACGGCGAGCGCGGCGGAGGGGTCCGTCGACGCCGCCCGCGCGCTGCGCCGCTCGGCCCGGCGCATCAGCGGCAGCCTGCACACCTTCCGGCCCCTGCTCGAGGCCGACTGGTCGGAGGAGATCCGCCCCGAACTCGCCTGGCTGTCGGGCACGTTGGGACTTGAGCACGCCTACGAGGCACGACTGGAGCGCCTGTTGCTGGCACTCCACCGGCTCTCCGGCTCGACGACCCTGCCGAGCCAGGCCACTTCGGAGACCGCGGTCGAGCGCGGCAACCTCACCGTCGGCGCCGCCAAGGCGGGCGCCCTGCTCGACCGCCAGCTCACCCTCGCCCGCACCAGGGCCCACTCCACGGCCCTCCAGGCGCTCGGCTCCTCCCGCTTCCACGCGGTCGCCGACAAGGTCGCGGTACTGGCTAGCGAGGTCCCGCTCACCCCCGCGGCGCCCTCGGCCGACCTGCGCCCGCTCGCCTCGGCGGCCGAGGAACGCCTCACCGACGCCATCGCGGCCCTCCCGCTGGTCACCGCCGGCCACCCCTACAACGCGGAGGCCCTGGTCCACGGCCTGTCCCCGGACCCGGCCCCGCACCCCCAGGACGGCCCCTGGCACCAGGTCCGCCTCCTCCTGCGCCTGCACCGCTACGCCCGCGAGGTGCTGTGCGGCGAGGGCGCACCCGTGGACGTACGGCTGTTCTCGGCGGGCCAGGCCCTGAACCGGCACCGCGACGCCTCCGAAGCGGCCGCGGCCGCCGCGGCCGCGGCCCGCACCCCGCGCATCGCGCCGGCGACCGCCTACGCCCTCGGCGTCCTCCACGCCGACCAGCGGCACGAGGTGGAGGCGGCCCGGTTCGCGTTCCAGCAGGCGTGGCAGAAGCAGCGGCTGGAGGCGGTGTGAACGACACCCCGGTCCTGGCGGCCGGCTGCGTCCTGTGGCGCCGCTCACCGGTGGACGGCGACCTGGAGGTCTGCCTCGTCCACCGCCCCAAGTACGACGACTGGTCCCACCCGAAGGGCAAGCTCAAGCGCGGCGAGGACGCGGTCACGGGCGCCCTGCGCGAGGTCGCGGAGGAGACCGGCTACACAGCACACGTCGGCAGCGAACTCTCCACGGCCCTCTACTACGCCAACGACCGCCCCAAGCAGGTCCGTTACTGGGCGGGAGAAGCAGGAGAGGGCCACTTCACCCCGAACCACGAGGTGGACAGGATCCTGTGGCTCCGCCCACCGGAGGCCCGGCAACGGCTCACACAGCCAAGAGACGCCGAGCTGGTGGACGAACTGCTGGCCTCGCTTCACAACGCCCCGTAGGGCAAAAAACCTAGGGGCGCGGGGCTGTACTCGACATGCGGCTACCGCCGCGCGGGCGCGACCAGCCCCCACTGGCCGGCGGCCGCCGCACCACCTCAGCAACCCCCAGCCACATGCCCCGCCCCATCCGTACGCGCAAGGCTCCGAGCCCTGCGCGCCGGCCCTCGCCACCCACACGTACACCGCGCGTAACAGAACGGCCCGTGCTCGACCAGCCTCGTATGGTGCTCCTGCCCGTACACACCGCACCCGGAACCGTCTTTCTGCGCCACCCTGACAACGTTACCCACGCTCGGTAAACGGCCGGTATGCGTGACGGCCCCACCCACCCCTCGTTAAGCGGAACGACAGGGGGCCCGTGACGGACGTACCGGCTGGGGGTAGGCAGGCGATGGATCGGCGGCAGCACAGGCGCGCTGGAAAGACGGCCGTCACCGTAGGGCTCGTGGTCGGCCTCGGCGCGTGCGCAACCGGCTGCGGCGGGGCCGCCGCCGAAGGGGCCGGCGGCGGCCCCGGCGACACCACGGTCGCCGTCCTGAAGCATGCGGCGGACACGCTGCGCGCCGCCGCCACCTCCAGGGCGACGACGTCGATGGAGATGGCGACCGGCGGCACCCGGGTCACCATCCGTGGCAAGGGCCGCTACGACTACCGCAACCAGCTCGGTGAACTCACGGTCGTGCTCCCGCAGGACCCCGCCGGCACCCCCGAGCACCGTCCGATCACCGAACTCCTCGCCCCGGGCGCGCTGTTCATGAAGAACAGGGGCGCCGGGGTGCCCGCCGACAAATGGGTCCGCGTGGAGACCGCGAGCCTCTCCGACGGCAACCTGGTCACCGGCGGCGCGACCGACCCGTTCGCCGCGGCCGAGCTGCTCCTCGGCACCCGCACCGCGACCTACCTGGGAAAGACCGAGGTCGCCGGGGTCGAGGTCCGGCACTACCGGGGCACCGCCGACCTCGCGGCCGCCGCCCGCGCCGCCTCCGCCGGCAACCGGCCTGCCCTCGCCGCCGCGGCGAAAGGGTTCGCCACGGCCGAGGTTCCGTTCGACGCGTACCTCGACGACCAGGGCCGTATCCGCAAACTGCGGCAGCGGTTCAGCTTCGTCAACGACAGCAGCAAGGGCACGGTCGCGGTCGCCTCGACGACCCTGCTGTACGACTTCGGCACTCCGGTGGACGTAAAGTTGCCGCGTTCCCGGGACATCTACGCGGGCCGGATCGCCGAAAACCAGCCAGCGCACTAGTCCGGGATCGGCTCTGTACAACCTGTGAACTAGCCCGTCCGTGCCATGCGCGTTGTGTAGACCGCTCCCTACTCTAGGAAGTCGGTGACGGCAGAGAAGAGGTGATGCACGTGGCTCCGGTCGGCGGTACGGCAGTTCAGGACCACGTGGCCCTCGCCGAGATCGAGCTGTGCGGAGAACTGATCATCGCGGCGTCGGCCGCCGAGGAACGACTCAGCCTGGAGAGCATCGACGAGGTGCTGCGCGTGGCCGAGGAGCGCGAGGACGGCTGACTTCGGCCAGGTCCGCAGGTCAGACCCGCGGATCAGGCCGGCGGATCGGGCCGGCGGGTTCGGGTCCGCCCGTTCAGGTCCGCAGCAGCCGGGCGATGGCCTGGGTGGCCTCTTCCACCTTCGCGTCGATCTCCGCACCACCCTTGACCGCAGCGTCGGCGACGCAGTGCCGCAGGTGTTCCTCAAGGAGTTGCAGGGCGAACGACTGCAGGGCCTTGGTGGAGGCGGAGACCTGGGTGAGTATGTCGATGCAGTAGGTGTCCTCGTCGACCATGCGCTGCAGGCCACGGATCTGGCCCTCGATCCGGCGCAGCCGTTTGAGGTGTTCGTCCTTCTGCTTGTGGTAACCGTGCGTGGTCGCCGGAGCCCCGTTCCCGGAGGGCTTGGTGGCGCCGGCCTCGGTGGTCGTCATCGCGTCCTCCGCATTGCCGATACATATACCCCTGGTGGGTATATGGTAACGAACTTTGCTGGGTATAGGGCCCTCGGGACGCCCCCGTACTGATCACCTTGCCCGATGGGCGACACTGGAGGACGGCCCATTAGCCGTGGCCGGATGATGCGCCTAGCATCAGCCTGACCGAAACCCATGCATACCGAGGACCCCAAGTGCGCTTTCGTCTGACCCCCAGGGAGACGAGCTTCTATGACATGTTCGCCGCGTCCGCGGACAACATCGTCACGGGCTCGAAACTCCTGATGGAACTGCTCGGGGCGGACGCGTCTGCCCGGGCCGAGATCGCGGAGCGTATGCGGGCAGCGGAACACGCGGGTGACGACGCCACGCACGCGATCTTCCACCAGCTGAACTCCTCGTTCATCACGCCCTTCGACCGCGAGGACATCTACAACCTCGCGTCCTCCCTCGACGACATCATGGACTTCATGGAGGAAGCCGTCGACCTGGTCGTCCTCTACAACGTCGAGGAGCTGCCGAAGGGCGTCGAGCAGCAGATCGAGGTGCTGGCGCGGGCCGCCGACCTGACCGCCGAGGCAATGCCCAACCTGCGCACGATGGAGAACCTCACCGAGTACTGGATCGAGGTCAACCGCCTGGAGAACCAGGCCGACCAGATCCACCGCAAGCTTCTCGCCCACCTCTTCAACGGCAAGTACGACGCGATCGAGGTGCTGAAGCTCAAGCAGATCGTGGACGTCCTGGAAGAGGCTGCGGACGCGTTCGAGCACGTGGCGAACACGGTGGAGACCATCGCCGTCAAGGAGTCCTGAGGCGTCGATGGACACCTTTGCGCTCGTCGTGACCATCCTGGTCGCGCTCTTCTTCACGTACACGAACGGCTTCCACGACTCGGCGAACGCGATCGCGACGTCCGTGTCGACGCGTGCGCTCACCCCGCGGGCGGCTCTCGCCATGGCCGCGGTGATGAACATGGCCGGCGCGTTCTTCGGCACCGGGGTCGCCAAGACCGTCAGCGAGGGCCTGATCGAGACGCCCGAGGGCTCCAGGGGCATGGGCATCCTCTTCGCCGCGCTGGTCGGCGCGATCGTCTGGAACCTCGTCACCTGGTACTTCGGCCTGCCCTCTTCCTCCTCCCACGCTCTGTTCGGCGGTCTGGTGGGCGCCGCCCTGGCGGGCGGCACGGAGGTCCTCTGGAACGGCGTCGTCGACAAGGTCATCATCCCGATGTTCCTGTCGCCGGTCGTCGGCCTGATCCTCGGCTACCTGGTCATGACGGCCATCATGTGGATCTTCCGCCGCGCCAACCCGCACAAGGCCAAGCGCGGCTTCCGTATCGCCCAGACCGTCTCCGCGGCCGGTATGGCCCTCGGCCACGGTCTCCAGGACGCCCAGAAGACGATGGGCGTCGTCGTCATGGCACTGGTGATTTCCGGCCATGAGACGTACGGCGACGCGATCCCGGTCTGGGTCAAGATCGCCTGCGCCGCCATGCTCTCCCTCGGCACCTACGCCGGCGGCTGGCGCATCATGCGCACGCTGGGCCGCAAGATCATCGAGCTGGACCCCCCGCAGGGCTTCGCGGCCGAGGCGACGGGGGCCTCGATCATGTTCACCACGGCGTACCTCTTCAAGGCGCCGGTCTCCACGACCCACGTCATCACCTCGGCGATCATGGGCGTCGGCGCGACGAAGCGCGTGAACGCGGTCCGCTGGGGCGTGGCCAAGAACATCGTCCTGGGCTGGTTCATCACGATGCCGGCTGCGGCCCTGGTGGCAGCGGCGGCGTTCGGCCTCGTGGACCTGGCATTCCTCTAGCGGCCGCGCCCACCACCACCGTCTTCACCCTCCGTCCTCGTCATTCGGTGTGATCATGCCGACGGGAAGTCGTACGTCCTGTGCGGCTCCGGAACGGGACCGGTGAGGCTTCGGTGGGTCTGAGGACAGGGACGATTCATGTCATGGCCGGCAACGGCCTCGGGGACTTCGTGGCGGCGGCGATGGCGCGGCGGCCGGACGCGGCAAAGCGGGTGTCGACCGTCGTGCTCGTCGGCGACGAGGGCCGGGCCGTGCGCGAGCCGGCCGGCGGCGCGGAGGGTGTCGTACGCCTCACCCCCGCTCTGCTCGGCGCGCTCCCGCAGGACCTGGACTGGGTCCGGGCGGCGTACGCGGCGCCCGTCGAGCTGGTGCTGGTGGATCAGGAGCTGCCGACCTCGGCCGTCCTCGACGTGCTGGCCGTGCTCCGGCGGGAGCTCGGCGACCCCGTCGTCGAGGTGGTGTCCGTCGGCGGACCGTTCCGGTGTTCCTGCGGGTCGGGGGTGCGGTTGCTGCCGCCCGGCCCCGCCGGGGACGCCGTACAGGCGCTGCTCGCGCCGCTGGGGCACTTCACCGTCTGTCTGGTGGGGTCCGGGTCGGCCGACGACCACTGGGCGTTCGTGTCCGCGCTGACCTCGGCCGAGGGGACGAAGGTCGGCGCGGACGTGGCCCGGGAGTTCGCCACGAGTGTCGTGCACGACTGCTCGGACGCCCTGGCACTGGTCTGCGCGGGGGCGCTGGGCTTCGAGGGGGACGTGGCGACCTTTCCCGACGGGGAGATCACGCGGGTGGACCGGAGCACGGCCTCGGTGGTCCGGTTCGCGGCCGCGGACGATCCCCTCGCCCTGGTGCCGCACGACTGCGTCGAACGGCCGGCGCCCGGGCGGCCGTACCCGGGCGACCCCGGCGGCCGGCCGGACGCGGTGACCTGGCGGCGGCTGGCGCAGACCATGGGGCTGACCGGCCCGCGGGCGGTCGAACAGGCTGTGGACAAGCTGCGGGAGTCGGGAGCGGAACCGGTCGCCTTCCCCGTCCACAGGGTGTGAACACAAACCCGCCGCCCCACACGCAGACGGGCCCGCCCCTGGGAACCAGGGGCGGGCCCTTTTGCATCCTCGCGGTGGCACCGCCATGCAGCACCGCGAGGGGTCGGTTCCGGCCTAGCCGAAGCGGCCGGAGATGTAGTCCTCGGTCGCCTGGACCGACGGGTTGGAGAAGATGCGCTCCGTGTCGTCGATCTCGATCAGCCGGCCGGGCTGGCCGACGGCGGCCAGGTTGAAGAAGGCGGTGCGGTCGGAGACACGCGCGGCCTGCTGCATGTTGTGCGTCACGATGACGATCGTGAAGCGCTCCTTGAGCTCACCGATCAGGTCCTCGATGGCGAGGGTGGAGATCGGGTCGAGGGCGGAGCAGGGCTCGTCCATGAGCAGCACCTTCGGCTCGACCGCGATCGCGCGGGCGATGCACAGACGCTGCTGCTGACCACCGGAGAGGCCGGAGCCCGGCTTGTTCAGGCGGTCCTTGACCTCGTTCCAGAGGTTCGCGCCCTTGAGCGACTTCTCGACGATGTCGTTGAGCTGGCTCTTCTTGTAGTTGCCGTTCAGCTTCAGACCCGCGGCCACGTTGTCGAAGATCGACATCGTGGGGAAGGGGTTCGGACGCTGGAACACCATGCCGATCTCACGGCGCACCGACACGGGGTCGATACCGGCGCCGTAGAGGTTCTCGTCGTCGAGGAGGACCTTGCCCTCGACGCGGCCGCCGGGGGTGACCTCGTGCATGCGGTTGAGCGTGCGCAGGAACGTCGACTTGCCGCAGCCGGAGGGGCCGATGAACGCCGTGACGGTGCGCGGCTCGATGTTCATCGAGATGTCTTCGATGGCCTTGTGGGAGCCGTAGTAGGCGGTGAGCCCGCTTACGTCGATTCGCTTGGACATTACTTCTTCACTTCCAGGGAGTCGGTCGCTGCAGGCCGGTCAGCGACCGGTCTTCGGGGCCTTCCAGCGGGCGATGCCGCGAGCCACCAGGTTCAGGATCATCACAAAGGCGATCAGCGTGAGCGAGGCCGCCCAGGCACGGTCGTAGCCTGCGCTGGCACCGGCACTGTTCGCGTACTGCTGGTAGATGAACAGCGGCAGCGACGACTGCGCACCCTCGAAGGGGTTGTTGTTGATGAACGGGTTGCCGAACACCAGCAGCAGCACCGGCGCCGTCTCACCCGCGATACGGGCGATGGCCAGCATGACACCGGTGGTGATACCGCCGATGGAGGTCGGCAGGACCACCTTCAGGATCGTGCGCCACTTCGGCACGCCCAGGGCCAGCGAGGCCTCGCGCAGCTCGTTGGGGACGAGCTTGAGCATCTCCTCGGTGGAGCGGACCACGACCGGCATCATCAGGATGGCCAGGGCGAGCGATCCGGCGAAGCCGAAGGGCTGCATGTCGAAGATCAGCATGAGGCTGAGGATGAACAGACCCGCGACGATCGACGGGATACCCGTCATCACGTCCACGAAGAAGGTGACCGCCTTGGCGAGCCGGCCGCGGCCGTACTCGACGAGGTAGACCGCGGTGAGGATGCCGATCGGAGCGCCGATCAGGGTGGCGAGGCCGACCTGCTCCAGGGAGCCGATGATGGCCGCGTAGGCACCACCGCCGGGCTGGGCGTCGGCGACCACACCCATGGAGTGGCTGAGGAAGTAGAAGTCCAGGACCTTCACACCGCGCGAGATGGTCACCCAGATCAGGGAGACCAGCGGGACGACGGCGACGATGAAGGCGACCCAGACCAGCGAGGTCGCGACCCGGTCCTTCGCCTGGCGGCGGCCCTCGACCCGGGCGGCGATGCCGTAGGTGCCGAAGACGTAGAGGAGGGCGGCGATCAGGCCCCACTGGATCTTGCTGTCCAGGCCGCCGACGAGGCCGATGACCACGCCGAGGACGATGGACCCGCCGACGATGGCGTAGGGGGACCACTTGGGGAGGGTGGCGCCTTGCAGGGTGCTGGGGCGCTTGACTGCTGCGGTGCTCATGCGTTGGCCCCCGAGTACTCCGCGCGGCGCTGGATGATCACGCGGGCCGCGCCGTTGACCAGCAGGGTGATGACGAACAGGACCAGACCCGACGCGATCAGCGCGTCACGGCCGTCCGCGGTCGCCTCGCTGAACTTGCTGGCGATGTTCTGGGCGAAGGTGCCGCCGCCCGGGTTGAGCAGGCTGGCGTGGATCGAGAAGTCCGGGGAGAGCACGGTGGCGACGGCCATCGTCTCGCCGAGCGCACGGCCGAGGCCGAGCATCGAGGCGGAGATCACGCCGGAGCGGCCGAAGGGCAGCACCGACATGCGGATGACCTCCCAGCGCGTGGCGCCGAGAGCGAGTGCCGCTTCTTCGTGCATCTGCGGGACCTGGCGGAAGACCTCGCGGCTCACGTTGGTGATGATCGGCAGGATCATGATCGCGAGCAGGACGCCGACGGTCAGCATCGAGCGGGGGGCACCGCCGTCCCAGGAGAAGATCCCGGTCCAGCCGAAGTACTTGTCGAGCCAGCCGAACAGGCCGGTCATGTGCGGCACCAGGACCAGCGCGCCCCACAGGCCGTACACGATGGACGGCACCGCGGCGAGCAGGTCGATCACAAAGCCTATGGTGCCGCCGAGCCTGCGCGGCGAGTAGTGCGTGATGAACAGCGCGATCGCGACGGCGATCGGGACGGCGATGGCCATGGCGATGATCGAGGAGACGACCGTGCCGAAGGCCAGGACCGCGATGCCGAAGGTCGGCGGGATGAGGTTGGTGTTCCACTCGAAAGTGGTGAGGAAGTTACCGTGGTCGCGGTTGATCGCGAGGGCGGCACGGTAGGTGAGGAAGACCGCGATCGCGGCCATGATCACCAGCAGCAGGATGCCGGATCCACGGGAGAGACCGAGGAAGACCCGGTCACCCACCCGGGTGGCACCGCGGGCGTTGCGCTTCTGCTCGGCCGTGCCGGGCTGTGGGGTGGGGGGAGATGCGTCTGTCGTCTGCGTAGATATGTCCATCGGGTTCTCCGGTCTGCGGAGCCGTCCTGAGGGGCGGCTCGGAGGAGCCGCACACCCCGGCTTGTGGGCGTACGGCTCCGGGCGGCGGTGCACCGGACGGTGCGGCCGGGCTCCTCACGGAACTCGGCCGCACTCGCGGATCTTTAGCTCAGGCCCTCGATGGTGGTGCGGACCTTGGCGATGATCTCGTCGGGGACGGGGGCGTAGTCGATCGTGGAGAGGACCTTCTGGCCGTCCTCGGAGGCGATGTAGCGCAGGAACGCCTTGGTCGCCGGGAGGGTGTCGGCCTTGTTGCCCTTGTCGCAGACGATCTCGTACGTGACCAGGGTCATCGGGTACGCACCCTCGGCCTTGGTCTTGTAGTCCAGCTGCAGCGCCAGGTCCTTGCCGGTGCCGACGACCTTGGCGGCCGCGATGTCGGCGGTGGCGGACTCGGTGGACGGGGCGACCGGCTTGCTGGCACCCGTGTCGATGGAGACGGCCTTGACGCCGTCCGAGACGTAGGAGAGCTCGAAGTAGCCGATGGCGCCGGAGGTCTGCTTGACCTGCTGGGCGACACCCGCGGACTGCGGAGCGGACTGGCCGCCCTTGGCCTGCCAGGCCTTACCGCCCGAGTACTTCCAGTTGGACGGGGTGGCGGCGATCAGGTACTTGGTGAAGTTGTCCGTCGTGCCCGACTCGTCCGAGCGGTGGAACGCCTGGATCTTGAGGTCGGGGAGCTTCGCGTCGGGGTTCAGCTTCTTGATCGCGGCGTCGTTCCACTTGGTGATCTTGCTGTCGAAGATCTTGGCGATCGTCGGCGCGTCCAGGACCAGGTTGTCGACACCCGGGACGTTGTAACCGAGGGCGATCGGGCCGCCGACCATCGGGAGGTCGATGCCCTGGCCGCCGGAGCAGATCTTCTTGGAGGCGGTGACCTCTTCCGGCTTCAGCGCGGAGTCGGAACCGGCGAAGGCGACCTGGCCCTGCGTGAAGGCGGTCACACCGGCGCCGGAGCCGGAGCCCTTGTAGTTGATCTGCACGCCACAGGCCTGGGAGAAGGCCTTCACCCAGGCGTCGATCGCGTTCTTCTGCGCGGAGGAGCCGTCGGCGAGCAGCTGGCCCTTGGCGTCGTCGCACTTGATGGAGCTGGCGTTCGCGGAGGCCGAGGAGGTGCTCGAACCGCTGCCGCCACCGTTGTCGTCCGAGCCGCACGCCGTCAGGGCCAGGGCGCCGGAGACAGCGACAGCACCGAGAGACAGGGCGCGCAGCCGGTTCTTGCGCTGAAGCTTCACTTTCAGGGGTTCCTTCCAGGGGCGCCACCTTCGGCGGCGTGCGAAGTAGTCGTGATGGGGTGAGGGCCTCCTGACTGGTCATTTAGGACCGCTCACCGCATCGGGTACGGCCGAAATTAGGCAGAACAGGTGAAGGCGCCGATGGCCATAGGTAAACGGAGGGTGAACCCCTGCCGTCGACCCGGTTAGGTCACGGAACGCTCACGGTGAGGGCACGCCCCGGTTCCGACCGCCGGGTTGCGCGAACATTTATTCGCCGTTCGCCATCACAGCCGTTACGACGTCACAGCGTTCGTTACACCGCACGGGAACCCGTGTGCGACGGACGCCGTCTCGTCCCACGAAAGCCGACGAAAGGCACGGGCATGGAACGGCGTACCTTCATATCGGGCGGGGCGGCCGCCCTCGCGGCGTCCGCACTGACGGGGTGCAGCTCCGGCGGCGCCACCGCATCCCACACGACCGGCGCGCCACTCGCGTCCACATCCTCTCGTACGGCACTGAAGACCACCAGCGCAGCGGCCGCGGCCAACTGGACCGCCCTGGCCCACGCCCTGGACGGCACCCTGATCCGCCCCGGCGACGCGAGCTGGACCACGGCGCACCAGCTCTACAACACCCGCTTCGACGGACTGAAGCCGTCCGCGGTGGCCTACGTGGCCCACGCGGACGACATCCGCACCACGCTGTCGTACGCCCAGGCCCACGGGCTGAAGATCTCGATCCGCAACGGCGGCCACTCCTACGCGGGCTACTCCTCGGGCGACGGCCGCCTGGTCCTCGACGTCTCCAAGCTCAACCGCATCCGGGTCAGCGGCGGCACGGCGGTCGTCGGAGCCGGCTCCAAGCTGATCGACGTCTACCGCGGCCTCGCGGCCAAGGGCGTGACCATCCCGGCGGGCTCCTGCCCCACCGTGGGTGTTTCCGGCCTGGTCCTTGGCGGCGGCCACGGGGTCGCGTCCCGCGCGTACGGCCTGACCTGCGACAGCCTCACCCAGGCGACGCTGATCACGGCGGACGGCACGCAGGTGGTCGCCAACGCGAGCACCAACAAGGACCTCTTCTGGGCGCTGCGGGGGGCCGGTAACGGCAACTTCGGCGTCGTGACCGAGCTGCAGTTCAGGACCCACCCCACCCCGCAGGCCGTGACCGCGTACCTGACCTGGCCCTGGTCCAAGGCGGCGCAGGTCCTCAAGGCCTGGCAGGAGTGGGGCCCCTCCCAGCCGGACGAGATCTGGTCCTCCCTGCACCTGGAGAACTCGGGCAGCGGCCCGCGCGTCTCCGTCGCCTGCTTCTCGATGGGCACGTACGGCGAACTACAGAACGCGGTGGACGCCCTCGCCCACAAGGCGGGCGCCAACGCCTCCTCCGTCTCGCTGCGCCGCCACGGCTACGAGGAGGCGATGGAGAGCTACGCCGGCTGCTCCTCCTTCGCCACCGAGCCCCAGTGCCACCTGCCCGGCTCCACGCCGGGCCGCTCCACGGCGGGCAAACTGGGCCGGGAGACCTACGCGGCCCGCTCCGACTTCTTCGACCGCTCGCTCTCGGCGGCCGGCATCCAGACGGCCCTGCGGCAGATCGGCGCGGTGCGCGGCGGCGCCGGGAGCATCGCCTTCACGGCGCTCGGCGGCGCGGTGAACCGGGTCTCCCCGACGGCGACGGCGTTCGTGCACCGGCGGTCGCGGATGCTGGCGCAGTACATAGTGTCGTGGGGGGCGGGGGCCTCCGGCGGTTCGGGCCAGACGTGGCTGAACGGGGCGCACACGGCGATGAAGCCGTACGCCTCCGGCGCGGCGTACCAGAACTACACGGACCCGACGCTGACCGACTGGAAGAAGGCGTACTACGGGGACGCCTTGACCCGCCTCGGCAAGGTGAAGAAGCAGTACGACCCGGAGCGGTTCTTCTCTTACGCGCAGGGGTTGTAGGGAGGGGTGCCTCGGCTCGGTGAGCACCTGCGGGCCGGTGGGGGCCGGTCGCGCCCGCGCGGCGGAGCCGCACATCGACACAGCCCCGCGCCCCTTACGGGGCGCCGTAGTCGCGTCAGCTACATAGCTGCGGGCAATCGTGCCTCCCCCAGTGCCTCAAGGGCCTGGGAGGTGCCGCCAGGCGGCACGGGTGGGCGCAGCGGCACCTGCCCAGCGCCGGTAAGCGAAACCCCCCGCCCCAGCGCCCACCCCGGCTACGCCGCCAGGTCGCGTTCCTCTGACTCCACCGGCGGACGGGCCCCCGGTACCAACCCCACCGTCGCTGATCGGCGCCGCACCAGCCGGCCCACCCTCGGCGACGACTCCACCGCCTTCATCACCGGCGTCAGCACGGCCGTGGCCAGCGGAGACAGCAGGAGCACGACCGCCGTGCCGAGAGCGAACCCCCCGACCACGTCCGTCGGGTAGTGCACCCCCATGTACACCCGGCAGAACCCCTCCACCAGCGCCAGCCCTATCCCCGCCAGCCCGAACCTGCGGTTCGCGATGAACAGCCCGACGCCCATGGCCATGGTGATCGTCGCGTGGTCGCTCACGAACGAGTAGTCGGTCTTGCCCGAGACCAGGACGTCGAGCCCCTGGTGGGTGAGGAACGGCCGGGGCCGCTCGACGAAACCGCGGATGGGGACGTTCACGAGGACGGCGATCGCGGCGGCGAGCGGCGTCCACACCAGCGCGGCCATCGTGCCCGCGGTGTCCTCGTCCCCCCGGCGCCGCACGGACCACCAGCACCACACCACCAGCAGCACCATCGCGACCAGCAGCCCGTACTCCCCGACGAACTCCATGGCCCGGTCGAACCAGTGCGGTGCGTCCTTGGCCAGGCCGTTGATGTCGTAGAGCAGGTCGACGTCGGGGTTGGATCCGGATTCGGCGAGTACAGCCATCGTGCCTGCGGCCCCTTCGTCGTCGTCCCGGACGCACCTCGTGTGCGTCGCTCGCTGCCACCCCCGTGGTCGGCTACGTCAACAGGAACGCACGGTCCCCATCACTACGTTCCACGTTCCACCGAATGATCACGCAGACGTTATCGAAGAGAGATACAAAGCCCCAGCTCAGGGGGTGGGTTATACGCTCCGTTCACACCGTGGTGGGCAGCGCTTTCGCGCCATCCTCGGTGACCCGGGTGGCCCCGAAGTAGTCGGCGCCGTCGATGGGGTCGAACCGGATGACCGCCCCGGTGTACGGCGCGTCGATCATGTACCCGCCGCCGACATAGATCCCCACGTGGTGAATGGCGCGGGAGTTGGAGAGGTCGGTGGAGAAGAAGACCAGGTCCCCCGGGAGCAGTTCCTTGCGCGAGGGGTGCGGACCGGCGTTGTACTGATCGTTGGCGACGCGTGGCAGTGTGATCCCCACACTCGCGTACGCCGCCTTGGTCAGACCCGAGCAGTCGAACCGGCCGCCTTCCTGAGCTGTGCCGTTGCCGCCCCAGAGGTAGGGGGTGCCGAGCTTGTTCTGGGCGTACTCGATGGCGCCGGCGGCCTGCCTGGTCGGGGAGAGCCGGCTGACGGGCGCGGCGAAGCTGTCCTCGAGCGTGGTGATCGTCTTGACGTAGTTCTGGGTCTCCTTGTACGGCGGCACACCCTTGTACTTGATGACCGCGTACGCCCCTGCGTTGTAGGCGGCGAGCATGTTCTCGGAGATGTCGCCGGGGACGTCCTTGACGTACGAGGCGAGCTGGCAGTCGTAGGAGGCGGCCGACGGAATCGCGTCATTCGGGTCCCAGACGTCGCGGTCCCCGTCGCCGTCGCCGTCGATGCCGTGGGTGGCCCAGGTCCCCGGGATGAACTGAGCTATCCCCTGCGCGGCCGCCGCGCTCTGCGCCTTCGGGTTGAACCCGCTCTCCTGGTAGAGCTGCGCGGCGAGCAGGGCGGGATTGATCGCGGAGCACAGATTGCCCCACTTCTGCACGAGCGTGGAGTAGGCGGCCGGTACGGCTCCCTTGGCCAGTGCCTTGCCGGCACCGCCGGCGCCGCCCAGCAGGTTTCCGGCGACGACGTACACCCCGACGACGAGCAGCATGACGAAGCTCAGCCCGACGCCGACCGCCGCGCCACCGATCACCCATACTTTCCGCACGCCCCAACCCTCCCCCATGTCAGGGCTGTTCAACGCCATTTCGGCGGAGAGTGGCGCTATTTCACAGCAGGACGGCGCACATGACGTCGTATCACCCGGCCACGGCGTCCTTGTACAGCTCGCCGGCCTCGCTCCCGAGCACGACACTGTAGGACGTGTCGGCGGTCGAACCACCCTGCTCGTGGCCGCCCAGTACCCCGACCACCTCATGGTCCCCGTTCACCCAGGGACTCCCGCTGGTGCCCCCGGTGAACTCGGGACAGTCGATCCGCTGCTGGGTGGCGCTGCGGGCGACGGGCTTGTTGGTGCAACTGATGGGCACCTCACGGGAGTCGGGATACCCGGTGACGGTCACGGCGGTGGCTCCGGTGGCCATGCCGCTGACGAACCGGTTGGCCCCGGTCACCTCCTCGACCCTCTTACCACCCAGCTCGTCCACGGCGGCGAAGGCCACATCGCTGTCCTCGTCCTGCCCCTTCGCCCACCCGTCGGGCAGGTACCGCTTCCCCACCTTCCACACCCCGTACGGCGCCTGACCGTCCCGGTAGCCCGGCACGAAGACAAGCCCGGTGGTGTCGTCACCGTCGACGCAGTGCGCGGCGCTGACGATCAGGTCCCGCTGCGGGCTGTGCACGACGGAGGCGGTGCAGAAGTGGTTGCCGGCCAGGCTCCCGGCCTTGTCGGCGCCGAACAGGGCCCCGACCCGCGCGCTCTCCGCGGTCGGCCCTACCACCGCGGTGACCTCGAACGGCCCGGGCCCGTCGTCGGCGGCCGCCACGGAGGCCGAGGTGGCGGCGAGCACGACCGCCACGCCGAGCGCGAGACGGCGCGAGACGGAAGAGATGCGTGAGGTGCGCTTCATCAGCGCCCACTGTCTCCCACAAAGGTGAGAAACGGTTCCCTGCTTCACTGAGATTTTTCTGTGAACCGCGCGACGGGGGAATGACCGCCTGATGCGCCGCGGATCCCTTTCACGCGGGCGGGCCGACAGCCACGCCCCCCGCACGGTCGGACCTCGGACGGAATGCCGGGGGGCTCGCACCTCCGCTCAGAACGTCGTGGTCATCCCGCCGTCCACCGCGATCGTCTGCCCCGTGATGAAGGACGCCGCGTCGCTCGCCAGGAAGACGACGATGCCGGCGATCTCGGCGGGGCGGCCCCAGCGGCCCAGTGCCGTGCGCGTGCGCAGCCACCGCGCCCACTCCGGGTCCTCCGCCAGCTCCGCGTTGACGTCCGTTGCGAAGGTGCCCGGGGCCACCGAGTTCACCGTCGTGCCGCTGGGTCCGAGGTCAGCCGCCAGCGCCCGGGTCAGGCCGTCGAGGCCCGCCTTCGCCGTGGCGTAGGCGACGTCGCCGATGCGGCCGAGCTGGCCGACCACGGACGAGACGTTGATGATGCGGCCCGGGGTGCCTCGGGCGGCGAGCCCCCGGGCCACCGTCTGGCTCAGTGCGTACGCCGAGGTCAGGTGGACGTCGAGGAGTGCGGACAGCTCGTCAGGGGCCATCTCGTGGACTCCGCGCCGGTCGCGGTGGCCCACGTTGTTGACCAGGATGTCGATCGCGCCGAGGGCGGTCACCGTCTCCTCGGCGGCCTCACGGTCGGTGACGTCGAACGCCGCGCCCACCGCGTCGAGACCGTCGTCGCGGAGCCGCCCGGCCACCGCCTCCAGCGTCGCCGCGTCACGGCCGTTGAGGATCACCCGCGCGCCGGCGCCCGCCAGTCCCCGGGCCATCTCCAGGCCCAGTCCGCGCACGGAGCCGGTCACCAGGGCCGTACGCCCGTCGAGCGCGAAGTCCACGCCACCGCTCATCCGGCCACCTCCCGGAGAACCGTCGTATCCGCCGTATCCGTCGTATCGGCTCACCGTATCCGGCGGGTGCGGACGGACCGACGGGCGTCCGGGTACTGGGCGGCGGGGTACCTGGCCGCGGTCACACGGCCTCGACCCCGAGCGGCCACGTCACCCCCGTCATCTCCTCCGACAGCGTCCACAGCCTGCGGGCCGCCACCGGGTCGCTCGCCGCCGGGCTGCGGCCGGCCAGGGCCGGCGCGCCCCGCATCCCGCCCATGCCGTCCGGGCCGACGTAGCTGGCGCCCGGCAGGTCCTGGGTCGCCGCGTACAGCGTGGGGAGCGCGCCGGCTCGGTCGTCCTGGGCGACGAGGAGGTTGCCGAGGCGCATCCCGAGCCGGGCCAGCGGGCTGGCGGTGTGGCTCTGGAGGTTGGTGGCCGCGTAGCCGGGGTGGGCGGCCAGCGCGCGGACCGGGGAGCCGGCCTCCGTCAGCCGGCGCTGGAGCTCCAGGGTGAACAGGAGGTTCGCCAGCTTGGACTGGGCGTAGGCGCGGCTCGGGTTGTAGGTGCCACGCAGATTGACGTCGGCGAAGTGGATCACGCCGTCGCCCCCGCGGTGCAGCCCGGAGGAGAGCGTCACCACCCGGTCCGTGAGGTAGGGCAGCAGCAGGTTCGTCAGCGCGAAGTGGCCCAGGTGGTTCGTGCCGAACTGCATCTCGAAGCCGTCCCTGGTGGACTGCTCCGGGAGCATCATCACGCCCGCGTTGTTGATCAGAAGGTCCAGCGGGCGGTCCCAGCCCGCCGCGAACTCCCGTACCGAGGCCAGGTCCGCCAGATCCAGGCGGCGCACCTCCGTACTGCCGTTCACCCGCGCGGCGGCCGCGCGCCCGCGCTCCGGGTCCCGTACCGCGAACACCACCTGCGCACCGGCCCGGGCCAGCGCGTCCGCGGCAGTGAAGCCGATGCCGCTGTTGGCACCGGTGACCATGGCCGTACGGCCGGAGAGGTCGGGGAGGTCGGATGCGTTCCATGTGCCAGTCTTCTTCGCCATGCCCGTCAATGTAGGCGTCGACAACAATGCTGTCAATGACAACAAAGATGGCAACGCCAACAAAGCTGACGGTGCCAACAAAGCTGGCACCGCCAACATCCGGGTTACGATGACCTTCATGCCGCAAAGCCGCCCCTACCACCACGGAGACCTGCGCGCCGCCCTGCTCGCCAGCGCCGAACGCACCCTGCGCGAGAAGGGCGCCACCGCGCTGTCCCTGCGCGAACTGGCCCGCGACATCGGCGTCAGCCACGCCGCACCCGGCCGGCACTTCAAAGACAAGCAGGCCCTGCTGGACGCGCTCGCGCTCAGCGGGTACGACCGCCTGCAGCGCGCCCTGGACGCGGCCGACGACCCGGCCGCCCCCCTCGAACCGCGGGTCAGCGCACTGGCCCGGGCCTATCTCACCTTCGCGGTGGACCACCCCGAGCTGCTGGAGCTGATGTTCGCGCGCAAGCACGACCCGGAGAGCTCCGTACAGACCGCCGAGGTGATCGACGCGTCCCTGGGGTCCTTCACCCGGCTGGTCGCCGACGCGCAGGCCCGGGGCGAGATCGTCGAGGGCGACCCGGAACGGCTCACCCTCGTCGCGGCCGCGAGCATCCACGGCCTCGCCGCCCTCATCGCCGGTTGCGCCCTGCCGGCCCAGGAGGCCCTGGCCGGACTCGACGAACACGTCCACCTCGTACTGCACGGCCTGAAGCCCCGATAGGCCCGACAGGCCCGCAACGGTCGGAAACGGCACGGCAAATGCCCGTCTGACACGTCCTCAATGCACCGTCAACGCGCATTGAGCCCCTGCCGCGCGCACCCCCCAGGTCAATCGGACCCCAACTTCCGGCCATCCGCGGCCCAATGATCAGTAAGCCCCGGCCGTCCTTCAGTAACGCGGAAGTCAGGATTCCGAAACCCACCTTGTTGTCGCGTACTGAACAACGCGATGGTCGTCGCGGGCCGCCGCCCCCACCGGCAACCACACCGGTGGCCCCCACCCGCAGGCCTCTGTCCCCCTCTTCCAGGAGGCTGTACGTTGCGTACGACCACCCCCAACACCCCCCACATACGCGGCAGATGGCGCCGCGTCGGCTCGGCAGCCGCGGCCACCGCCGCCCTCCTCGTCGCCGGGCTCGGCACCGCGGCGCACGCCACCGCGGCCACCCCCACCACGACCCACAAGGTCAGCGCCAAGGCCATCGCCGCCCAGGTCGCCAAGGCCCATGTGCAGTACGAGAAGGCCGGCTGCGGTGCCACCCCGAAGAAGGGCTTTGCCGCGTGCAACGCCCTGCGGGTCACCGGCGGCACCACCGCCTTCATGGAGAAGCAGGCCGCGCTCAAGGGCGTGACGCCGAAGACCGTCAAGCCGAACGCCGCCTCCGACTCCCCCACCGGATACGGCCCTTCGGATCTCCAGTCGGCCTACGGCCTGGTCTCCGCCGCCGCCTCCAACGGCTCGGGCGAGACCGTCGCGATCGTCGACGCGTACGACGACCCGAACGCCGAGGAAGACCTCGCGACCTACCGGTCGTACTACGGCCTGTCGGACTGCACCACCGACAACGGCTGCTTCAAGAAGGTCTCCCAGACCGGCTCGACGACCTCCCTCCCCTCCGCCGACAGCGGCTGGGCCGGCGAGGAGTCCCTCGACCTCGACATGGTCAGCGCGACCTGCCCGAACTGCAACATCCTGCTCGTCGAGGCCAAGTCGGCCTCCGACGCCAACCTGGGCACCGCGGTGAACGAGGCCGTCAAGCTGGGCGCCAAGTTCGTCTCCAACAGCTACGGCGGCAGCGAGTCCTCGTCGGACACGACGTACGACACCTCGTACTACAAGCACGCGGGCGTGGCCATCACCGCGAGCGCCGGTGACGAGGGCTACGGCGCCGAGTACCCGGCCGGCTCCCGCTATGTGACCGCCGTCGGCGGCACCGCCCTGAAGACCTCCTCCACCAGCCGCGGCTGGACCGAGAGCGTCTGGAAGACGTCCAGCACCGAGGGCACCGGCTCAGGCTGCTCGGCCTACGACGCCAAGCCGACCTGGCAGACCGACACCAGCTGCTCCAAGCGCATGATCGCCGACGTGTCGGCGGTCGCCGACCCTGCCACCGGCGTCTCCGTCTACGACTCCTACGGCGCCGACGGCACCGGCTGGAACACCTACGGCGGCACCAGCGCCTCCTCGCCGATCATCGCCTCGGTCTACGCCCTGGCCGGCACCCCGGGCAGCAGCGACTACCCGGCCGAGTACCCCTACGCGGCGGCCGGCACCTCCGCCCTGAACGACGTGACGAGCGGCAACAACGGCTCGTGCTCCACGTCGTACTACTGCACCGCCAGGTCGGGCTACGACGGCCCGACCGGCTGGGGCACCCCGGAAGGGACCGACGCCTTCACCGGCTGAGCCCCGACCGCAGGACCTCCCCGTCGGGTCACGGGGAGCCGCCACCGTGAGGGGGACGTGGGGTCCCCTCGGCGGCACGCAAAGGGAAACGGGTCACGGCAGCCGGCCGTGACCCGTTTTTCCGCGTTCCTGGCCACCTTGGTAACTCCCTTGAACTGCCTGTGAGTTGAGTCAAGTGCCTGTCACCCGCAAGACAACGGGCGGCCATCGACGAGTCACGCGAACGCCTCGTTCGGCAATGCGGAAGTCATGATTCCTGAAGCCTCTTGTTGTCGCGTACTCAACAAAGGATTCTCTTCGCGGGCCGCCGCCCGACCGCCGGGGAACCCGCACCGACGGTCTTTCGCACCGCAACGCAAGAGATCGCACCACAACGCAAGAGGTCTCACCAGATCGCACCCGCACCGCCCCTGTTCCCACCCCGTACCGGAACTCAGGAGGCTGCACGCATGCGTTCCACTCCCCCCAACAGACCGTCCATACGCGGTAGCTGGCGCCGCATCGGCACAGCGGCGGCGGCCACGGCCGCGCTGCTGCTCACCGGATTCGGCACCGCCGTCCAGGCCGACGCGGCATCTTCCGTCTCCTCCACCAAGGTGACCTACACCGCGACCCCCTGTGCCACCCCCAAGCACACGGGCGAACTCGCCTGCAACTCCTACCGCGTCACCGGCGGCCTCACCGCCTACCAGAAGCAGCAGGCCGCGAAGACCGGCGTCACCCCCAAGGCCGCCGACGCCGCCACCCCCTCCGGCTACAGCCCGACCAACCTCCGGGCCGCCTACGGCCTGACCTCCGCCGCCGCCTCCAACGGCTCGGGCGAGACCATCGCGATCGTCGACGCGTACAACGACCCCAACGCCGAGTCCGACCTCGCGACCTACCGCTCGTACTACGGCCTCTCCGCCTGCACCACGGCCAACGGCTGCTTCAAGAAGGTCAGCCAGACCGGCTCCACGACCTCGCTGCCCTCGTCCGACGCCGGCTGGTCCGAGGAGATCTCCCTCGACCTCGACATGGCCTCCGCGATCTGCCCGAACTGCAACATCCTGCTCGTCGAGGCGACCAGCGCCACCATGGCCAACCTGGGCACCGCGGTGAACGAGGCGGTCACCCTGGGCGCGAAGTTCGTCTCCAACAGCTACGGCGGCAGCGAGTCCTCGTCCGACACCTCGTACGACTCCTCGTACTTCAACCACACCGGTGTCGCCATCACCGTCTCCGCCGGTGACGAGGGCTACGGCGCCGAGTACCCGGCCGCGTCGAAGTACGTGACCTCGGTGGGCGGCACCAAGCTCTCCACCTCCTCCACCACCCGCGGCTGGACCGAGACCGTCTGGAAGACGTCCAGCACCGAGGGCACCGGTTCCGGCTGCTCCGCCTACGACGCCAAGCCCACCTGGCAGACCGACACCAGCTGCACCAAGCGCATGATCTCGGACGTCTCCGCGGTGGCCGACCCGGCGACCGGCGTCTCCGTCTACGACTCCTACGGCGTCACCGCCGGCTGGTACACCTTCGGCGGCACCAGCGTCTCCGCCCCCATCATCGCGGGCGTCTACGCCCTGGCCGGCACCCCGTCCAGCGGCTCCTACCCGGCCAAGTTCCCCTACAGCTACGCCGGCACCTCATACCTCAACGACGTGACCAGCGGCAACAACGGGACCTGCACCACCTCGTACTACTGCACCGCCACGACCGGCTACGACGGTCCGACCGGCTGGGGCACCCCGGAGGGCGTCACGGCCTTCGCGGGCTGAGCACCCGTCACCGACCCAGTGGACCCTGGCATCGGCCGGGGTCCACTGGCCTTTTCCCCGTGACTACCGTGAGAACATCGTCTCGACCCCTCACCCGACCGGCCCCCATCAAACGTGCCAGGTCATAAAGGGGGTCAACGACGGAACCACACGACAGGTTCCGCTCAGGCCTCATTGCCCGGCGTGACCTGCCGTGATACACAGAGTGACCGTACGAGCCTTTCGTACGAAACCCGCCAATCGATGACGTCAAGTCGACATACTCCGGCGACGTTTTCGGCGAGAATGATGCGTGACCTCTGCACCCGGCAGGGGCGAACGGAACTACCCACCAGGGGCGGTGACTTACGTGTTCTATGCGGCCGACAAGGGAGACATCAACACCATCATCGGCGGGATCGCTCCGGACTGGGGCCCCTTCGGCAGCCTGGGCAACGAGGCGAAGACGATGATCCAGGTGGTCATGGCCGTCGCCATCCTGCTCTGCCTCGGCATCGCCGTCTGGGGCGCCGCCAAACAGCGCATCGGCGCCACGGCCCTCCGTGACACCTTCAGTGCCGAACAGGGCAAGGGCCTCATCATCGCCGGACTGACCGGAGTCTTCATCATCGGCTCACTCGGCACCCTGTTCACGATCGTGTACGGCATGGCCGTCTAGCCAATCTGCACCTCCCTTTCCCCCGCTCCGAGGTTGCGTTTCCCTGATGTCGAGTCACCACACCGCGCCCGCGCGGGAACCAGCACGGCTACCGTCGTACTGCTACGCGTTCCGGTACGACGTGGAGGGGGAGTACGCGGCATGAGCCTCGGAGACGAGCCCGGCTACCCGGAGACGGGCCACACCCGCACCCGCCTGCCCGAGAGCGACCCGTACGGCGGCGCGTCCCGCCGCGGCGGCCGCTCCTCCTCCAGAAGCCTGGTCACGGTCGTCGGCGTGGTCGTCCTCCTCATCGCGGCGATCGCCTTCGCGAACAGGGGCGGGGGCGACGACTCGTCATCGGCGACGGGCACCGGAGGCGGCACCGGCAACGGGGGCCGGCCGACGACTTCGTCAACGGCAGCGAGCGGCACGAAGCCGGTGGAGACAAAGAACACCGAAGGCATCCCGACGGGGTTCGCGCACAGTGCGCAGGGGGCGCAGAGCGCGGCGGCGAACTACGCGACGGTGCTCGGCTCCGACAGCATGTTCAACACGGCCGAACGGCATGCGATCGTGCAGACCATCGCCGATCCCGCCACGATGAACAGCCTTCAGACCGGCTTCGACGCCGACTACTCGGCCGATTTCCTGAAGAAGGTCGGCCTCAACACCGACGGCTCCGCTCCCTCGGGCACCACGTTCGTCGACCGCACCCTGCCGGTCGGCACCAAGGTGACGTCGTACAGCGACAGCGCGGCCACCGTCGAGGTCTGGTGCAACGGTCTGTTCGGCATCGCGGGCAACACCTCGACCACCCCCGTGACCAACAACTGGTTCACCGTCACCATGAAACTCGGCTGGAACGGTGGTGACTGGAAGGTCCTGGAGTCCAGCCAGAAGACCGGCCCGACTCCAGTCACCGGCGACAACCCCGCGTCCGGGTCCGACGAGATCAGCAAGGCGGTCCAGGAGTTCGGAGGGTTCACCTATGCTCGCTAGCCAGCAGCACCGTGCGCTCAAACTGACCGGCCTGGTGGCCTCAGCGCAGGCCTCCCTCATCCTCCTGGCCGGCCAGGCCTTCGCGGCCCCCGTCCCCTCCACGAGTCCCTCGCCCACGACCAGCAGCGACTCCTGCGGACTGATCGCCGGCCCCGCCAAGAAGTACTGCGAGAACGACAGCGGCACCAGCGGAAGTGGTGGGACCACCGACCCCCTAACCTCCACCCTCGACCCCCTCTCCTCGCTTGCTCAGGGGTGTGCCAAGGCTGCCTCCTGGACCGTCGACAAGCTCAGCGACGCCGTGAAGGAGACCGCGAACGTCGACTTCACGAACGAGAAGTTCCTCCAGCAGTACGCCGTCGTCTTCGCCGCGTCGACGATCCTCACGCTCCTGCTCTGGCTCCTGGCCGTCGCCAAGCGCGCGGTGCGAGGCGTCCCCCTCAGCACCGCCATCTCCGAAGCCGTCGGCTTCCTCTGGCTGACAGTGCTGGCGTCCGCCTTCACACCCCTCATCCTCTACACCGTCGTATCGGCCACCGACGGCGTCACCGACGTCCTCGCCAAGACCACCGGCAACCAGACGGACACGTTCTTCGGCACCTTCTCCGGCGCCCTCAGCAAGGGCGACGACATCGGCGGCGGCCCGATCATGCTGATCGTCGTCTCCCTGGTCAGCATCCTCGCCGCCGGAGTGCTGTGGCTGGAGCTCGTCATCCGGGCCGCCCTGCTCTACGTCGGCGCCCTCCTCGGCACCGTCGTCTACGCCGGCCTCGTCGACAAGAACCTGTGGGGCCACGTCCGCCGCTGGGCCGGCATCATGATCGCCGTCATCCTCGTGAAGCCGGTCATCGTGATAGTGCTCGGCCTCGCCGGCGCCCTGTCCTCCGACGGCGGCCCCGACGCCTTCTCCGCCGTCGTCTCCGGCCTCGCCATAATCCTGCTCGCCATCTTCGCCAGCGCGATGATCTACCGCTTCGTCCCCGGCTTCGGCGACGAGATCGCGGCCGGCCGCAGCAACCGCATCATGCAGGGCGCCGAGGGCAAGGCCGCCGCCGTCATCAGCAGCCCCGCCAACCTGGTCGCCCAGGGCATCAGGACGCACAGCGCCCGCGCCGACAACAACGGCGGGGGAGGAGGAGGCCAGGCCCCCGGCTCCTCCGGTGCCCGCCCGTCCAACCCGGCCTCGGGCGGCGTCGCCGCGCACAGCACGCGCACCCCGAACGGTGGTGGCGGCGGATCTGTCCCCTCCGCCGCACCCGCACCCCGCGCGCCCAGCCCGATGAACAGCCCGCACGCAGGCAACACCCGCAACAACAGCTCGGGAGGTGAAGGGCGTTGACGACCGAGTCCCATCTGTCCCATCCGGTCACGCCCCGCCGTACGTATCTGATCGGCCGCGCCCGGCCGAACGCGATCGTCGGCCGGAACCGTGAATCCGGCGAGATCGTGCTGATCATCGCGGGCGCGTTCCTCGGCATGATGTGCGGGCTCCTCGTCCCGGTCCTCTCCCTGCGGATCGTGCTGCTCATGGGCTTCCCGCTGCTCGCGCTGGCCGCGGTCTACGTGCCGTACAAGCGCCGTACGTTCTACAAGTGGTTCGAGATCAACCGCAGTTTCAAGCGGACGCTCCGCCAGGGCACGGTCTACCGTTCCACGGCCGCCGAGGCCGGCACCCGGATCGACGGCCGTGAGGTCGAGATCGGTCCCCCTCCCGGTATCGGCCGGATCAGCTGGCTCGCCGCCCCGTTCGGCCCGGACGAGATCGCCGTCCTGCTGCACGCCGACCGCAAGACGGTCACCGCCGCCATCGAGATCGAGGGACCCGGCGTCGGCCTGCGCGACTCCGAGGACCAGGAAGCCCTCGTCGACCGCTTCGGCACCCTCCTCAAGCACGTGGCCAACGGCGACGGCTTCGTCACCCGCCTCCAGATGCTCGCCCGCACCCTCCCCGCCGACCCCGACGCCCACGCCAAGGACGTCGCCCAGCGCGGTGACGAGAAGGCCCCGGGCTGGCTTTCGCAGTCGTACGACCAGCTGCAGTCCATGGTGTCCACCAGCAGCGAGCAGCACCGCGCCTACCTCGTCGCCTGCATGCACTACTCCCGCGAACTGGCCGCCGAGGCCCAGGCGATGGCCCGCGCGGCCCGCCCGCAGTCCGGCCGCAAGCTGGACCGCGACGCCGGTCTCGCGGTCGTCATGGCCCGCGAGCTCACCGACATCTGCTCCCGCCTCCAGGAGGCGGACATCCGCGTCCGCCAGCCCCTCGGCCAGGGCCGGCTCGCCTCCCTCATCCACTCCATGTACGACCCGGACCACCCCATCGACCACATCCAGGCGATGACCCAGCGCAACGCCTGGCCGGCCGAACTGGACGCCATGGAGCCGACGTTCCTCCAGGCGAAGACCCGCGAGTCCAGCACCCGCGCGCCCTGGTGCCACGCCACGGCCTGGGTGAAGGAGTGGCCGATGACCCCCGTCGGCGTCAACTTCCTTGCGCCCCTCCTCGTCCACACCCCCGACGTCATCCGCACGGTGGCCGTGACGATGGACCTCGAACCCACCGAGGTGGCCATCGAGCGCATGCTGACCGAGAAGACCAACGACGAGGCGGAGGCGTCCCGCGCCGCCAAGATGAACCGGACCGTCGACCCCCGCGACATCGCCGCCCACAACCGCCTCGACCAGCGCGGCGAGGACCTGGCCAGCGGCGCGGCCGGCGTCAACCTGGTCGGCTACATCACGGTCTCCTCCCGTACCCCGGAGGCCCTCAACCGCGACAAACGCACGATAAGGGCGTCCGCCGGAAAGTCGTACCTGAAACTGGAGTGGTGCGACCGTGAGCACCACCGCGCCTTCGTGAACACACTTCCCTTCGCCACCGGAATCCGAAGGTAGAGGCTGATGCGCTGATGAGGGACCCGCTGTCCGTCCTCACCGAAGCCTTCACGTCCTTCCTGTTCGGGAAGGTCGAGACGACCCGCTCCCCGGTCCGCACCTCCACCGGCCAGGCCCAGGCGGTCTACCTCCCCACCGCCGCCCCCGGCCTGGGCGACTCGGGCGTGATCATCGGCCGTGAGGTGTACTCCGGCAAGGGCTACATCTACGACCCGTTCCAGCTCTACGGCCAGCAGCTCCCGGCCCCGCACTGGCTGGTCCTCGGCGAGTCCGGCAACGGCAAGTCGGCCCTGGAGAAGACCTACGTCCTACGGCAACTGCGCTTCCGGGACCGCCAGGTCGTCGTCCTGGACGCCCAGGGCGAGGACGGCGTCGGCGAGTGGAACCTCATCGCGGAAGAGCTGGGGATAACACCCATCCGGCTCGACCCGACGGCGGCGCTGAACCACGGCATCCGCCTGAACCCGCTGGACCCGTCGATCACCACCACCGGCCAGCTGGCGCTGCTGCGCACCATCATCGAGGTGGCGATGGGCCACGGCCTCGACGAACGCTCGGGCTTCGCCCTCAAGGTCGCGCACTCGTACGTCAACGAGACGATCCTGGACCGCCAGCCGGTCCTGATGGACATCGTCGAGCAGCTACGGCACCCCGAGCCGGAGTCCGCGGAGGCGATGAACGTCGCCATAGACGACGTACGGGCCTGGGGCCTGGACGTCGCCCTGGTCCTGGACCGCCTGGTCGACGGTGACCTGCGCGGCATGTTCGACGGCCCGACCACGGTCGGCATCGACCTCGACGCGCCCCTCATCGTCTTCGACCTCTCCCACATCGACCGCAACTCCATCGCCATGCCCATCCTGATGGCGATCGTCGGCGTGTGGCTGGAGCACACCTGGATCCGCCCCGACCGGAAGAAGCGCATCTTCCTGGTCGAGGAGGCCTGGCACATCATCAACAGCCCCTTCGTGGCCCAGCTCTTCCAGCGCCTGCTGAAGTTCGGCCGACGGCTCGGCCTCTCCTTCGTCGCGGTCGTCCACCACCTCTCCGACGTCGTCGACGGCGCGGCGGCGAAGGAGGCGGCGGCGATCCTGAAGATGGCGTCGACACGGACGATCTACGCCCAGAAGGCGGACGAGGCGCGCGCCACCGGCCGGGTACTGGGCCTCCCGCGCTGGGCGGTGGAAATCATCCCCACCCTCACCCCCGGCATCGCCGTCTGGGACGTCAACGGCAATGTCCAGGTGGTCAAACACCTGATCACCGAGACAGAGCGCCCGCTCGTCTTCACCGACCGCGCGATGACCGAGTCGTCCGCCGACCATCTCGCCGCCGCCGACGACGCCCTGCGCGCCGCCGAACTGGAGGCGGAGGAGCGGGCGGCGGCCTTCGTCGAACAGCACCTCGGCGACTCGGAATCGACGGTGGCGTAGGGAGGACCCGATCGTGAGACCGGACCCCCGGCAGGAGCGCGAACAGCAGAGCGGCGGCGGCATCCCCGACGGCCTGCTGATCGGCATACTCGCGTTCCTGCTCGGCATCACGGTAATGGTGTGGACGGCGACCGGCCTGGCGGCCTGGTTCTCCCACGGCGCCTGGCCGTCGACCGTCGACCTCTCCCACACCCCCCTCGCGATGCGCCACCTCGTCGGCGAACCGCACGACATCACGGGCGCCTGGCCGGACACACCGCCGGCCCAGCTGTCGGGATGGGGCCTGTTCTGGGGCCTGTTCATCGGCCAGCTGATGATCCTGCTGGTCCTGACGATCTTCGTGATGGGCACGGTGGCGAGATGGCGTGCGGGGAGAAGAAGACGGACGGCGGAGAAGCTCGGGGATACGACAACGCCGGTCCCGGAACCCCGCACAGAACCGGAACCCCGCACAGAACCGGAACCGCGGCAGACGCCGACCGCCCCCGAGACGATCGTCCTGGAGTCAACGGTCCCGGAATCCGGAGTCGAACACGCAGCTGGAGTGCACACCGGCGCGACCCCCGACGGCTTCTACGCTCACCCCTCTGCCAACGGTGAACGAGTGGGTGGGTGGGCGAAAATCCACATCGCACCCAAGGACACCCGCCGCACCACCGCAACCCAGGCCGTCCGCGACGCGGACGGCCCCACCCTCGTCGTCACCTCGAACCCCGCCCTCTGGTCCGACACCAAGGACGCCCGGGCCAAGCTCGGCCCGGTCCTCCTCTACGACCCCAACCACCTCTGCGACACCCCGGCCCGCTTCCACTGGTCCCCCACGGCCAACTGCGAGGACAAGCAGACCGCGGTCCTGCGCGCCCAGGCACTCCTCACCCCCGTGAAACCCACCGCCAAGATCGACCAGGCGGTCACCGACACGGCCGAGACCCTCCTGCGCAGCTACCTCCACGCCGCCGCCCTGGAGAACCGCACGGTCCGCCACGTCCACCGCTGGGCACAGGGCAGCGGCGTCCAGGACGCCGTACGAACCCTCCGCACCCACCCGAAGGCGGCCCCCGGGGCGGCCGGCGAACTCGAAGCCGCACTCACCTCCCACCCCGAACGCCGGGACATCGCACAGGAGTTGACGGCCCGGGCGCTCGCCGCCCTCTTCACGGTCAACATCCGCGAAGCCTGCACACCCAACCGATCCGATGCCCTCGCCCTGGATTCCTTCGTGGCCGAAGGGGGCACGCTTTATGTGGTCGGTGAATCCATCGAGGACCCCAGGACCAACCCCGGCGCGATGCCCCTCCTGACGGCCCTCGTCTCCAGCGTGGTCGAGCGCGGCCGGCGCATGGCCGAACGGTCATCCTCCGGTCGGCTCGACCCACCACTGACCCTGGTCCTGGACGACGTCGCGGCCGTGGCCCCGCTCCCCCAGCTCCCCGATCTGCTCGCCACCGGCGTCGACCAGGGCCTGCCCACCCTCGCGCTGCTCCGCTCCCACGAACAGGCCCGCTCCCGCTGGCCCCACCGGGAACTGCCGGTCCAGCCGACTGCCTAGGACGGCCACTCCAGAACGAACTCCACCTCGTTCTCCGTCTCGTCCTTGACGAACGGCAGGAGTACACCGCTCGGCACGAACCCCGCCTTGCGGTAGGCCCCTTGGGCCCGCGCGTTCTCCTGGTGCACCAGCAACCGTACCCGCTCGGCACCCCGTTCCCGCGCCCATGCCACACCAGCGTCGAACAGCGCCTTGATCAGCCCGCTCCCACGGTGCTCGGGCCGCACGAACACCCCGACCACATGCCCTTGCCGCCGCTCGACCCGGGCTCCGGCCCAGTCCGTGGACCCGGCCTCCTCGACGAGGACGGTCACACTCCCGGCCCATTCCCCGTCCGCCGCCTGGGCGATGAACTGCCGCGCACCGCTCGGTTCCTCGGCCGACCGCGCGGCCCGCTCCTGGTAGAAGGAGTCCGGCCGGCCCACGGCGTCCTCGTAGGTCTCCAGGAACGCGATACGCGCCACCGGGTCCCGCAACGCGACCAGCCGCAGCCGCTTCACGTCCTCCCACTCCTCGGCCCGTATCGCTCGAACAACGTAATCACCGCTGGTCATCGCACTCATGTGGCCACGGTAGCCGCCACCGCCCACCTCGCTCACCTCGTTTACGACGCTCACACAGGGCCCGCTGTCAGTGCCCCCGCCTACTGTGGACGCCATGACGACTCTGCCGAACCGACCGAACACCGCCCTGCTGATCGTGGATGTGCAGAACGGGGTGGTGGACAGCTCCCACAACCGCGACGAGGTCATCGCCAACATCAACACCCTGATCACCAAGGCCCGTTCCGAGGCGGTCCCGGTGATCTGGATCCAGCACTCCAGCGACGAACTGAAGCCGGACAGCGCCCCCTGGCAGTACGTGCCGGAGCTGACCCGTGAGGAAGCCACCGAGCCCCTCATCCACAAGCGCTACGGTGACTCCTTCGAGGACACCGAGCTGGAGTCCGCCCTGGCCGAACACGGCGTGGGCCGCGTGGTCGTCACCGGCGCCCAGACCGACGCCTGCGTCCGCTCCACCCTGCACGGCGCGATGGTCCGCGGTTACGACGCGACCCTGGTCGGCGACGCCCACACCACGGAGGACCTCACCGCGTACGGTGCGCCGGCGCCGCAGCAGGTCATCTCGCACACGAACCTCTACTGGCAGTGGCAGGAAGCCCCCGGCCGAAAGGGCGGCACGGTCGACACGGCGGACGTGACGTTCTAGCCGGACCATGCCCGTAAACGCAGAAAGGCCCACGCCATAACGGCGTGGGCCTTTCTCAAAATTTGTTCGGCGGTGTCCTACTCTCCCACAGGGTCCCCCCTGCAGTAC
>NZ_JBSHAF010000016.1:233384-241449 GCF_053611365.1 Streptomyces sp. NPDC054813 | reverse complement strand
AAACGCCCGGTTACATTCCGAACCCGGAAGCTAAGCCTTACAGCGCCGATGGTACTGCAGGGGGGACCCTGTGGGAGAGTAGGACACCGCCGAACTCCTTTTAGAGCTCTGGCTCTTGGGCATCAAGCCCGAGGGCCAGAGCTTTTTTGCGTTGAGGTAAGGTCAGGGGGCAAAGTTGGCTCGTTTCCCATCACAGGAGGCCCCCGGGTGGAGGTCCAGGAGACCCGTGTCCAGACGAACCGGGTCCTCACCATCCCGAACATCCTCAGCATGGCGCGTCTCGTCGGTGTACCCGTCTTCCTGTGGTTGATCCTCAGGCCCGAGTTCGGCGGGCCCAAGAGCGACGGCTGGGCGCTGCTGGTGCTCGCTTTCAGCGGCATCAGTGACTATTTGGACGGCAAGCTCGCCCGGCGCTGGAACCAGATCAGCAGCCTCGGCCGGCTCCTGGACCCCGCCGCGGACCGGCTCTACATCCTGTCGACGTTGGTCGGCCTCACCTGGCGCGAGATCCTGCCGCTCTGGTTGACCGCCGTACTACTGCTGCGCGAACTGGTGCTGCTGGTGATGGTGGGGATCCTGCGCCGGCACGGCTATCCGCCGCCGCAGGTGAACTTCCTTGGCAAGGCCGCCACGTTCAATCTGATGTACGCGTTCCCGCTCCTGCTGCTCAGTGACGGAAGTGGCTGGATCTCGTCACTCGCTGCAATTTTCGGATGGGCGTTCGCCGGATGGGGTACAACACTCTATTGGTGGGCAGGAGTGCTCTACGTGGTGCAGGTCCGTCGTCTGGTTCGTGCGGACGCCACAGCCGATTGAGCTCGGCGATTGTCCAGACGTAGTGGCTCGCGATGGCCTGCGGCGGAAAAGTGCGGGACAATCTGGACGGGTGAAGTCGGCTAGACCGTCATCTCTTAGAGGAGGACGCTTCCGACATGAAGGCCGTCGTGATGGCCGGTGGCGAAGGCACACGCCTTCGCCCTATGACCTCTAGCATGCCCAAGCCGCTCCTTCCGGTGGTGAACCGCCCGATCATGGAGCATGTGCTTCGGCTGCTCAAAAGGCATGGGCTCACCGAGACCGTCGTCACCGTGCAGTTCCTGGCATCACTGGTCAAGAACTACTTCGGGGACGGCGAAGAGCTCGGTATGGAGCTCACCTATGCCAATGAGGAGAAGCCACTCGGTACCGCCGGAAGCGTCAAGAACGCCGAAGAGGCGTTGAAGGACGATGCTTTCCTCGTCATCTCCGGCGATGCGCTGACCGACTTCGACCTCACCGAACTCATCAACTTCCACAAGGCAAAGGGCGCGCTGGTCACGGTCTGCCTGACCCGTGTACCCAATCCGCTGGAATTCGGCATCACCATCGTCGACGAAGAGGGGAAGGTCGAGCGGTTCCTTGAGAAGCCGACCTGGGGGCAGGTCTTCTCCGACACGGTGAACACGGGCATCTATGTCATGGAGCCCGAGGTGTTCGACTATGTCGAGGCCGACGTTCCGGTCGACTGGTCCGGCGATGTCTTCCCGCAATTGATGAAGGAAGGCAAGCCGATCTACGGCTACATTGCCGAGGGCTACTGGGAGGACGTCGGCACCCACGAGTCGTACGTCAAGGCGCAGGCCGACGTCCTGGAGGGCAAGGTCGACGTAGACATCGACGGCTTCGAGATATCGCCGGGTGTCTGGGTGGCCGAGGGCGCCGAGGTGCATGCCGATGCCGTGCTGCGCGGACCGCTGTACATCGGTGACTACGCCAAGGTCGAGGCCGGCACGGAAATCCGTGAGCACACCGTCGTGGGATCCAACGTCGTCGTGAAGAGCGGTGCCTTCCTGCACCGGGCCGTGGTCCATGACAACGTCTACGTCGGGCAGCACAGCAATCTGCGGGGCTGTGTCGTCGGGAAGAACACCGACATCATGCGGGCCGCCCGGATCGAGGACGGAGCGGTCATCGGTGACGAGTGCCTGATCGGTGAAGAATCGATCGTGCAGGGCAACGTCCGGGTCTATCCGTTCAAGACCATCGAGGCCGGCGCGTTCGTCAACACGTCCGTGATCTGGGAGTCCCGCGGACAGGCGCATCTCTTCGGCGCCCGTGGTGTCTCCGGAATCCTGAACGTGGAGATCACGCCGGAGCTGGCCGTACGGCTCGCCGGCGCGTACGCGACCACGCTGAAGAAGGGCTCCACGGTCACCACGGCCCGTGACCACTCCCGGGGTGCACGTGCGCTCAAGCGGGCGGTCATCTCGGCCCTCCAGGCAAGTGCCATCGACGTGCGCGACCTGGAGAACGTGCCCCTGCCGGTGGCACGGCAGCAGACCGCGCGGGGCAGCGCCGGCGGCATCATGATCCGGACCTCGCCCGGGGTGCCCGACTCCGTCGACATCATGTTCTTCGACGGGCAGGGCGCGGACCTCTCGCAGGCCAGCCAGCGCAAGCTGGACCGGATCTTCGCTCGCCAGGAGTACCGGCGTGCGTTCCCCGGTGAGATCGGCGACCTGTACTTCCCGGCCAGCGTCTTCGACTCGTACACAGGTTCGTTGCTGCGGAACGTCGACACGACCGGGATCGCCGAGGCCGGCCTGAAGGTCGTCGTGGACGCCTCCAACGGCAGCGCCGGGCTCGTTCTGCCCAGCCTGCTCGGGAAGCTCGGCGTGGACTCGCTGACCGTCAACCCCGGACTCAACGAGGCCAGGCCCACGGAGACGGCGGATCAGCGTCGGTCGGGGCTGGTGCGCCTCGGCGAGATCGTGGCGTCCTCCGGGGCCGCATTCGGTGTGCGGTTCGACCCGGTGGGTGAGCGGCTGTCCCTGGTGGACGAGAAGGGCCGCATCATCGAGGACGACCGGGCGCTGCTGGTGATGCTCGACCTGGTCGCCGCCGAGCGGCGTAGCGGCCGTGTGGCGCTTCCGGTCACCACGACCCGGATCGCCGAGCAGGTGGCCGCGTACCACGGCACCCAGGTCGAGTGGACGACCACCTCGCCCGACGACCTCACGCGTGTGGGGCGTGAGGAAGGCACCATCTTCGGTGGTGACGGCAAGGGCGGATTCATCGTCCCCGAGTTCAGCAGCGTCTACGACGGTACGGCGGCCTTCGTGCGCCTGATCGGCCTTGTGGCGCGCACACAGCTCACGCTGAGCCAGATCGACGCCCGGATCCCGCGGGCGCATGTCCTCAAGCGGGACCTGGCGACTCCGTGGGCTGTCAAGGGCCTGGTCATGCGGCGTGTCGTTGAGGCGGCCGGTGATCGTTTCGTGGACACGACGGACGGGGTGCGGGTCGTGGAGACCGACGGGCGCTGGGTGATGGTGCTGCCCGACCCGGCCGAGGCGGTCACCCATCTGTGGGCCGAGGGTCCCGACGACGCCTCCGCGCAGGCCCTGTTGGACGAATGGTCGGCGATCGTGGACAGCGCCGGACGGTAGACGCACCGCACGCGCGCGTGCCGGACAAGTGTCCCCGAGGGGGCCTGTCCGGCACGCCGGTGGGGCCATTCGGAGGTACCGGTCGCAACGTGCGACGATGTGCGGCATGCCGCAGCAACCCCCCGTTCGGAGCAGCGCCACCCGGTCGCAGCGTCCGGACGCCTCCATGTCGTTGATCACCAACGTCATGGACCACAGCCTCGACGACGGGTACGCCGAGGCGGCGGCCCGCAAGCGGGCGCAGGGGGAGGGCGGCGGCATGCCGAAGACCCTCCGGGCCAGGCTGGGTCTCGCCGGCGGTCTGGTGCTCGCGGCCCTGGTGGTGACCGTGGGCGCGGCGCAGGCGCGGGTGACGGCCCCGGTCGTGGCCAAGGAGCGCCAGGAGCTCATCGACCGCATCGACCGTGAGACGGCGACCGCCGACAAGCTGGAGAGCAATGTCGACAGGCTGCGCGACGACGTCAGCGCCCGCCAGCGTGCGGCGCTGAAGGAGAGCGGCGGCAGCGGGCAGGCGGACCTGGTGGGCGTCCTGTCGGGTGCCACCGCGGTGCACGGCCCCGGTGTGAAGCTGGTCGTGAACGACGCCAAGGAGGCCTCCTCGGGCGGCGACGGCAGCAACCCGCGGGAGACCTCCGGGTTCTCCGACACCGGCCGGGTGCGGGACCACGACATGCAGCGCGTCGTGAACGGGCTGTGGGGCTCGGGCGCCGAGGCGATCTCCATCAACGGGCAGCGGCTGACCGCCCTGTCCGCGATCAGGGCCGCGGGAGACGCGATACTGGTCGACAACAGGCCGCTGGTACCGCCGTACACGGTGCTGGCGGTGGGGGACGGGGAGAGGCTCAGCTCCAGGTTCCAGGACAGCCCCGACGGGCTGTATCTGCATGCCCTGGAGGAGAACTTCGACATCCGGGCGACGATCTCCACGGAGAGTGACGTCCGGTTGCCCGCCGCACCCAGCGTGATCGTACGTACGGCCCAGCCGTACACCGAGAAGACTGAGAAGGGCACATCGTGATCGCCGTACTTGGCCTCGTCGTGGGCGTCGTGGCCGGACTGTTGGTCCGTCCGGAGGTTCCGGCGGTCGTCGAGCCATATCTGCCGATCGCCGTCGTCGCGGCGCTCGACGCCGTCTTCGGCGGTCTGCGGGCCATGCTCGACGGGATCTTCGACGACAAGGTCTTCGTGGTGTCGTTCCTGTCCAACGTGGTGGTGGCCGCGCTGATCGTGTTCCTGGGTGACAAGTTGGGCGTGGGCTCGCAGCTGTCCACGGGTGTCGTCGTGGTCCTCGGTATCCGTATCTTCTCCAATGCCGCGGCGATCCGCCGGCATGTCTTCCGGGCGTGAGCGGCATGAGCGAGCACGAGAATCAGCCGGAGCAGCGGTTGCGCAGAGAGCTGCCCGCCGAGGTGCCCGCCGCGGCACCGGAGACCGGATCCGCCGCCGAGCCGAAGCCGGAGGCCGGGCTGAGCGGCCGTCGGCGGCTGGTCCAGGGGCTGTGGCCGCCACGGGCAAGCCGGGCCCAACTGATCGTCGCGGTGCTGCTGTTCGGGCTCGGATTCGGGCTCGCCGTGCAGGTGGCGTCGAACAGCGACAGTGACAGCGCGTTGCGCGGGGCCCGCCAGGAGGATCTTGTTCGCATCCTCGATGAACTGGACGACCGTACTCAGCGTCTTGAGGACGAGAAGACAGGACTCGAAAAGCAGCGTCAGGAGTTGCAGAGCAGCTCCGACCAGGCGGCGGAGGCTCGCAAGCAGACGGCCGAGAAGGAGAGGCAACTCGGCATTCTGGCGGGCACCGTGGCGGCGCAGGGTCCTGGCATCACGATGACGGTCGACGACCCGAAGGGGACGGTACAGGCGGACATGCTGCTCGACGCGATCCAGGAGTTGCGCGCGGCCGGCGCGGAGGCGATCCAGGTCAACGGAGTGCGAGTGATCTCCGGCACCTACCTCACCGGCTCCGGGAAGAGTGTGAGCGTCGACGGGAACAAGATCACCCAGCCTTACGTTTTCAAGGTGATCGGCAAGCCGCAGGACCTCGAACCGGCTCTCAACATCCCCGGAGGCGTGGTGCAGACCCTGGAGAAGGAACAGGCGACTGTGACCGTCGAACGATCGACCAAGATCGTCGTGGATGCCTTGCGGCCGGCGAAGCAGCCTGACTACGCTCGGTCGTCCTCACAGTGAACCGGCGGTGCATGCGGGACGTCCGGCGAGGGCATGAGGATGCGGGGGGTCGGCGCACCGGGGAACCGGCGCGTGGTGGAAACTGTCTGGTGGATACGGACGTTGTGTGGTTGTCCGGGTCGGCCGGTTTATTCAGTCAGGGTTCGTCCTGCCCCACGGGCGGGTCTGTTTCGGTCAAGGGGAATCGCCCGTGAAGTTGTTTTCGAAGTTGTTCGGCAAGAGCGCGCGAGAGGGCAGCGACAATGCGACCGCTCGCCATCGCGCACAGCCCGACGCGGACGGTCAGCGCCCGCTGTTCCGGGACCAGGTGGCTGGTCCGGGGGGTGACATTTCGGGAGGTCAGGGCGCGCCGTCAGTTGACCCGTCGCAGTCCAACGGCATAGGTTTCGGGCAACCGTCAACCTCAGGTGCGGGTGGAGGGTTTACCTCCGGCCCGTACGCGTCCAACGCCCCGGCGGGGCAGCCGCGGCAGGAGGATCCGTCCATGTCGGCCCTGGTTTGTACGAGGTGCGGTAACCGCAACGCGGAGAACGCCCGCTTCTGTTCCAACTGCGGTGCCCCGCTGCGCGCGGGCGCCGTCCCCGAGCGGGCGACGGAGACGACGTCCACGATCTCGATCTCCGGCCTGGAGGCCTACGACGCCGAGGTCACCGGCCAGACCCAGGTGCCGGCGCTCTCGCCCGAGGCGCAGGCGGCCGTCGACGCGCTGCCGCTGGGTTCCGCGCTGCTGGTCGTGCGCCGCGGCCCGAACTCGGGCAGCCGTTTCCTGCTGGACAGCGAGCTGACCACGGCCGGCCGTCATCCGCAGAGCGACATCTTCCTGGACGACGTCACGGTCTCGCGCCGCCACGTGGAGTTCCGCCGCCAGCCGGACGGCTCGTTCACCGTGGCCGACGTGGGCAGCCTCAACGGCACTTACGTCAACCGGGAGCGCATCGACCAGGTCGCTCTGTCGAACGGTGACGAGGTCCAGATCGGCAAGTACCGGCTGGTCTTCTACGCGAGCCGGCAGGGCATCTGACCCTCCGGGCCTCGTCCGGGGACCCCAGGGAAGAAGGTCCATGCTGCACACACCGAGCGGCGGTACCGGTCACGGCACCGCCGCCACGGAAACCGGGCTGATGAGCATCGGCACGGTGCTGAACGTGCTGCGCGACGAGTTCCCCGAAGTCACCATCTCCAAGATCCGCTTCCTGGAGTCGGAGGGGCTCATCGAGCCCCGCCGGACCCCGTCCGGGTACCGCAAGTTCAGCGCCGGGGACGTGGAGCGTCTCGGACACGTCCTGAGGATGCAGCGGGACCACTACCTGCCGCTGAAGGTTATCCGGGAGTACCTGGACGCCATGGAGCGCGGCGAGGCCGTACAGCTGCCCGTGCTGGGGCGGCAGCGGGACGGGGAGGCGGTGCCGATGATGCCCGAGGCTCCCACGGTGGCACGGATCGGCCGGGACGAACTGCTCGCCGCCGCCGAGATCGACGAGAACTGCCTGGCGGAGTGGGAGTCGTACGGGCTGCTCGCTCCCTTGGAGGACGGCGTGTACGACGCCGAGGCGGTCACCGTGGCCGCGCTCGTGACCGAGCTGGGCAGGTTCGGGATCGAGCCGCGCCACCTGCGTGTGATGAAGGCCGCCGCCGACCGTGAGGCGGGCCTGGTGGACCAGGTGGTGGCCCCGCTCAAGCGGCACCGCAACCCGCAGACCAGGGCCCACGCCGAGGCCCGTACGAAGGAGCTGGCGGCGCTCACGGTGAAGCTGCATGCCGCACTGGTGCAGACCGCGCTCGGGGTGCGGCTGCCGTGACCATCGTGACAGGACCCGGGCGGAGGCCGGATCGGGCGCGCGTTCCGGGCCCGACTACCCAAACGTCCCGGGCACGGCCTAGGGTTGCTGTGTGAACGAGCTCGATGTCGTAGGTGTCCGGGTGGAAATGCCCTCCAACCAACCGATCGTGCTCCTGCGCGAAGTGGGAGGCGACCGTTACCTCCCCATCTGGATCGGGCCGGGGGAGGCGACGGCGATCGCGTTCGCCCAGCAGGGCATGGCTCCTGCGCGACCGCTGACCCACGACCTGTTCAAGGACGTGCTGGAGGCCGTCGGTCAGGAGCTCACCGAAGTACGCATCACGGACCTGCGTGAGGGCGTCTTCTACGCGGAGCTTGTGTTCGCCAGTGGTGTCGAGGTGAGTGCCCGTCCGTCCGACGCCATAGCGCTGGCGCTGCGCACCGGAACGCCGATCTACGGGAGCGACACGGTGCTGGACGACGCGGGCATCGCGATCCCGGACGAGCAGGAGGACGAGGTGGAGAAGTTCCGCGAGTTCCTCGACCAGATCTCGCCCGAGGACTTCGGCACCAGCAGCCAGTGAGAGACCGGAGCGGGGGGGGGCCCCCCCCCCCCCCGGGCGGGGGGGGGCCGCCGTCGTCACGGGGTGAGAGTCCGACGCGACAGG